>NZ_NCTE01000008.1 GCF_002114215.1 Streptomyces sp. 13-12-16 | reverse complement strand
TTGCCCGCGCCTGCGGGGGTGCCGTTGCGCTGCCGCCGGGCCGGGTGGGCTTCGCTTGCCCGCGCCTGCGGGGGTGCCGTTGCGCTGCCGCCGGGCCGGGTGGGCTTCGCTTGCCCGCGCCTGCGGGGGTGCCTCCCCAGAGGGGGCACCCCCGGCGCCCACCCGTGCCGCCCCTGGGGGGCACCCCCCAGGCCCTCAGGCACTGGGGGAGGCACGACTGCCCGCAGCCATGAGGCACAGGCATGCCCTGCAGTCGCTGGAGGGTGGGCGCCGCCCCAGCGGCACGTCCGCCCGCAGTTGGGGCGGCCCCGGCGGCTCGGCTGGTCGTGGTGGGGTCAGGTGGGGAGGTGCTTTGACGCGAAGTCGAGTTCCAGGCGGATCTGTTTGATGCGTTCGTCCACCACCAGGGAGCCGTGGCCCGCGTCGTAGCGGTAGACCTCGTGGACGGCGTCGCGGGACTCCAGGCGTTTGACGTAGTTCTCGATCTGCTGGATGGGGCAGCGGGGGTCGTTGACGCCCGCCGAGATGTAGACCGGGGCCTTGACCCGGTCGACGTAGGTGAGGGGCGACGACGCCTCGAAGCGGTCGGGGACCTCCTCCGGGGTGCCGCCGAGCAGCGTGCGGTCCATCGCCTTCAGCGCCTCCATCTCGTCGTGGTACGCCGTGACGTAGTCGGCGACCGGTACCGCCGCGATGCCCAGCGCCCACGCCTCGGGCTGCGTACCGAGGCCGAGCAGGGTGAGGTAGCCGCCCCAGGAGCCGCCGGTGAGGATCAGCCGGGCCGGGTCGGCGAGACCGGAGGTGACCGCCCACTCCCGTACCGCCGCGATGTCCTCCAGCTCGATCAGTCCCACCCGGTGCTTCAGTGCGTCGGTCCAGGCGCGGCCGTAGCCCGTGGAGCCCCGGTAGTTGACGCGGACCACCGCGTAGCCGTGGTCGACCCAGGCGGCCGGGCCGGCCGCGAAGGAGTCGCTGTCGTGCCAGGTGGGGCCGCCGTGGATGTCGAAGACCGTGGGGAGCGGACCGCTCGCGCCGGCCGGCTTCTGGACGAGGGCGTGGATACGGCCGCCGGGCCCCTCCACCCACACGTCCTCCACCGGGACCGACCCGGGCGACTTCATCCCGGGCGGGTCGAGGACCACTCCGCCCGCCGTGGACCGCACCTCCGGCGGCCGGGCCGCCGACGACCACAGGTACTCCACGCTGCCGTCGGGCCGGGCCGTCGCACCCGAGACCGCGCCGCGCGGGGTGGGGATCTCCACCAGCCGGCGCCCGGCAAGGTCGTAGCGGAACAGCTCGCCACGGGCCTCGAAGCCGTGCACGATGAGCAGCCCCGTGCCGTCCGGACACCACTCGGCGCTCACGTCACCGGGCAGCTCCAGCGCGAGGTCGGTCTCCTCCCCCGTCGCCACGTCCCACACCAGCGGCTCCCAGCGTCCGCGCCGCTGGTGACCGATGAGCAGCCGGGTGTCGCCCGCCACCGGCGCGAAGCCCAGCACCTCCAGGCCCAGTTCCCGCGTGCCGCCCTCGGTGTCGTCGAGCTCGGCGACCGTCGTGCCGTCGGGCCGCAGCACCCGCAGCGCGGAGTGCATCGCGTCACCGTGCTCGGTGTGCTCCACCGCGATCAGCGAACCGTCGTGGGAGAGGTCCCCGACGCCCGCCGACTCACGGTGCCGGTAGATCTCCACGGCCCCCTCTCCCGTACGGGCCAGGTGGATCGTCGTACCGTCCTCGTCCGTGGAACGGCCCACGACCGCCGTACGGCCGTCCCGGCCCAGCGCGAGACCGGCGGGGTACGAAGGGTCGAGGCCCGGCACCGCGAGCTCGTCCTCGCCGCCCGAGAACCGCTGCCGGCGCCACACGCCGAACTCGTCGCCGTCCTTGTCGTCGAACCACCAGATCCACTCGCCGTCCGGCGAGAGCACGCCGTCCGTCGTGCCGTTGGGCCGGTCCGTCACCTGCCGCTGCTCGCCCGTCGCCCGGTCCCAGGCGTACAGCTCGTACGTCCCCGTCGCGTTCGACACGAACAGGGAGCGGTCGGGGGCTTCCTCCGCCCAGTCGGGCAGGGACACCCGGGGCGCCCGGAAGCGCTTCTCCCAGTCGGGCATGCCCGCGCCCTGTTCCACTCGCTCGGTCTGGTGATCCGCCCGGCCCGGCGCGTCGGACCCGTTGCTCTCAGTCATGACCCCATACTGCCCGTCCGGGAGGACATCGCGCCGCCGAGGTCCCCAGCCTGTGGACGACTTCTTCCCGATCCTTCACCGGCCCCGCGTGGAGACCGCCCGTCACACGGCGACCCCGCGGGCCGGGAACCACCCGCGGACCCGTACCGTTGAAGGCGTGTACCGGTTTCTGCTGACGCCCCGCTGGTGGGGGATCAACGTCTTCCTGCTGCTCTCCATCCCCTTCTGCGTCTTCATGGGGTCCTGGCAGCTGGGCCGGTTCGAGGACAGGGTGGACAACCACCGCGAAGCCGAGGCGCGCATCGCCACGGACAAGCGGGAGGCGGCCAGGCCGCTGGACGACCTGCTGCCCGTGACCAAGGCCACCTCCGGCAAGCAGGCCACGGTGAGCGGCCGGTACGACACCCAGATGCTCGTGCCCGACCGCAAGCTGGACGACAGGGACGGCTACTACGTCCTGACCCTGCTGCGCACCGGTACCGGCCGGGCGCTGCCCGTCGTCCGGGGCTGGCTGCCCGGCACCCCCGACCCGGCGAAGGCACCCGCGGCGCCCACCGGTGAGGTCACCGTCACCGGCGCGCTCCAGGCGTCCGAGACACCGGGCAGCAACGGCGTCAGCGCCCGCGGCGGCCTGCCCGAGGGGCAGACGGCGGCGATCAGCTCGGCGTCGCTGGTGAACCTCGTGGAGTACGACGTGTACGACGCCTGGCTCACGCTCAACCGCGGCGACTCCGGCATGAAGGCGGTGCCGGCGACCGCGCCGAACGGCACCGGGCTGGACCTGAAGGCGTTCCAGAACCTCGGCTACACCGCCGAGTGGTTCGCCTTCGTGGGCTTCGTGATCTTCATGTGGTTCCGTCTGTTCCGCCGCGAGCTGGAGTTCGTCCGCGACGCGGAACTGGGCCTGGTGCCGGACGGGGACGACGAGAACGAGGGGGACGGGGAGCGGGAACCGGGGCGGCCGAGTCCGTCAGCGGTCTGAGTCCGACGGCGGACCGGGAGGCCAAGGGGCCGGAAGCCGCCCCCGTGAGGGACCAGGGGGCCGGAAGCAGTCCCCGTCACACCGCCGACAGCAGCCCCGTGAAGTACACCGTGCCCGCGCACGCGTTGCTCACCGTCGTGGTGGCCGAGCCCGAGCCCGTGGGCGACGTGTACGTCACCGCCACGCTGCCGTCCCCCGTGCCGTCCTCCCTGACCAGCTGGGTGACCGCGCCGCCGTCGGTGCCCGTGGACGCGCCGGTCGTCGTGGTCGGGTCCCCGGTCGGCGTCGGGTCGGGCGAGGGGCCGCCGGTACCGCCGCCCGTGCTGTCGCCCGGAGCCGCGCAGGTCTCGGAGGGCACCCAGGCGAACTTCACCTCGTACGCCGCGCCCGGCTTGAGCACCAGCTCCGCGACCTCCAGGGAGGGGTCGGGCAGTCCGGCCGCCGCGTCCCCCGCCACGTGCCGCGCCGAGCTCACCTTGGTGGCGTCGGCCGCGCCCTGCGGGATCGGGGTCACGCTCCCGGCGCCCTCGACGGTACAGCTCGCGGTGGAGACGTTGACGACCCGGAAGGATCCGTAGACCGCGCCCGTGGACTCGGGGGCGGCGCTGGACGCGGTCGCCGGGCCGAGCTGGGCGGCGGTGCAGGCGGGCACCCCGGCGGCGAGGCTGGCCGAGGGGTCGGCCCCCTCCGTCGCACCCGTACCGGAGCCGGTGCTCGCGCCGCCCTCGTCCCGTTCCTTCTCGTGGCCCTTGTCGGTCCCCTCGACCTGGTCCGAGGCGCCGCCCGCGGTGCTCTCCCCGCCCTCCGGGTCCTTGCCCTGGCCGGTGCCGCCCTGCGCCTGCGCGGCGTGGCCGACGGCGGAGGGGTCGGCGTCGGAGCCGGTGACACCGGAGACGTGGACGAGGGCGGGGACGGCGGTGCCGAGGAAGAGGGCGGCGGCGGCCACGCCGACGAGGGCCTGGCGCTTGCGGGCCCGGCGGGCGGGGACGGCCCGGCGCAGATAGTCCAGGGTGCCGTCGCCCGGCTCCACCTCCCGCACCGCCCGGTGCAGCAGGGTGCGCAGTGCCAGCTCGTCCGCGTCGAGCCCCTCGGAGCCCTGTTCGTCCAGGCCGTCGTTCACAGTTCCGTTCCCAGCGTGCGTGTGCTCCGGCTCGTTCCCGTCGCCGGTCTCCCGTACGTCCTCGGGCGCGGGCACGCCCTCGGACTCCCGCGCGGCCTCGGACGGACGCGAGCCCTCCGGCCCGCGCTCCTCGCCCCGCGCGTCCTTGCCCTCGCTCATGCCGGCGCCTCCATGGCCAGCCGCAGCGCCGCGATACCGCGTGAGCCGTACGCCTTCACCGAGCCCAGCGAGATGCCCAGGGTCTCGGCGACCTGCGCCTCCGTCATGTCCGCGAAGTAGCGCAGCACCAGCACCTCGCGCTGACGGCGCTGGAGGCCCTTCATCGCCTTGATCAGCGAGTCGCGCTCCAGCTGGTCGTAGGCGCCCTCCTCCGCGCTCGCCATGTCGGGCATGGGCTTGGAGAGCAGCTTGAGGCCGAGGATGCGGCGGCGCAGCGCGGAACGGGACAGGTTGACGACCGTCTGGCGCAGGTAGGCCAGGGTCTTCTCCGGGTCCCGGACGCGTTTGCGGGCCGAGTGGACGCGGATGAACGCCTCCTGCACGACGTCCTCGCAGGAGGCGGTGTCGTCCAGGAGGAGTGCCGCGAGACCCAGCAGCGAGCGGTAGTGCGCGCGGTAGGTCTCGGTGAGATGGTCGACGGTGGTGCCGGCCGCCACGACGTCGTCGGTGCCGTCACGCTGACCTGGTATGCGGGCGGGGCGCGCTGCGGGCATGGGCGCGATCACCGGCATGCCGCCGCCGGACGCGCCGGGCATGCGGGGTCGGCGAGCCTGGCGGGGCGGCCGTAGGGCCGTGCCGCGCGGCGCTGTGAAGTCGAGTACCTCAGCCACGCCAGTTGGACACGCTTCCCCTCGTAAGGGTTGTACGTGCCGGGCGTCACTTTTGCGGCGGCCGGTGCGGCCGACCGCCCGCCCGCGTCAGGCAGCACCACCGACAGCGCGTCAAATGCCCTCATGCGTCCCGCTCTTCCCCTGTATCCCATGTGAACGGACGTCCCCACGTCCGGTTCCGGACGTCCCCACGTCCGGAGAGCATCGCCCCCACGCCCCCCGGTAAGGGCGACCGCAAAGACGCTCCCCGCCCTCCGCGCGGTTGCGGAGAACGGGGAGGTGAATCCTCGTACAAGACTCGTACGGACCTCGTTCAATCCTCTGCCGCCGGAACGGCCTGATCAAGAGGGGGGTCCGACCGGGAAACCGGCTCACAAGACTTACACAGATCCTACAAACGAATCCTGTGCGATCCAGAACTTTTTACCGTTCAACCGCCACGAGTTCGGCGATCTGAGCGGTGTTCAGCGCCGCCCCCTTGCGCAGGTTGTCCCCGCACACGAAGAGCTCCAGCGCGGTGGGGTCGTCCAGGGCCCGCCGTACCCGCCCGACCCAGGTCGGGTCGGTGCCGACGACGTCGGCGGGGGTGGGGAACTCCCCCGCGGCCGGGTTGTCGAACAGGACCACGCCGGGCGCCGTGGCGAGGATCTCGCGCGCCTTGTCGACGGTGACCTCGCCCTCGAAGCGGGCGTGCACGGTGAGGGAGTGCGTGGTGACCACCGGGACGCGTACGCAGGTGACCGCCACGGGCAGGGAGGGAAGGTCGAGGATCTTGCGGGACTCGTCCCGGACCTTCATCTCCTCCGAGGACCAGCCGTCCTCGCGCAGGGACCCGGCCCACGGTACGACGTTCAGCGCGACCGGCTCCGGGAACGGCCCGGTGTTGTCCCCCACGGCCCGCCGTACGTCACCGGGGTGGGTCCCCAGCTCCGTACCGGCCACCAGGGAGAGCTGTTCGCGCAGGGTGCGCACGCCCGCGTGCCCGGCGCCGCTGACCGCCTGGTACGAGGAGACCACCAGTTCACGCAGTCCGAACTCGGCGTGCAGCGCGCCCAGTGCGACGATCATCGACAGGGTGGTGCAGCTCGGGTTGGCGACGATCCCGCGCGGACGCCTCCGCACGGCGTGCGGGTTTACCTCGGGGACGACGAGCGGCACGTCCGGGTCCATCCGGAACGCGCCCGAGTTGTCGACCACCACCGCGCCCCGCGCGGCGGCGACGGGCGCCCACCGCTCGGCGACCTCGTCGGGTACGTCGAACATCGCGACGTCGACCCCGTCGAAGGCCTCCTCGGTGAGTGCCACGACCTCGACCTCCTCACCGCGCACGGCCAGCTTGCGGCCGGCCGAGCGCGGGGAGGCGACGAGCCTGATCTCGCCCCAGACGTCCGCCCGCTGGGACAGGATCTGGAGCATGACCGTGCCGACGGCCCCGGTCGCTCCCACGACCGCGAGCGTCGGCCGCCCGGAACGTCCGGGTCCCTCGGTCCCGGACATCAGCGGCCGGTGCCTCCGTAGACCACGGCCTCGTCGCTGTCGGAGTCGAGACCGAACGCCGAGTGCACGGCGCGGACGGCCTCCGGCACGTCGTCCTTGCGGGTGACGACCGAGATGCGGATCTCGGAGGTCGAGATCAGCTCGATGTTCACGCCGGCGTCGCTGAGCGCCGTGAAGAAGTCGGCCGTGACCCCGGGGTTGGTCTTCATACCGGCGCCGACCAGGGAGATCTTGCCGATCTGGTCGTCGTAGCGCAGGGAGTCGAAGCCGATGGCGCCCTTGTTCTTCTCCAGCGCGTCGATGGCCTTGCGGCCCTCGGTCTTCGGCAGCGTGAAGGAGATGTCCGTCAGGCCCGTGGAGGCGGCGGACACGTTCTGCACGACCATGTCGATGTTGATCTCGGCATCGGCGATCGTGCGGAAGATCGAGGCGGCCTCGCCGGGCTTGTCCGGCACGCCGACGACCGTGACCTTGGCCTCGGAGGTGTCGTGCGCGACACCGGAGATGAGAGCCTGCTCCACCTGCTTGTCCCCTTGCTTCATCGGCTCACTGCTGACCCACGTGCCCTGCAGCCCGCTGAAGGACGAACGGACGTGGATCGGGATGTTGTACCGGCGGGCGTACTCCACACAGCGGTGGAGCAGCACCTTGGACCCGGAGGCCGCGAGTTCGAGCATGTCCTCGAACGCGATCCAGTCGATCTTCCGGGCCTTCTTCACCACGCGCGGGTCGGCGGTGAACACGCCGTCGACGTCCGTGTAGATCTCGCACACCTCGGCCTCGAGCGCGGCGGCGAGGGCGACGGCGGTGGTGTCGGAGCCGCCGCGGCCGAGCGTGGTGATGTCCTTGGTGTCCTGGCTGACGCCCTGGAAACCGGCGACGATGGCGATGTTGCCCTCGTCCACCGAGGCCTTGATCCGGCCCGGCGTGACATCGATGATGCGGGCTTTGTTGTGGACCGAGTCGGTGATGACACCTGCCTGGCTGCCGGTGAAGCTCTGGGCGTTGTGGCCCAGGTTTTTGATCGCCATGGCCAGCAGGGCCATGGAGATCCGCTCTCCGGCGGTCAGCAGCATGTCGAGCTCGCGCCCGGCAGGGATCGGGGAAACCTGCTCGGCGAGATCGATCAGCTCGTCCGTCGTGTCGCCCATCGCGGAAACCACGGCGACCACCTGGTGGCCGTTCTTCTTGGCTTCCACGATCCTCTTGGCGACGCGCTTGATGCCTTCGGCATCGGCTACGGAGGAGCCTCCGTACTTCTGCACGACAAGGCCCACGTGCGCTCCTCGCTCAGTCCGTCGTTTTCCACAGTCCGCCCACATATGTGTGCGCTGCGGTCGGCTCAGTCTATCGAGCGCCCGAAAAACCCCTCCGCGATATCGCATGGTGAGACTCCCCGGCGCCCGTGCAGGGGGGCTCATGCCCATCCCGACGCGGACCACTCGGAAAAGTGCCCCGCGTCACACGCGGGCTCAGTCGACGAGGTCCTTGAGGGGTTCGGTGTCGAGGGCGATGTTCACGGGGTCGGGGAGCTTCACGGCGGCACCGAAGGGGAGTTTCTCCTGGTGACGGTAGCGGCCGTCCTCCGGCTGGTTGAACACGACGACCGAGCGGTCGTCCCGGTCGATGAGGAGGTAGACGGGGATACCGGCGGCGGCGTAGCCGTCGGGCTTCTCGACCCGGTCGCGCCGGTGGGTGTCGGAATCGTGCGACGTGACCTCCACGGCCATGAGCACGCCCTCCGTCTCCGACCAGTCCCCGTGCCCCTTCGCGAACCCGAAGGGAGCCAGAACCCCGTCGGGGCGAGCCCTGCCCTTGCGGTAGGTCTCGATCTTCATGCCACGGTCCCCGTAAAGCCACAGCTCCGGGCGGTGCTGCATGCACAGCCTCTGCAACCAGGCCACGATCTGGTCGTGGTTGCCATCCGTCACCGCCTTGACCCGGACCTTCCCGTTGATGAACTCCAGCCGCACGGTCTCCGGGGAATGGCGTTCCAGCTCCTCGAACTCCTCGACGGACATCTGCGGCCGGTGTTCGGTCGTGGGGGTCATGGCGTCGCCTCCTCGACACCATGGTGCCCCGACCGGTACCTCCTGCAAGCTCATTCGTCCCTCCTCTCCGGCCGGCCGGCCGTGCGAGGACCTTCGTGCTCGTCGTCCGCGGGACGGAAGAGCCGGTCGGTCCGCGCGTCGGCCTCCGCGGTCTCCTCTTCGGTGAAGGGCCCGTGCTCCGCCTCGTACTCCCGCATGGCCGTGAGCCCGGCGGCACGCGGCTGCCGGTGATCCGGACGCGCGTCGGGGTATTCCTCCACCGCGTCCGCGACCACGGCTTCGACCGGCCGCCGACAGGACTCGGCGTACGCCTTCAGGCGCTCGGTCAGGTCCCCGCCGAGGGACAGGGACAGGCCACCGCCGCCGGGGAGTGTCACCTGTTCCGCCCCTTCGGCGAGGTCAGTCCCGCCGCGCGGCGGAGGGCGTCGACGCGTTCGGTGACATCGACGACCTCGTCGGCGCCCTCGAGCCCGCCGCTCTCCCGGGGGCCGGGGAGGAACGTGTCCGGGACAGCCCCGTAGAAGACCACCGGCCCTTCCGCCTCGATCTCGGCCATGCATTCCCGGCACAGACCGTGCGCGATCTCCGTCGTCCGCTCGTCCGCGTCGCACAGCCCGCAGACCATGAGCACGCGGGTCACCTGCGCCCGACGGCCGGCCTTCTGCCGGATCTTCGCCTTCTTCGGGGGCATTTTCCTCTCCAATCGGTTGCGGGCGAGTCCGCCCGGGTTGTCGACGGCGGGCGGCAGCCCGTCGGTCAGCGCCTTCGTGATGTCCTGCGGGCTCGCGCCATGGGCCAGCCACTGGGCGGCGAGGGGTTCGAGGGAACGGCAGTCGCCGTCGGACAAGGGCATACGGCCATCGACCGCACCGGCCTCGGCGAGGGCCTGGTACGCGGCGCTGGGCTGCTCGGCGACGGGCTCTTCCCACTCGTCGTCCGCGGCCGCTTCCGCCGCCACCTGCTCGGCTTCCGCCACGACTTCCGCGTCGGCCTCTTCCTCGACCCGCGTCAGCCCGGGGAAGTAGTGCTCGGTCACGTCCTTGCCGTGGCGCTCCCGTGCGAAGTTCTCCCACCACTCGGCCGACCTGCGGGTACGCGACCAGTAGGTGCGGGTCACCCACCGCATCGAGTTGTCCTCGACGGTGATGTGCTCCCTGATCCAGCGCAGATGCCCGGCGGCCGTGATGCGGCCCAGCGAGGCACGGACGGCCTGCTGGCCGTAGCGGGGGTGCGCGGCGGCGATGGCCTTGTAGCCCATCGCGTGACCGGTGTCGAGGTGGTCGACGAAGACGGCGATCTCGGCGTCCCGCGGGAGCAGATGTGCGAAGTCCGGGTCCGCGTACGGGTCCTCGTCACCTGCGGGGCGTTTTCCGTACCCCGTATTGGCCATGGGGTGGGACGGGGAGGGGAGGGCGGGACTAAGGTTGGCGCAAGCCACGGTTGGGGCTCCTCGATTTCTAGTGGTATCGAGGTCCCTCGATACGTAGGTCAGGCTCCGGATTGGTGTTGGCGCACCGCCGGAGCCGACTCATTTGCTGGTCGTTTGCCGCGAACCTAGAGCCGTCTCACTCATCGAAGCAAGCCGATCACGGAACGTCACTCTTATGAGGTACGCCGACCCAACTCACGTTCAAGCTTGGTTGGTTGGGTATTTCAACCAACCAGAAAACCCAGGGGAAGAGCTCGGAGCCCGAGGCTCAAGCTCCGGGCTGAACTGCGGAAACGAACGCCGACCAGGCAGGCGCGGTGACGTGGAGTTCGGGGCCCGAGGGGTTCTTGGAGTCGCGGACGTGGACGGCACCGCAGTAAGCGACCTCAACGCAGGCGCCGCCCTCGCTGTCGCTGTAACTCGACCTGAACCACTTCAACTGGTCGCTCACGGCTGATTCACCATCCGCTCGATGAGGCGGACCGACTCATCGGGGGCGAGGGCCCGCGTGCGGATCATGCTAAGCCGCTCGGTCACACGGCTGACAACCCCTGGTTCGGCCGAAAGCTCGCTGACGAACGCACCCTCCGTGAAGGCGAATCGCTCATGGTCGTGCCCCTCCACCAGCACCATGGAACCCTCCAGCGCATTCGCGAACGCCCGCTCGAAGGGCAGCACCTGCACCACGACATTGCGCAGCCGGGAAACCTCCAGCAACCGCTCGAGCTGCTCCGCGTCCACCAACGAGCCGCGCAGGACGGCCTCGTAGAGGACGAAGCTCAGCCCGACCGGCGGCTTGCGCTCCGTGAGGATGGCCTGCCGTTCCATCCGGGCCGCCACCCGCTCCTCCACCGTCTCCTCGTCCAGCGGCGGAATGCGGTTGTCGATGAGCGCCCGTGCGTACTCCTGGGTCTGCAACAGGCCGGGGATCAGCGCGACTTCGTACCACCAGAGGCTCGTAGCCTCCCGCTCCCGCTCGATGAAGTCCACCGCCCGCGTGGAGTACCGCTCCCTGCGCACGTACTCCTTCGCCGCACTCAGCATCCCCTGCGCACCGCACAGTTCGTCCGCCACGTCGAGCACCCTGGGCGACGGCATCCGCACGCCGCGCTCCATGGACGCGATGGTCTCCGGGGCGTAGTTGGCCGCGGCGGCCAGCGCCTCACGGCTGACGTTGGCCATGGTGCGCCAGCGCTTCAGCTGGTTCCCGCTGTAGCACCAGGCCGCGGGTGGCTGGGAGCTGTTGTTCGGGACCGGCACGACACCCACCTCCGACTGGTACACCACGGTGTGAATCTCCACGGCGGCCACCGAGCGTAGACCGTACGGCATCACCGTGTGACCGCGACGAGCGCGATTCACCGTCCCGTATGAACGACCGCCTCCGTCACCGGCCGCACGTCGTCGGCGTCCGCTTCGACGCCGTACGGACCGAGGGCCTGCGCGGCAAGCCGGTCGCCGACCGTCCGACCAAGACCGCGGCCGAGGACGCGGGCCCGATCGTGTGCGAGGCGGCACGGGACCGCTGGGTCTACTTCCTGCTCCCGCCCGGAACCGTACGGCGGTACGACTGGCCGCCCAGGATGCAGCAGCTCGCCGGCCGGGGCGACCGCACGGTCACCTACATCGGCATCCCCGCACTGGACGGCAACACCTGGCCGCTGCGCTGGTACAGCGAACCGACGCCCACCGCCCCCCGCGTCGACGCGATGGCGCTGCACATGGTCGTGGCCCGGCCGCACCGGTGGCTCCGTGCGGCTCAGGTGCCCGTGGACGCCGAGCCGATGTCGCCGCCCGCCGCGATGGAGCCCTTGCCCGAGGCGGTCACCCCGCCGCTCGGCGGGGCGGGCGATGGAGAGGGAAGGGGCGACGGTGCCGACGGGGGCGTGTGACCGCCTGTCGACGCCGTGCCGATGTTGCCGCCCGCCGCGATCGCCCCCTCGCCGGACGCCTCGACGTCCCGGTTCCCGGCGGCGGGAGCGGGAGCAGGAGGGGGCGGCGGAGGAGCGGTGGGCGTGGCCGAGGGACCGAACTGCGCGATGGCGGCGAGTACCAGGCCGACGAGGCCCACGCACCCTCCGGCCACGCTGGCGATCTGGTCGGCCTTCCCCAGATCGACGAAGGCGAACCCGGTCAAGGCGACGACGCCCGATCCGCAGATGGCGAGTCCGGCCCAAGCCCATGGCCTCAGTGTCATGCGGTCATTGTGACGGCAAGCCGGGACGCCGGGGCGAAGTCCGCCGGAACCGTGGCGCGGGACTCCGGCGGACTCAGTCGGTGTCCTCGGTCCGTACGGGACCGCTGCCCTCGGACATCTCTTCGGCGAGCGTGTACAGCGCTTGGAAGAGACCGAGCACCATGCCGGTCATCGGATGGTCCTCCCCCAGCGCCATGAAGGTTTCGGTGAAGAGACGGACCGCCCGCTCGGTGTAGCGCTCGTCCCCTGTGGCCGCGTACGTCTGGAAGAGCACCATCCGCGCGGCCAGGGTGTCGGCGTGGCCGTCGTCCAGGACGCGCAGGCAGGTCTCGAGGTGCCGCTCCGCCGCGGCCACGTCCTCCTCCGTGGCGCGGGCCATCTCCACCGGTTCCATGCCTCTGAGCTGCTCGACCACCTCGCGCAGCGCGGTGACGAGATCCGCGCCGCTCTCCGCGGCGGCGACGACCTTGGCCATGGCGTCCATCGGCCCCGTCGGGAAGACGGCCTGGCGGACGAAGGCGGCGGCGATACTCCTCACGGAGAGGGTCTCCGGATGCTCCTCGCCCAGCACCCGCACACAGTCGGCGAGCAATGCGTCGATCATGCTCTTGGCCCTCGCCAGGTCCCCCGTCTCGGCCACCACCATGGCGACGGAGGCACGGGCCTCGAAGGTCCGGGGGGCTTCGTCACCCAGCACCCGTACACAACAGGCGTGGGCTTCCTCGGCCAGCTCCAGGGCCCTTTCCCTGTCACCTGCCAGGCCCGCCGCTTTGAGCGCGTTCATCTGCGCCGAGATCGTCACCTCGTGGTCGGTGCCCAGAATGCGCAGACAGTCGGCCAGGACCTGTTCAGCGACCGGGCGGGCCCTTCCGACGTCGAACAGCATCCTCGTGGCGGAAGCCAGTTTCACGCGCACGCGGACGGTTTCCGGCGACTCGTGCCCGTACATGCGTACGCAGTCGGCCTCCGCACGCTGCAACAGGGCCAGCGCACGGGAGGCGAACCCGGGGTTGGCGCCGAGCATGTACCCCCCGGTGCGGGTGAGCAGCCGCGCCATCTCGGGGGTGTCCGTCTCCGGCGGGGCGTATCCGGCGAGAGCCTCGACGTGCGGCAGGAGGGCCCGCATGACGGGCCACGTGGACGGGTCCTCGATGTCGTCGGCCGGCAGCGCTCGGGCCAGTGTGCTCATCGCCGTCGTGCGCGCATCGGCGATCATCTCCGGCAGGCGGTGCCGGTCGCTGTCGTCCTCCACGCGGGAGACGGCCTGCACGAGCCGGTGCACGGTCACGGTGTCACCGGACAGCGTGATCATGCTGTGCGCGGCGAGCCGGCGCAGTGCCCGGCGCACGGTCGGCGGATCGCCGAGGGGGGCGAGCAGGGTGCGCGGGATCCCTTCGGACGCGTACCAGGCCAGTATCAGCAGGACCCGCACGGTCAGCGGTTCCTGTGCGAGGCGGTCCAAGGTGACGTGCCAGATACGGGCGATGGTGCGTTCGTGGTCGCCGCCCTCCTCCGTCTCCGCGTACATGGGGGCCGGGTGGGCGGCGAGATCCCTCAGGTACTCGCGTGCGGGGCAGTCCGCCTCGTGGCAGTACGCGGCCGCCTGGGCCACGGCCAGTGGGAGGTGGCCGAGCTCCTCACAGAGTTCGCCGGCGTCCGGGTCCTCGCCCCGGATCCTGGTGAAGAGGTCCACCGCCTCCTCACGCGACAGCACGCCCAGGGGCACCGGTTCGGCGATGCCCCGCCACCCCGTGGACAGTCGGCTGGTGATCAGGAACCGGCCGGTGTTCGCCCGGGACAGCAGTGGTTCCACATCGGCGGGGCTCATGACGTTGTCGAGGACCAGGAGCCAGCCGGTGTGGGTGGCGAGCCACTGCCGGCCCCACTCGCCCAGCTGCTCCGGAAGCAGCAGCTTCTTCAGGGACGGCTGCAGGGCGGTCGCCAGGTCGGCCAGGCCGTCCTCGATCGCGGCGCGGCTGCTGGCGGTGATCCACCACACCGGTGCGTGGGACCTGCTGTATTCGGCCGCCCAGCGGGCCGCCAGAGTGGACTTACCGATGCCGCCGAGCCCGTGCAGTACGTGCGCCGACGCCTGCCCCGGGGTGACCGGGGCTCCGTTCAGCACGTCGAGTTCGTCGTCGCGCCCCACGAAGAGCGCGGCGCGGGTGGGGAGACCGGTCAGTACCGGCGGGCAGTCGACGGACTCGGCCGACGGACACGCTTCGGGAAAGACCAGGTCCGCCTTCTCGATGTTCAACGCGAACGAGCCGGCCCCTGACAGGGCCTGCGTGACGTTCCCGCCCGCGGCGATGGCGGAACTGCCGGAGGCCGTGACGGGGGCCCGGGTGCCCGGCCGGTTGTCGAACGGAGCGCTCATGGATCACATGATGGCCGTCTGCGCACCACGCGTCAGGCGTGCGGGACGAATTGACCCGTCGGGCGGTGAAGGACGGCGGCACGACGCCGGTGTCCCGGCTGCCGCTCGACCGCGGTGCCGAGCCCACGGCGAGGGCGCCGGCCGGCGCGCGGGAGCGTGGGGTGGTGTCCGGAGTGGGCCGAGGACCGCGCACACGTCCTCGAAGCCCCGCGTGCCGCCGGTCCCGTCACTCCGCCACCGCGTATCCGGGTACGGACGGCCATCGGACGGTCAGCACCACCGACTCCTCCTCCGCGAACCAGGAGTGGTCGGTTCCGCGTCCCCACACGACGTAGTCGCCCTGCTCCTTCAGAAGGACGCTGCGGCCGGGGAGTTCGACCCGGAAACGGCCGCTGACGAGGACCAGGAGGGCTGTGCGCTCCTCACCCCTCACCCACCGCGCCCGCTCGTCGCCACGCGGGTGGACACCCCACTTGATCTCCACCGCCTCGCTGTGGCGGGGATCCCCGGCGTCCTTGAAATGCCCGAGGAGCCAGCCCCGGTCCAGCGCCGCGTCCCTGCCCGCGTTGCCCGTGTACACGCCGTCGGTCATGTGACCGGGCGCACGCCCAGCGAATCCCCCAGCTCCTCCGCCATGACCTGGCCCGCCTCGAACTCCAGGGTGTCGTCGCCCATGCCCTGGTCGGTGTCGAGGCCGTCGAGTTCCGCGAGGGGCTGGTTCAGGCGGACGTGGGCGACGACCGACTGGAGGGCGCGCAGCGTCGCGGACGCCGTGGTGCCCCAGTTGGAGAAGTAGGAGAACTGCCACCACCACAGGGCCTCCGTGGTGCGGCCGGCCTTGTAGTGGGCCATGCCGTGGCGGAGGTCGGTGATGACGTCGGTGAGGTCGTCGGAGATGCGGGCCGGGACCGGGGCCTTGCGGGGCTCGTAGGGGTCGAAGACCTCCGAGTAGACGTCGACCGGCTCCAGCATGCGGGCGAGGTTCTCGCGGAGTTCGTCCACGTCGGCCTCCGGGCCCATGTCGGGCTCGTAGCGCTCGTCGGGGACGATGTCCTCGTGCGCGCCCAGGCGGCCGCCGGCCAGGAGGAGCTGGGAGACCTCCAGGAGGAGGAAGGGGACCGCCGAGTCCGGCTCGTCGCCCTTCGCGACCTCCGTGACGGCGACCAGGAAGCTCTCGATCTGGTCGGCGATCTGGACGGCGAAGTCGTCCGGGTTCTGGTGCGTCGCGTGCAGCGTGGCGTCAGACATCTAGGAGTCGTCTCCCCTCGAAGGCGCGGCCGAGGGTCACCTCGTCCGCGTATTCCAGGTCGCCACCCACCGGGAGGCCGCTGGCCAGGCGGGTGACCTTCAGGCCCATGGGCTTGATCATGCGGGCGAGGTACGTCGCCGTGGCCTCGCCTTCCAGATTCGGGTCCGTCGCCAGGATCAGCTCCGTGACCGTACCGTCGGCCAACCGCGCGAGAAGTTCCCGTATACGCAGGTCGTCCGGGCCCACCCCGTCGATGGGGCTGATCGCACCGCCGAGGACGTGGTAGCGGCCCCGGAACTCACGGGTGCGCTCGATCGCCACGACGTCCTTCGGCTCCTCCACGACGCAGATGACGGACGGGTCGCGGCGGGTGTCGCGGCAGATGTTGCACTGCTCCTCCTGCGCGACGTTCCCGCAGGTCGCGCAGAAGCGGACCTTCGCCTTGACCTCCATCAGCGCGTGCGCCAGACGCCGTACGTCCGTCGGTTCCGCCTGGAGGATGTGGAAGGCGATCCGCTGCGCGCTCTTGGGACCGACGCCGGGCAGCCGCCCCAGTTCGTCGATGAGGTCCTGGACCACGCCTTCGTACAACGGACTGCCGTCCCTTCCTGGTGTTCCTTCAGTACGTACGGTAAAGGCCCGCGGGCCGTCTTCGAAAGGTTCGAAGGGTTCGAGAGGTCAGAAGGGGAGACCGGGGAGGCCGCCGCCGCCCAGCCCCTGGGCCAGCGGGCCGAGCTTCTGCTGCTGGAGGGCCTGGGCGTTCTCGTTGGCCGCCTGGACCGCCGCGACGATCAGGTCGGCGAGGGTCTCGGTGTCCTCCGGGTCCACCGCCTTCGGGTCGATCACGAGGCCGCGCAGCTCGCCGGAGCCGGTGACGGTGGCCTTCACCAGGCCGCCTCCCGACTGCCCGTCGACCTCGGTCCTCGCCAGCTCCTCCTGGGCCCGGGCCAGGTCCTGCTGCATCTTCTGGGCCTGCTGGAGCAACTGCTGCATGTTCGGCTGGCCACCACCGGGGATCACGATTGGGCTCCTTGGTCGGTCCGTCGGTAAGGGTTTTACCGTTCGGCACGAGCCTACGTGGTCGCGGGGGCAGCTGCCCCGACACTCTTTCGAGTGAGTCCCGGTGGGGCCCTATACCTGATCACGGCCGTCTTCCGGACGAAAAAGAGCCCGAACCCCCGGCGCCGCCACCCATTGGGCGGTAGGAAGGGTCAGGCGCTCGAGCACCTGGCGTCACACTTCGTGGACGGACAGTACGCGGAATCAGCAGGGGTCAGTAGGGAGATACCGGGTGGGTCAGCCGGAGATGCAGCCCGAGGGTCGGCCTCAGGACGGGTGGGGCGAAGGGGCGTCCGGGCCCTGGCCGGACGACCTGGAGGGGCGGGAGTTCCCGCTCGGGGACTGGGGGGAGCCGGCGGCCCGGCTGGACGAGCTGTACCGGTGGGTGGAGCGCGGCGCGCTGGACACGGCCGCCTGGTACCTCGCGGACCGGGTGTGGAAGCGGCGGTGCGCGTGGGCGCTGCGGGCCGGGACGGCCGTGGGCGCGCTGACCGGGGCCGCGCTGCCGCTGCTCGACCTGACCGGGGTGGCCGACGGGTCCGCGCCCTGGGGTTATCTCGCGCTGCTGCTCGGGGTGGCCTGTGTGGCCGGGGACCGGTTCTTCGGGATGACGTCCGGCTGGATGCGGGACGTGGCGACCGCGCAGGCCGTGCAGCGGCGGTTGCAGGCGTTCCAGTTCGACTGGGCGTCGGAGTGCGTGCGCGAGGTGCTCGGTCCGGCGGACGGCACGGCGAGCGAGGCGGCCGAGCGGTGCCTGTCGGTGCTGCGGCGGTTCTCGGAGGACGTCACCGAGCTGGTGCGGGTCGAGACGGCCGACTGGATGGTGGAGTTCCGCACGGGCGGCGCGCCGCTGGGCATCCAGACGGCGGTGGCGGGCGCGGGACGCCCGGAGGGTTCCCTCCCGCACGGCCGCCTCCCGTCCCCGCAGGGGCCGGCCCGCCCCAACATGCCGCGGCAGCGTCCGCCCGAGCCGCGCTGAGCCCGCTCGTCACGGCACGTCCCGCGCGCACAGCTCCATCCCCTCCGGGGTCCAGCACGGCAGGTGGCCGTGGGTGCGGATCACGTCCTGGCCGACGCCGCGCGTGAGGTACGCCAGGAAACCCGACACCAGCGAGTTCGCCGGCGGCTGCCCGTAGGTGTAGGCGTACTCGATCTCCCGGTACGGGTAGGAGCTCGTCCCGTGCTCGATGGCGTCGACGGACGGGGCCTCTCCGTCGAGGTCCAGCCGGTGCAGTCCCTTCGCCCGGGAGGCGCGGGCCTGTTCGCTGTAGCCGATCGCGCCGGGGATGCCGGCGACGGTTTCCAGTACCTGTTCGGTGGAGTCGAGTTCGCAGCGGATGACGGGGGCGGCCGGGTCGTCCTTGTGCACGCAGTCGACGGAGGAGTGGGCGATCTCGCCCCGGCCCAGCACGCGGCGCTGGAAGACCTGTCTCGTGCCGGAGCCGGCGTCCCGGCTGACGAGGTGGACCGCCAGGTCCGGGCCGCCGAGCTCGCTCCAGTTCGCGACCTCGCCCCGGTAAAGGCGTCGTACGTCCTCCGCCGGCAGGTTCCGCAGCCCCACGGCGTCGTTCACCACCAGCGCGAACACCGACACCGCCACCTGGTTCCCGCGCAGCTCGGGCAGACCGCCCGGCTTGGGCCCGTCCGACAGGACCACCAACGGCGGAGAGCCGTCCTCCGCCTCCGCCCCGGCCGCCACCAGGTCCCGTATCCCGGCCGTCGACCCGTGCGTGTCCACCTCGATGCGCGGATCCTCGTCCGCGCAGTCCCGCTCGTACTTCTCCGCGACCTCCCGCAGCACCGGCGCGAACGCCGTCGATCCGGTGAGGGTCAGGGTGCCGCTCCTGCAGCCGATCGGGGGCGGGCTGTCGTCCTGGGCGACGACGATCACCGCCAGGGCCACCACGCACAGCGTGAGCGTGATGGTGATCAGCCGTGCCGCCCGGCTGAACAGCGGGGCCTTGTCGTCCGGGGTGGCGCTGCGGTTGCGGTGCACGTCGCCATCGCTGAGGTCGCCGCTCAACTGGATCCCGTCGCCCACGCGCCCGCCGGAGAGCAGCACCAGCAGCTTGTAGTAGGCGCCCCGGTTCAGCGGGACGCGCGGGAGGCGCAGGGTGCCGTCCTGGTAGCCGAAGCCGCGCTCCTGGGTGAAGTGCTCCAGGAGGTGGCTGGTCTCCGAGGGCTGGGTGACCGAGACGCCGAGGATGGTGCGCTCCGTGAACTCCACGGTCAGGCCGTGGCTTCCCGGGCCCTGGTAGTCGTCGCGGCCGATGGTCTGCGAGCCGTCGTTCTCGATGCGCAGCAGCACCATGCTGGCGTGCGTCATCCCCGCCGCCGTGTCGAACCAGCCCTCCCGCCGGCTGGTACGGCTCGACCGCTGGCCGTCACCGATCGGGACGTCCAACTGCACGCGGTAGCCGATGCGTTTGCTGCGCGGCACCCGCCGCTCGTACCAGACCATGACGGCGGAGGCGACGACACCGAGGATCGCCGTCGCCACGGCCACCAGGTTCTCCGCGCTCAGCCACTGCATCGTGCCGCCCCCGCCACTGCCCGCACGTCCGACCGGGCAGTCACCGTACGGCCGTGCGAAGCGGCCGGCGGTGCGCGTTCTCGGGAGTTCGCCGAACGTTCAGTCCCGCGTGTAGGTGAGCTGCTCGCCGTTGCCGGTGTTCACGCGCTGGAGGGAGCCGTCGGGGAGCAGGGTGACCTCGCTGGCGGAGCCCGGGGTGCAGGCGCTGCGCGGCTGCCCGACCGTCACGGAGGACGGGCCGAGCTCCAGCCGGTCGCCGGAGCCGGCGGTGAGCCGGGCCTCGAAGACGCAGTGGTAGGTGCCGTTGCCGGTGGGCCCGTCGGCGACGAGGGACATGACCGTGTCGCCGACCTCGCCCTGTCGGATGGTCAGCCGACGGGTGTGCTCGCCGCTCGCGTTGTCGATGGTGGTGGACCAACTGCCCAGGTAGTCCGCGGGAACGGTGCCGTCCGCGGGGGCGGAGGTGCTGGGCTGCCGGGTGTCGTCGGGGGTGGTGGGGGCGGAACTCCGCGATGTGCCGCCGGGCGACGGGGGCGCGGTGGGGTCGCCGCCGGCGCGGTTGTCGGCGGCGCCGCCGCTCATCAGCGCGTACACGGTGCCGCCGGCGGCGAGCGCGACGATCAGCGCGATCACCACGAGCAGCACGGTGGAACGGCTGTCCCGGCGCGGCTCGGACACCGGCCCGTACGGCGGCGGCCCGTAGGGCGGGGTGTGG
>NZ_NCTE01000088.1 GCF_002114215.1 Streptomyces sp. 13-12-16 | reverse complement strand
CGCGCGCGTCGTCGCCGTCGACGTGTCACCGGGCGCCCTCGACCTGGCACGGAGGTTCGGCGCGGCGCGGTGCGTGGACGCGTCGGCCGTGGAGGACCCGGCCGAGGCGGTCCGCGACCTCACCGGCGGCGGCGCCCACCTCTCCCTGGACGCGCTCGGCGCACCCGCCACCTGCGCCGCCTCGGTGAACGGGCTGCGCCGCCGGGGTCGCCACGTCCAGGTCGGCCTGCTGCCCTCACCGACGGGCACCACACCCGTCCCCATGGCGCGCGCCATCGCCCTCGAACTCGAACTCCTCGGCAGTCACGGCATGGCCGCGCACACCTATCCCCCGATGCTGGAACTGGTCGGCGCCGGAGTGCTCCGCCCCGACCTGCTGGTGACCTCCACCATCGCCCTGGACGCCGCCCCGCCCGCCCTCGCGGCCATGGGCGGGGCGGGGGCGGGGGCGGGCGTGACCGTCATCGAACCCTGGAGCTGACCTCAGCCGTTCCCGCGGCCCCGGTTGCCCGGACGGGAGGCGACCCACGCCCGGACGGTGTCGGCGTACCAGTAGGGCTTGCCCGCCTCCACGTGGTCGGGCGGGGGCAGCAGCCCGTGCTTGCGGTACGAGCGGACGGTGTCCGGCTGCACCTTGATGTGGGCCGCGATGTCCTTGTAGGACCACAGCGATCGGTCGGTCATGGTGGCACCTCCCCGCGCGCACCACGGCGACGGCCGGGGGCGGCCGTCAGGGGGAGCCGGGCGTGCGCTGGTGATCGGGCATGGGTTGTGCCCGGTGAACGAGGCCCGTCGGCGGCAGGGCAGGGGTTGTGCGCCGGGTGTGACGGAAGGCCCGCGCACGTGTGACGCCCGTTACAGCGCGGGAGTGTTTGTGACAGGGATGCCACACAGGCGCACGCCGGTCCGTCGGCGGGGCGCGTTGACTTCCCGCGTGTCGGCCGGTCCGGATTCCGTGTCGGCCGGCCCGGACCCTGCGACGGCCGGCCCGACCCCCACAACGGCCGGACCGGACCTCGCGGCAACGGATCCGGACAGGCTCCGGCAAAGTCTCGTCCGAATGTCCGGACAAAACATTGACAGGGCTTCGTGCCCGGGGCTAGAACCGGGGAGGACCACACAGGCGTGGAGCCGTACGAAGGGGACGCGATGGCGTACGACGTGATCACCATGGGGCGGATCGGGGTGGACCTCTATCCGCTCCAGACGGGCGTGCCGCTGCCGCAGGTCACGTCCTTCGGCAAGTTCCTCGGCGGCTCGGCGACCAACGTCGCGGTCGCCGCCGCCCGCCTCGGCCGCCGTACCGCCGTGATCACCCGCACCGGCGACGACCCCTTCGGTACCTACCTCCACGAGGCGCTGCGCGACTTCGGCGTCGACGACCGCTGGGTCACCCCCGTCCCCGGCCTGCCCACCCCGGTCACCTTCTGCGAGGTCTTCCCGCCGGACGACTTCCCGCTCTACTTCTACCGCCGGCCCAAGGCCCCCGACCTGGAGATCGACGCCCACGAACTCGACCTGGACGCCATCCGCGACGCGGGCGTCTTCTGGGTCACCGGCACCGGGCTGAGCGAGGAACCCAGCCGCACCGCCACCCTCGCCGCCCTCGCCCACCGCGCCGGGTCCGGCACCACCGTGTTCGACCTCGACTGGCGCCCCATGTTCTGGACCGACCCCGACGCCGCCCGCCCCTTCTACCGCGAGGCCCTGCGCCACACCACGGTCGCCGTCGGCAACCTGGACGAGGTGGAGGTCGCCACCGGGGAACGCGAACCGCACGCCGCCGCCCGCGCCCTGCTCGCCGCCGGGGTCGGGATCGCGGTGGTCAAGCAGGGCCCGAAGGGCGTCCTGGCCATGGACCGCGACGGCCGGTCGGCCGAGGTCCCGCCGCTCCCGGTGACCGTCCTCAACGGCCTCGGCGCCGGCGACGCCTTCGGCGGCTCGCTCTGCCACGGCCTGCTGGCCGGCTGGGACCTGGAGAAGACCATGCGGCACGCCAACGCCGCCGGGGCCATCGTCGCCTCCCGCCTGGAGTGCTCCTCCGCGATGCCCACCCCCGGCGAGATCGACGCGGCGCTCGCCGCCGGGGCCGTCACGTGACCGCCCCCCACGTCCCCGGGCACGCCACCACCGGCACCACCGCCACCACCGGCACCACCCGCACCACCCCACCGATCGCCTCCGGCGCGGGAGGCCGCTTCGCTTTGGCAGGAGCGAAGTGCGAGCGACGACTCCCCGCCCGCCGCGGCCCCGCGCCGGAGGTTTTGCCGGAGTCCCACATGTCTATGCGGGAACCGAAACGGCCGACACTGTGTCGGGCCCGCCCGGCGGCCCGGACCTGTTGGGATGGATCCGTGGCCGAGGCCGCGGCGCGTCCGCCCGCGGCCGGGGCGCACGCGCTGTACGAACGGCACGTCACCACCCGTCGCCGCCATCTGTGAAGGAGTTCTCGGTCATGACGAAGATCGTCAACCACTGGATCGGCGGCAAGACCGCCGAAGGCGCCTCGGGTACGTACGGCCCGGTGACGGACCCGGCGACCGGCGAGGTCACCACGAAGGTCGCGTTCGCCTCCGTCGAGGAGGTCGACGCCGCCGTCGCCGCCGCCAAGGAGGCGTACCTGAGCTGGGGCCAGTCCTCGCTCGCCACCCGCACCACCATCCTCTTCCGGTTCCGCGCGCTGCTCGACGCCCACCGCGACGAGATCGCCGAGCTGATCACCGCCGAGCACGGCAAGGTGCACTCCGACGCGCTCGGCGAGGTGGCGCGCGGCCTGGAGATCGTCGACCTGGCCTGCGGCATCAGCGTGCAGCTCAAGGGCGAGCTGTCCACGCAGGTCGCCAGCCGCGTCGACGTGGCGTCCATCCGCCAGCCGCTGGGCGTCGTCGCCGGCATCACGCCGTTCAACTTCCCGGCGATGGTGCCGATGTGGATGTTCCCCCTCGCCATCGCCTGCGGCAACACGTTCGTGCTGAAGCCGTCCGAGAAGGACCCGTCGGCCTCGGTCCGCCTCGCCGAGCTCCTCTCCGAGGCCGGCCTGCCCGACGGCGTGTTCAACGTCGTGCACGGCGACAAGCTGGCCGTCGACCGCCTCCTGGCCCACCCCGACGTCAAGGCGGTCTCCTTCGTCGGTTCCACCCCGATCGCCCGCTACATCCACACCACCGCCTCCGCCAACGGCAAGCGCGTCCAGGCCCTCGGCGGCGCCAAGAACCACATGCTGGTCCTCCCCGACGCCGACCTCGACGCGGCGGCCGACGCGGCCGTCTCCGCGGCCTACGGCTCGGCCGGCGAGCGCTGCATGGCGATCTCCGCGGTCGTCGCCGTCGGCGCGATCGGCGACACGCTGGTGGAGAAGATCCGCGAGCGCGCCGAGAAGATCAAGATCGGCCCCGGCAACGACCCCACCTCCGAGATGGGCCCGCTGATCACCAAGGTCCACCGCGACAAGGTGGCCTCCTACGTGGCCGGCGCGGCGGACGAGGGCGCCGAGGTCGTCCTGGACGGCACCGGGTACACCGTGGGCGGCCACGAGAACGGCCACTGGATCGGCATCTCCCTCCTCGACAAGGTGCCGGTCACGGCGAAGGCCTACCAGGACGAGATCTTCGGCCCGGTCCTGTGCGTCCTGCGCACGGAGACCTACGAGGAGGCTCTGGACCTCATCAACTCCTCGCCCTTCGGCAACGGCACCGCGATCTTCACCCGGGACGGCGGCGCCGCCCGCCGCTTCCAGCTCGAGGTCGAGGCCGGCATGGTCGGCGTGAACGTCCCGATCCCGGTCCCCGTGGGCTACCACTCCTTCGGCGGCTGGAAGGACTCCCTCTTCGGCGACCACCACATCTACGGCAACGACGGCACGCACTTCTACACCCGCGGCAAGGTCGTCACCACCCGCTGGCCCGACCCGGCCGACGCCCCCACCGGCGTCGACCTGGGCTTCCCGCGCAACCACTGAGGCGCCCGGCCCCTCACCCCGCCCGGCCGGGACCGTGCCCACCTCCACGGTCCCGGCCGGCCCTCCTCGGCACCTCCCCCGGAACCAAACGATCCGGATGAACGGTCCTCCTGTCCGAGACCCTGACCGGAGGAGGAGATGATCTTGGACAGCGCACGGCAGCCCGCGTCCCGGCGCAAGGTGCTCGCCTGGGGGACCGGCGCGGCACTGGCCACCGTCCTGCCCGTGAGCGGGAGCGTCCATGCCGTGGAGGGCGGCACCGGCGGTGCGGTCGTGCGCCGGCTGAGGGAGCTCGAACAGCGGCACTCCGCCCGGCTGGGCGTCTACGCCCGCGACACCGCCACCGGCCGGACCGTGCGGTACCGCGCGGACGAGCGTTTCCCCATGTGCTCGCTCTTCAAGACACCGGCCGTCGCCGCCGTGCTGCGCGACCTCGACCGCGACGGGGAGTTCCTGGCCGAGCGGATCCGGTACACCGAGAAGGACGTCACGGACTCGGGGTACGCGCCGGTCACCGGCGAGCCCGGGAACCTCGCCTCGGGCATGACCGTCGCGGAGCTCTGCGACGCCACGATCCGCCACAGCGACAACGCCGCCGGGAACCTCCTGCTCCGGGAGCTGGGAGGGCCGGCCGCGGTCACCCGGTTCTGCCGGTCGATCGGGGACCGGACGACGCGGCTCGACCGGTGGGAGCCCGAGCTGAACTCCGCCGAACCCTGGCGGGAGACGGACACCACCACGCCGTACGCCGTCGGACGGACCTACGCGCGCCTGACGCTCGGCACCGCGCTCGCACCCGGGGACCGCGAGCGGCTCACCGGCTGGCTGCTGGCCAACACCACGGGCGACGCGAAACTCCGGGCCGGTCTGCCCGCCGACTGGGCCGTCGCGGAGAAGACCGCCGGCGGGAAGTACGGGACCAACCACGACGTGGGCGTCGCCCTGCCCCCGCGGCGCGCGCCCCTCGTCCTGGCGGTCCTCACGACGAAGCGCGAGCCCGACGCCGCGCCCGACAACCCGCTGATCGCCGAGACCGCCGCGCTGCTGGCCGAAGCGCTCACCTGACGGCGACCGCCACGACGGGCGTCGTGCGCCGCCGCGTACCACGGACGCGGTACGCGGCGGCCCTCCCGTACGCCTGCGGGAGGTGCCCGGGTTCGGTCTCCGGTCGACATCCGACCGACAGGTTCGCCCCGTACGGTTGACGCATGGATCTTCGACTGCCCGGATCGCGGTGGCTGCGGTCACGACGGCCGCTGTCACGGCGGCCGCGACGGATCGTCGCCGCCGCGGCCGCCGTCGTCGTGCTCGCCGGTGCCGGTACGTGGAGCGCCGTCGCCTCCGACGACGCGCCCGCGGTCCGCCGCGCCGACCGGGTCATGAGCGTGGGCGACGGGGTGCGTGTCGACACCTCGTACTTCACCGCCGGACCCGACGGCCGCCGCCCCGCCGTGCTGCTCGGGCACGGCTTCGGCGGCAGCAAGGACGACGTGCGGGAGCAGGCCGAGGACCTCGCGCGCGACGGGTACGCCGTGCTGACGTGGTCCGCGCGCGGCTTCGGCGGGTCCACCGGGAAGATCGGGCTGAACGACCCCGAGGGCGAGGTCGCCGACGTCTCCCGGCTGATCGACTGGCTGGCCGGGCGGCCCGAGGTCGAGCTCGACGGGGACGGCGACCCGCGGGTCGGCATGGCGGGCGGCTCGTACGGGGGTGCCATCGCGCTGCTCGGCGCCGGGTACGACGACCGGGTCGACGCCATCGCCCCGGCGATCACCTACTTCGACCTCGCCGACGCGCTCTTCCCGAACGGCGTCTTCAAGAAGCTGTGGGCGGGCGTCTTCGTCAACTCCGGCGGCGGCTGCGAGCGGTTCGAGCCCGCGCTGTGCGCGATGTACCAGCGGGTCGCCGAGTCCGGGGTCCCGGACGACGAGGCGCGCGCACTGCTCGAGGCGCGTTCGCCGTCCGCCGTCGCCGACCGCATCGACGTGCCCACGCTCCTGCTGCAGGGCCAGACCGACTCCCTCTTCCCGCTCGGCCAGGCCGACGCCGCCGCGAAGGCGATCCGCGCCAACGGCGCCCCGGTCGACGTCGACTGGATCGCGGGCGGCCACGACGGCGGCGACCCGGAGACGGACCGCGTGCGGCAGCGCGTACGGACCTGGTTCGACCGGTACCTGAAGGACGACAAGGCCGCCGACACCGGCCCCGCCTTCCGCGTCACCCGCACCGGAGGAGTCGACTCCACCGACGGTGAGGCCGTGCTGAACGGCGCGAGCGCCGACACCTACCTGGGGCTGACGAACGGCGGCCGGTCCTTCCCCCTCACCGGACGCGAACAGAGCTTCGCCAACCCGGCCGGCGCCAACCCGCCCGCCATCTCCTCCCTGCCCGGCCTCGGCGGCACCGGCGGACTCGCCCAGCTCTCCTCGCTCGGCGTCGGGATCTCCCTGGACTTCCCGGGCCAGTACGCCCGCTTCGAGTCCGCCCCGGTCACCGACGACCTGCGGATCACCGGATCGCCGACCGTCACCGTCCACGTGGAGTCGACCGGCGACGACGCCGTCCTCTTCGGCAAGGTGTACGACGTCGGCCCCGACGGACGGCAGCAGGTGCTCCCCTCGCAGCTCGTCGCCCCGTTCCGCGTCGAGGACGCCCGGTCCGGCAAGGACGTGACGCTCACCCTCCCGGCCGTCGACCACGAGGTCCGAAAGGGCCACCGGCTGCGCCTCGTCCTCGCCTCCACCGACCTCGGCTACGCCTCCCCGGCCGCCCCGGCGACGTACACCGTCTCCCTGAAGGGCGACCTCACGGTGCCCACCGCGCCCGGCGTGACCACCGCCGCGGCCCCGCTGCCCGCGTGGGTGGTGTGGCTGCCGATCGCCGGTGCCGTGATCGCGCTCGCGCTGCTGCTGACCGGGCGCCGCCGCACCACCGCTCCGGCACCCGACCCGGAACTCGCCGACGTCCCGCTCCGGATCACCGGTCTGAGCAAGCGGTACGCCCGCTCCTCGGACCGGTACGCCGTGCGGGACCTCTCCTTCCGCGTGGAGAAGGGCCAGGTGCTCGGCCTCCTCGGGCCCAACGGCGCGGGCAAGACGACCACCCTGCGCATGCTGATGGGCCTGATCAGGCCCGACGGCGGCGAGATCCGCGTCTTCGGCCAGGCCGTCCGCCCCGGCGCCCCCGTGCTCTCCCGCGTCGGCGCCTTCGTCGAGGGCGCGGGCTTCCTGCCGCACCTGTCCGGCCGGGAGAACCTGGAGCTGTACTGGCGGGCCACGGGACGCCCGCCCGAGGACGCCCACCTGGAGGAGGCCCTGGAGATCGCCGGGCTCGGTGACGCGCTCGCCCGCGCGGTGCGCACCTACTCCCAGGGCATGCGCCAGCGCCTCGCCATCGCCCAGGCCATGCTCGGCCTTCCGGACCTGCTCATCCTCGACGAACCGACCAACGGACTCGACCCGCCGCAGATCCGCGAGATGCGCGAGGTGATGATCCGCTACGCGGCCGCCGGACGCACGGTGATCGTCTCCAGCCATCTGCTGTCGGAGGTGGAGCAGTCCTGCACCCACCTCGTGGTGATGGACCGCGGGCAGCTCGTCCAGGCCGGTCCGGTGCAGGAGATCGTCGGCTCCGGCGACACCCTGCTCGTCGGGACGGAGGAGCCCGTGGACGAGCCGGTCACCGAGAAGATCGCCGCGCTGCCGGGCGTCGCCTCGGCCGTCCGCACCGACGGGGGGCTGCTGGTCCGGCTCGACGCCGACGGCACCGCCCCGCGCCTGGTCGCCGAACTGGTCCGGCTGGAGGTGCCCGTGGCGTCGGTGGGCCCGCACCGCCGCCTCGAAGACGCCTTCCTCACCCTGATCGGAGGTTCCGCATGAGCACGCTCACCGAGCCCGTGGAGCACGCCGAGCCCGTGGAGGTCGCCGCCGGCTACCGCGCCGGCCGGACCCTGCCCCTCCGGGTCGAGCTGGTCCGCCAGCTCAAGCGCCGCCGCACCCTCGTGATGGGCGCGATCCTCGCCGTCCTGCCGTTCGTGCTGGTGGTCGCCTTCGCGATCGGCGGCGAGCCGGACCGTCCGGGCGGCCGGGTGAACCTGATGGACACGGCCACCGCCTCCGGCGCCAACTTCGCCGCCGTGAACCTGTTCGTGTCGGCGGGCTTCCTGCTGGTCATCCCCGTCGCCCTGTTCTGCGGGGACACGGTCGCCTCGGAGGCCGACTGGTCCTCCCTGCGCTATCTGCTCGCCGCGCCGGTGCCCCGGATGCGGCTGCTGTGGTCCAAGCTGATCGTCGGACTGGGGCTGAGCCTGGCCGCGATGGTGCTGCTGCCGGTGGTGGCGCTCGTCGTCGGCACGGCCGCCTACGGCTGGGGCCCGCTGCAGATCCCCACCGGCGGCGCGCTCGGCCCCGGCACGGCGGCGCAGCGGCTCGTGGTGGTCGTGGCGTACCTGTTCGTGTCGCAGCTCGTCACCGCCGGGCTCGCGTTCTGGCTGTCCACCCGCACCGACGCCCCGCTGGGCGCGGTCGGCGGCGCGGTCGGCCTGACCATCGTCGGCAACGTCCTGGACGCCGTCACCGCCCTCGGCGACTGGCGTCACTTCCTGCCCGCGCACTGGCAGTTCGCCTGGGCGGACGCCGTCCAGCCGACCCCGGAGTGGTCCGGCATGATCCAGGGCGCGTCGGTGTCCGTGACGTACGCGCTGGTGCTGTTCGCGCTGGCGTTCCGCGGGTTCGTCCGCAAGGACGTGGTGTCATAGCTGGGGGTCTCTTCCGGGTGCAGAGCGGGCCAACCGGGTGAAACTGCGCAACCGATTCCCACGTGTCGGGTTGATGAAGCAGTAGGGCAGGGCATGGACGGGAGCTCTTACGGAGCCTTCCGGCCATGTCCAGGCCGGTCTTGGGGTGTCGATCTCCGTGTCACGGCCGGCTTTCCCAGTACTGCAAGCAGGAAGATGACCACATTGCGACAGACCATGACCAGGGGAGTGTTCGCGGCGGCTGCCGCCACGGGCATTCTGTCCCTGTACGGCACCCCCGCCGTCGCCGACTCGTTCGACGTGGGCGCCGCCGAGGGCCTCTCGAACGTGCTGGCCGAGAACAAGGCCAAGGCGCCGGCCACAGTGCCGGTGAACATGTGCCACAACGCTCTCGGTGCCGTCGCGGCGTTCAACGAGACGCACGACAACTCCTGCGGCAACACCTCGCACCGGGCCGAGGACCGGTCGTCCGGGGCCGCGCAGCACGACTCCGCCGACCACGACGACAAGAACGTGGCCGACAGCGACAAGCGCTCCTCCAAGTGGCTGAGCGGAAACAAGGCCGAGGTACCGGTCACAGCGCCGGTGAACATGTGCCACAACGCGCTCTACGGTGTCGCGGCGTTCAACGAGACGCACGACAACTCCTGCGGCAACACCTCGCACCGGGCCGAGGACCGGTCGTCCGGGACCTCGCACCGCGACTCCACCGGCCACTACGGTGATGACGCGGGCTACGGCACCGAGGACTCCTACGGAGTGCTGAACGGGAACGAGGTCCGCGTGCCGGTCCATGTTCCGATGAACGTGTGCGACAACAGCGCCTCCCTGATCGCGCTGTTCAACGACTCCTACGGCAACAGCTGCGGCAACTACGGCGATTACGGCGGCTACGGCGAGGAGGAGGAGCCCGAGAAGGAGACGCCTCCGCCCACCCACGTCAAGCTGCCTCCCGCCCACGAGGTCGAGAAGCCCCCGGCCGAGGAGTCGGAGGTGCCCGGCAACCCGCCGCACCTGGCCGAGACCGGCAGCGACGGCATGATCGCCGCCGCGGCGGCCGGCGCCGT
>NZ_NCTE01000873.1 GCF_002114215.1 Streptomyces sp. 13-12-16 | reverse complement strand
CTGCCGCGCCGCGCAGCCCGTCGAGGTGCAGGACGGCGTCGACCGGTCGCCGGTCGTGCTCCAGCTGCCGCAGCAGCGCGGCGTGGTCGGTCTCCTCGGCGGGCCGTACGCGGTAGCGAGCGGCGTCGAGCCGGTCGTACGACGTCCCCTCGCCGGCCACCGTGCACAGGCCCCCGGCGGATCGCAGCGCGTCGGCGAGGCGTTCCGCGAGCTCGGTGGCCCCGGGGTCGCCGCCCGCCAGGACGAGGGTGTGCCGGCCGGCCGTCGCCGTACGGGCTTCGGGGCGTTCCGCCCGCTGCCACACCGGTCGCAGGAACCAGTCGGGGACGGTGTCCGCGGTCCCCAGCAGCAACTGGGTCCGGCGGACTTCCTCGTCGAAGTCACCCGCCTCGAAGCCCTTGCGCAGCCTGGTGCGCTGGATCTTGCCGATCTCGGTCTTGGGGACGGTCTCCCGCCCGACCGGGATCAGGAAGGCCGGGCTGATGCCGATCTCCCGGGTGACCTTGCCGGCGATCCGGCGCAGGGGGCCGGCCGGGTCGGCGGCGGCTTCGGCGGTGAGGTGGAAGAACAGGGCCAGTTCGTCGGTGGGCGACGACGGGTCGGTGCGCACCGCGACCGCGGCGGTGAAGCTCCGCTCCACGCACGGCAGTTCCTCGACGCAGGCCTCGATCTCGTGGCTGTAGTGGTTGACGCCGTTGACGATGATGACGTCCTTGGCCCGGCCGGTGATGTACAGCTCGCCGGCCCGCAGGAACGCCAGGTCGCCGGTGTCGAACCAGCCGTCCTCGGTGAACGCCTCCGCGTTGGCGGCCGGGTTGTCGTGGTAGCCGCCGGTCACCGAGGTGCCGCGGACCTGGAGCCGGCCGGCGTCCTCCTCGGCGCGGACCGTGCCGGTGTCGTCGACGATACGCATGGCGAAGCCGGGGTAGGGCCGGCCGCAGCTGACGAACGTGCCCTCGTCGGCGGGGGGTTCGCCGGGCAGGGCGGTGTCGGTGACCACGGAGCAGGTCTCGGACATGCCCCAGCCGGGGTGCATCACGTCCTGCGGCAGGCCGAACGGTTCCAGCGCGTGCAGGAACCGGCGGGCGGCGGAGGCGACGACGACCTCGCCGGCGTTCATCACCAGCCGCATCGGGGACAGGTCCCAGGCGCGGCCGGTGAAGCGGTGGGACTGCTCGGCGAGGAGGCCGAAGGCGAAGTTGGGCGCCCAGGTGACGGTGACGCGGTGCCGGTCGGCGAGGTCCATCCAGCGCAGCGGGTCCTGGAGGATCCAGGAGGTGGGGGCGTGGATCTGGCGGCAGCCGAGGTAGACGTCCCGCAGGTGGAACATCACCACGCCGGTGACGTGGTCGAGCGGGATCCAGTTCAGGGAGACGTCGTCCGTGCCGAGCGTGTTCATCTGCTCGGTGGCGGCGGAGCGGGTCAGCACATTGCGGTGGGTGAGCCGCACCGCCTTGGGCAGGCCGGTGCTGCCGGAGGTCATGAGCATCAGCAGGAGGTCGTCCGGCTCGGCGGGGTGCCAGTCGTGGTCCTCGGGCGCCTCGCGCAGCGCGTCGGCCGTGGTGATGCGCGGCCCTGGCCAGTCCTGCCGTGAGGCGAGGGCGCGCAGCCCCGCCTCACGGTCGGCGGAGCACACGATCCAGGGCCGGCCGAGCATCCGCCAGATGCCCTCCAGCTTGGTCAGGGCCGCGGACGGCGTGTCGTAGGAGGCGGGGACGGTCAGCGGGACGGCGACGAAGCCGCCGAGGACGCAGCCCCACAGCACGGCGAGGAAGTCCTCGGTGGCGTCGCACTGGAGGATGACCTGGTCGCCCGGGCGCAGTCCCGCCCGGCGCAGGCCGGCCAGGACGCGGGAGGCCTCGGGGATCAGGGACGCGTAGGTGCGCCGGTGTTCGCTGCCGTCGGCGTGGACGTGGACGATGTCGCCCCGGTCCCGTTCGGCGGCGCGCCGCAGGGCCTCGGCCCAGCTCGGCACGGACGGCTCCCGCAGCGCGGGGCCCTCGCTGAGCGCCGGGACGGCG
>NZ_NCTE01000872.1:2416-5990 GCF_002114215.1 Streptomyces sp. 13-12-16 | reverse complement strand
GGGGGGGGGGGGGGGGGGGGGGGGTTGCGCGGCCCGGCGTTCGCGGGATGCCGTCGCGCCCACCCGTGCCGCTGGGGGCACCTCCCAGGCCCTTGAGGCACTGGGGGAGGCACGACTGCCCGCGGACGGCGAGGTCAGGGGTGGGGGTCCTCTATGAGGGACGACTTGGCCAGTAGGTAGGCCAGTTGGGCTCTGCTCCGGCTGTTCAGGGACTCCGAGGCTTTTCTGATGTGGGTGGAGACGGTCCGGGTGCTGATGCCCAGGCGCTTGGAGATCGCGGCGTCCGTGTGGCCCTCCACCATCAGCCGGAGCACGGCCCTGCGGGTCTCGTCGGTCATCAGGGGCGGTCTGCTCAGCTCCTGGGAGATGCTGACCGGCTCGGCGCGCTGCCAGGCGTGGTCGAAGACGGTGGCCAGGTAGGCGACGATCGCGGGGTGTTCGATCGCCAGGGCGGTGGTGTCCAGGTCGAGCAGCGGGTCGGGGATGAAGGCGATGCGCCGGTCGTAGATGATCAGCCGGTCGAAGACCTCGTTGAGGGTGCGGATCTGCGCCCCGGCCACCGTGACCTTCTCGATGTAGGCGAGCGTCGGTCCGTGGGTGCGCACGGTGTGCTGGTACAGCGTGCGCTGTCTGACCCCCCTGGCCAGCAGTTCCAGGTTGTCCGCCAGGACGCGGGCGAGGGTGTCCGAGGGCCTGGCGCCGCCCGGCTTGGCGGTGACCAGCTCCTCCCGGCAGTCGTCGCGGGCCTGGCGCAGGGCGGCCCGGATGACGTCGGTGCCGCGCAGCAGGCGCACCGCCGTGCCGGACACCCGGTGTTCCTCGCGGTAGACGTCCTCGGCGGAGGAGAGGACCTCCTGGATGGCGGCGATGGTGTGCTGCTGCACCAGGACGGCGCGTTCGATGGGCCGCCGCAGCTCGTTGCTGGCGATGTCGGGAGGCACGGCGCCCAGCAGTGCCGGGTCCTCGGCCATCGGGCGCAGCAGCCCCAGTTCGATCAAGCAGTCCGGAATGTCATCCTTTATCGGTCCCTTGGTGAGGGCCTCGCGGTAGCGCCGGAGGCCGTTCTCGCACAGCGCCACCACGTTGGGTTGCGGGCTTATGTCCGGATTTCTGCACATACACACCCCCTTCTGGTTTCTGCACTGCGTGATCGCGATGCTACCCAGACGTCCGTACGGACGGTTTCCTGCGGCATAGTTCCAAGGGCGAAAACACAACAGCTTTTCGCCAAACGGAAGGGTAATCATGAAATTAGCGAAGCCGACCGCGAAGGAATTCGCAGGAATTCTCGCGGCGGCACTGGTGACGGGATTCGCGGTCCAGATATCGGGCGCGCAGGGCGTACCCGCCCCGGCGGCCCAGGAGGCCGGCCCCACACCGACGCAGTCGACCCCGGTCGGCGGCCCGCCGGACGACGGGTGGCCGTAAACCCCCTGAGGACGCCGACACCGTCAGGGGAGCCGGGCAACTCACTCGACACACGGGGGCGCGTGATGAGCACGAAGGCAGAGACCATCGGCATCATTCTCGCCGGCGGCCGAGGTGAACGGGCCAAACCGATCACCCTGGAGTCCGCCGACTACATCAGGAGCAAGGCGCTCATCCCGTTCGTCGGCCGACGCCTCATCGAGTGGGTGCTGGAGTCCTGCCGGGTACAGGGGATCCGCCGCTTCTACGTGGTGACGCACGGCCTGGAGAACCGCAACCAGATCAAGTTGCTGCTCGGCCACGGCGAACGCCACGGCGTACGGATCACGTACTCGCGCTCGCGCTTCGACCGCTACAACGTCGGGTCCGCCGGCGCCACCCTGCACAACCTCGAACAGTGGGACCTGCAGGGACGCGCGCTCGTGCTGCCCGTCGACTCCCTCTTCGACTTCGACCTGGGCGCCCTGCACGCCACCCACGACGCACGGGACGCGCTGGTCACGGTGGCGGCGGTCGCCCGCACCCCGGCCGAGATCGCCCACAAGTACGGGGTGATGCGCACCGACGAACGGGACCTGGTCCAGGGCTTCGTGGAGAAGCCCGGCCTGACGGAGCTGGGCGAACTGTTCCCGCGGACCCTGGCGGAACCCGGCACCGGGCTCCCCACCAACGCCGGGATGTACCTGGTGGACTGCGGCCGGCTGCGGCTGCTCGCACGGGAGCCGGAGCTGTTCCGGCAGTCGCACCAGCGCCTGGACTGGGGCGGCGACCTGCTGCCCTGGCTGGTCCGCCACGGCCATCCGGTGGCCACACACACCATCGGCCGCCTCGGCGACCTGGGCAACGTGCCCGACTACCTGGACACCGTACGGCTCGTGCTCAACGGCGCGTACGAGCAGATGAACCGTCTGATGGACCGACCCGACGACACCGCCCGGCGGCGCTGGATCCACGAGTCCAGCCTGCAGACGAAGGACGACGTCACCGGCACCACCCTCGCCCAGAAGATCGACGAGGGCTCGGTGGTGATCGGGGCGGGCGTCCGGATCGGCCGGGACGTGGAGATAGGGCCGGGGGTGCGCCTGGAGAACGCGGACGTCGGCGACGGGGCCGAGGTCCGCGAGGGCAGCACCCTGGTCCGCTCCACCGTGGGCGAGTCCGCGGTGATCGGCGCGTACGCCGACATCGCCGACAGCTACATCGGCCCGATGGCCGAGGTCCGCTCCGAACGCACCCGGCCGATCCGGCTGGAGCGCCACACGGCGGTCGGTGACGGCGCCGTGCTCTGGCCGGGCTCACGGCTGTGCGGGGTGACGGTCTATCCCCGCCTGCGTGTGCCCGCCCTGGCGGGGGTGCCCGCGCGGACCGAACTGAGGAGCGCCGAGGACGTCCTGCGCTGGGTGTGAGTCCGTCTCGCCCCGGCCCAGGCTGACCAGGGAGGGCCCCATGCACAACCCCATCGCCGTCGTCGGCGGAGCAGGCCGGCTCGGCACGCTCGTCACGCGCCGGCTGACCGAGCAAGGCCACCGGGTACGGGTGGTGAGCCGGCATCCGCAACGCGGCCGGCTGCCGCTCGGAGTGGAGCTCCACCGCGCGGACGTACGGTACGCGGACACGCTGGCCCCCGCCCTGCGGGACTGCTCCGCGGTCGTGTTCGCCGTCGAACCCGGAACCGCCAACTCCGGCCCGGACAGTCCCGAGGCCACCATGTACGACGGAGTGCGCAACGTGCTCTCCGCCGCCACCGAGCACGGCGAGCGCCCGCACGTGGTGCTGGTCAGCCAGATCTTCGTGACCCGCCGCGAGCACCCGATGAACGCCTACGGCCGGCTCCTCGACTGGCGGCTGCGCGGCGAGGACGCCGTACGCGCCTGTGGCCTCCCGTACACGGTGATCCGGCCGAGCTGGCTGACCGACGACGCGTTCGCCGGCGCCCGGGTCCGCTTCGAGCAGGACGACCGGGGCGACGGCTGGGTCTCCCGTACCGCGGTCGCGGAGGCGTGCGTGCAGGCGATCGGCGTGCCCGAGGCCTCGGGCAGGACCTTCGAGATCTACAACGAGCCCGGGGAGGCCCCGGCGGACTGGTCGCCGCTGTTCCGGCGGCTCACCCCGGACCGGATCCTCGCCTGGGCGGGCGGCCGCACCT
>NZ_NCTE01000872.1:0-2248 GCF_002114215.1 Streptomyces sp. 13-12-16 | reverse complement strand
GGGGGCCCCCGCCGGCACATCCCCCGAGCCGGCGGGCGCCGGCGGGGTCCGGCCCCCGGTAAATCATCCAAGGAATCCCCGGCGAAATCCCCCACGTGAAACCCCCGGGAATTCCTCCTTCACGAAAGGCGCCGGCGGTCGGCCGCGCCCGAAGGCACGAGAAACACCTCGACCTCAAGGCTTGACGGCTCGAAGAGAGGGCCCACCATGTCCGTGGAGCATCGGCAGCAGTTATCCGGTGGAATTCCCGAGGGAATCCTCACCGAGGTCGTCCCCGGGGCGCTCGCATCGATTCCGCGCAGTGACCAGCGACGCCGGGGAGAACTCTACGTACGGGGTCTGCTCACGGTCGCGGGAAAGAAGACGATGCGCGCCCTGGCCGACGGCGCCGGGAACAGCGTGGAGCAGAGCCTCTACCAGTTCATCACCAAGTCCACCTGGCGCAACGGCCCGGTGCGCCGGGCGATGGCCCGGCTGGTGGCACAGCGGCTCGACCCCCGTGCCTGGGTGGTGCATCCGCTGGTCATCACCAAGGTCGGCCGGCACTCCGTGGGAGTGGAACGGCAGTGGGTCGCGGACCTGGGCCGGGTCGTCAACTGCCAGCAGGCCATGGGCGTGTGGCTCGTCTCCGAGCAGGGGAGCTGTCCGGTGGACTGGCGGCTCGCGCTGCCCGAGTGCTGGACGGACCACCCCGAGCGGCGCGACCGCGCCTCGATCCCGGAGCACGTCGCCTCCTGTCCGCCCGAGCAGTGCGCGGTCGGCTCGGTCGCGCGCATGTCGTCGGGCTGGGGCCTGCCGGACCGGCCCGTGGTGATGGACCTGCGGGACGGTGACCCCTACGCCGTCAGCGCCGAACTCGGCGCCCGGCAGGTCCCGTTCGTCCTGCGCATCGACCCCGCCACCCGGTTCGCGCTGCCCGACCCGGTGCGGCCGCCGGCCGGGGACCACGCGGGCCCGGCCGACGCGCTGACCGCGGCGCTCAGCCGGAACTGCCTGCCCGTGGAGTGGTACGACCACACCACGGACACCGTGCGGGCCACCTCCGTGGGCGCCACCCGCGTACGGCTGCGGCGGCGTTCGGGGCCCGCGCCGGCCGGCGAGCGCCGGGAGCTGGTGCTGCTCGGCGCGTGGACCGACCGCAACCGGCGGGCCCCCGGCGAGTACTGGCTGTCCAACCTCTCCGGGGCCCAGCTCGGGACGGTGTACCGCACCGCGATGCTCATCCGGCGGGTGACGCGCGACCAGGCCGAGGTCACCGACGGTCTGGGCGCCCGGGACTTCGAGGGACGGTCGTTCCGCGGCTGGCACCACCACATGACGATGGTGACCGTGGCCCACGCGGCACACGCGCTGGCCCGGTCCGAGGAGGCCGCCGGGGCGCGTACGTCCGTACGGGAACGGCGTCCGATGGTGCCGGTCGCATGAGCGCGCCCACCCGTACCGTCGACCTGACGCGCGTCGTCGCGGAGCTGCGGCGCTCCCTGCCGGGCTGGCTGGCCGGGCGCCGCTGGTACGCGGACAAGCAGGGCGGGGGACAGCACCCGCCGCTCGCCGAACCGGTCCTCACCGATCTGCTGCACCCGGGCGATCCCGCGCTGGTGCAGCTGGTGGTGCGGGCCGGGCGGCGCGGGCACGAGGAGTGGTACCAGCTCCTCGTCGGAGTCGGCCGGGAGGCGGCCGGGGCGCCGGCCGGTGACGCCCTCATCGGCCGGGTGCCGGGACCCGACGGGCCGGACCTGCTGCTGTACGAGGCCACCGCCGACCCGTGGCTGATGTCCCGGCTGCTGGCGCGGCTGGCCGCCGGGGACACCGACGGCCGGGTGGAGTGCCACCGGCCGGCCGGCGTGGAGGTGCCGCTCGGGCTGCCGGCCCGGACGATCACCGCCGAGCAGTCCAACACCTCGGTGGCGTTCGGCGACCGGCTGATGCTCAAGGTGCTGCGCCGCCTGGTCCCGGGCCCGCATCCGGAGCTGGAGCTGCTCACCGCCCTGGAGCGGGACGGTGAGGTGCCCAGCGCCCGGCCGCTGGCGTGGATGCGGACCACCGACGCGTTCCCGGCCGGCCCCACCACGCTCGCCGTCCTCCAGGAGTTCGTGCCGTCGCGGGGCGACGGCTGGTCCCTGGCCACCGCGCAGGCCGCGGAGTGCGTCGGCGGCGACTGCGCCTCGGTGGCCCCGCTGGGCGGCTTCGCCGAGGAGTCCCGTGCGCTGGGCCGGGCCACCGCACGGGTGCACACGGCGCTGGCGCG
>NZ_NCTE01000871.1 GCF_002114215.1 Streptomyces sp. 13-12-16 | reverse complement strand
TGCGGGACGCCGCGCGGGAGGTGTTCCGGCGGGTGATGGACGCCGTCGACCCGGCGCTGGTGGACCGGGCCGAGCGGGCCCTGACGGCGGTCCCGGGGGTGCGCGGGGTGGGAGAGCTGCGGCTGCGCTGGATCGGCCACCGGCTGCGCGCGGAGGTGGCGGTCGTGGTGGACGGCGAGGCGACGGTGCGCGAGGCCCATCGTGTCGCCGTCGAGGCCGAGCACGCACTGCTGCACGCCGTCCCCCGGCTGACCGCGGCCCTGGTCCACGCCGACCCGGAACCAGTGCCCGGCGCGGCGGATCCGCACCTGGCGCTCGCCCACCACGCGGTGGGGTGAGTTCAGGCCGCTCCCAGCCCCTCCAGTACGACCGCTCCGGGCAGCTCCGCGAACGCCTTGCCCGGCACCAGCAGCTTGCCGCGCCGCCGGCCGCTGCCGACGAGCACGTACGGCAGGTCCACGACGGCCGCGTCCACCAGCACCGGCCAGTCGCCGGGCAGTCCGACCGGGGTGATGCCGCCGTACTCCATGCCGGTCTCCCCCGTGGCCGTGTCCATCGGGGCGAAGGACGCCTTGCGGGCGCCGAGGTGACGCCGTACGACGCCGTTGACGTCGAGCCGGGTGGTGGACAGGACGACACAGGCGGCGAGCGTGGTCCCTCCGCCGCGCCTGCCCGCCACCACCACGCAGTTCGCCGACCGCTCCAGCAGCTCCCGGCCGTAGTGCTCGACGAAGACGGCGGTGTCCGCCCAGCGCGGGTCGGTGTCGACGTAGAGGATCCGGTCGGCGGGGACGCTGCCGCTCCAGGCGCGGACGGCGGCGGCCACCGGGGCGGTCAGCTCGTCGAGGCAGTCGGGGGCGGGGGTGGCGTGGTCGAAGTCTCCGATGGGTGCGCGCATGGCCGCACCGTAACAGGGGTCCCTCAGTGCACGGGCGGCACCGAGACCGCCATGATCATCTCCATCGGGGCGTCACCCCGGTTCCCGTACGTGTGCGGCGTGTTGGCCTCGAAGGAGGCGCTGGCGCCGGCCGGCACCCGGTGCTCCGCTCCGTCGACGGTGAGGGTCAGTTCCCCGGACGTGACGTGGACGAGTTCGACCGTGCCCGCGGGGTGCGGGTCGGAGTCGCTGCTCTCGCCCGGCATGAGCCGCCAGTCCCACATCTCCAGCGGGCCGGGCGCCTCGGTGCCGGCGAGCAGCCGGCTGTAGCTGCCGCCCTCGGTGTGCCACAGCCGCACGGTCTGGTCGGCGGGGACGATCCGGACCTTCGGGCCCCGCTCGTAGTCGAGCAGGGTGGGGACGCTGACGCCGAGCGCGTCGCCGATCTTGACGACCGTGCCGATGCTCGGGTTGGTGCGGGCCTGTTCGATCTGGATGAGCATGCCGCGGCTGACACCGGCCCGCACGGCGAGCGCGTCCAGCGTGAAGCCGCGCTCGGTGCGCCAGCGTCTGACGTTGCGCGCCAGGGACTGGGTCAGCAGGTCGAGGTCCGACACGTTCCGTCCGTTCCGTCCGGCATGTGGGGCGACCGGGGTCCTGTGTCCGGCCGCCGCGGGGCGGACCCGGTCGTCCGTCGCACTGTACTGCGGCCCGGATCGGCGCCGCTCACGCCCGGGTGAGGACGGCTCAGCCCTCGGGTTCCAGCTCGGCGAGCCGGACCACGCCCTCCTCGCCCAGCTCCGCGAGCCGCGCGACGCCCTCCTCGTCCAGCTCCGACAGCGCCCGCAACTGCTCCGGGGTGATGCCCTCCGGGATCGGCACGGGCGCCGGGGTGCGCAGCGGAGGCTGCCAGCCGTCGGCGGGGGTCCAGCGGCGTACGACACGGGCCGGGGCGCCCGCGACCACGGCGTGGTCGGGCACCGTGCCCCGGACCACCGCGCCCGCGGCCACCACCACGTTCCGCCCGACGCGCGCCCCCGGCAGGATCACCGCGCCGGTGCCGATCCAGCAGCCGGGGCCGATCTCCACCGGCTCCATCCGCGGCCACTGCTTGCCGATGGGCTCGTGCGGATCGTCGTAGGAGTGGTTGGTGGAGGTGACGTAGACGTACGGTCCGAAGTAGCAGTCGCTGCCGATGGTGACCGTCGTGTCGGCGATGACATGGCTGCCGCGGCCCAGCACGACCCCGTCGCCGATGCGCAGGATCGGCTCGGGGCCGAGGTCGAGACCGGGCATCAGACCGGCGGTGAGGGTGACCTGCTCGCCGACGATGCAGTGCGCGCCGATCCGGATCCAGGGTTCGCCGAAGACCGTGCCGAGCGGGAAGGCGAGTCTGGTACCTGTTCCCATCGCCCCGAAGCGGAAGCGGCCGGGGTGCTCGGCGGTCACCGAGCCCGTGCGCTGCACCCAGGCCCAGCCCGTGTGGACCGCGCGCTGAGCGAGGCGGCGCGGCCAGGACGAGAACGTGTTCTTGCGCTTCGGCACCCGCTCACCGTAGTCGGAGGGCGGCCCGCCGACGGGCCGGTGACCCTGTGATCTTCACCCCACCGGGCCGGCGTACGGTGCGTGGTGTCTACGACGTCGCAGTGGAGGAGAGGGCGATGACGCACCGCGCGCTGATCACGGGTATCGGAGGCAAGGAGCCGAAGGTGGACGGGGACGCCTTCGTGGCACCCACGGCCTCGGTGATCGGGGACGTGACGCTGCACGCGGGAGCGAGCGTCTGGTACGGGGCGGTGCTGCGCGGCGACGTGGAGCGGATCTCCGTCGGGGCGAGCAGCAATGTGCAGGACAACTGCACGCTGCACGCCGATCCGGGGTTTCCGGTCAGCGTGGGCGAGCGGGTTTCCATCGGGCACAACGCCGTGGTGCACGGGGCGACCGTCGAGGACGACTGCCTGATCGGGATGGGGGCGACGGTGCTGAACGGCGCCGTGATCGGCGCGGGGTCCCTGGTCGCCGCGCAGGCGTTGGTGCCGCAGGGGATGCGGGTGCCGGCGGGGTCGTTGGTGGCGGGAGTGCCGGCGAAGGTCCGGCGGGAGCTGACCTCCGAGGAGCGGGAGGGGCTCACGCTCAACGGGACGATGTACGCGGCGCTCGCCGAGGTTCACCGGGAGGAGCACGGGGGGTGACGGTCGCGGGCGGCCCGCCGGCCGGCCGTGGCCCCTCGCGCCCACGCGGCCGAGCCCATGCCGATACGGGCCCGCGCCCCCTCAAAGCGCTTCGGTCGCCGGCGACGCCGGCTCGGGAACCGCCTTCTTCGCCTTGCGCTTCAGCACCAGCATCGAGGTGACGCCGATCAGTACCGCCAGTACCAGGCCCAGCCAGGAGAAGCGCTTCAGCCAGGACTCGGCGACGATGCCCACGTAGTAGATGACGGCGGTGGTGCCGCCCGCCCAGACGATGCCGCCGAGGACGTTGGCGATCAGGAACTTCCAGTACGGCATCCGCAGCACGCCCGCGAGCGGGCCGGCGAAGATGCGCAGCAGGGCCACGAAGCGGCCGAAGAAGACGGCCCACATGCCCCACTTCTTGAAGGAGCGCTCGGCGGTCGCGATGTGCCCCTCGCTGAAGTGGCGGGGGAACTTGGCGCCCAGCCAGGCCAGCAGTGGCCGTCCGCCCCTGCGGCCGATGGCGTAGCCGATCGAGTCCCCGATGATCGCGCCGGCGGTGGCGCAGGCGCCGAGGACCACCGGGTCGATGTCGCCGTGCTGGGAGGCGAGCAGCGCGGAGGAGACCAGGATGATCTCGCCCGGCAGCGGGATGCCCAGGCTCTCCAGCCCGATGACCAGTCCCACCAGGGCGTACACGGCGACCGCGGGTACGGTCTCGAGCCACTCCTGCACGTGCAACGCCCCGTCCTCCCGGTCCGCCGTTCGTGCGCCGGGACCGGCGCACGAACGGGAAGCCTACCGGGCACCGCCGGTGTACCGGCGGTCAGCCGTTGGGGCGCAGGGTCCAGACGACGGTCATCTCGCCGGTGACGGCGCCGTCCTCGCGGCGGATGGCGATCGAGACCGGGAACTCGGGACGCACGCCCTCGTCGAGTTCGGCGACGACCTCGGCGGCCGGGCGGCCGAGGGTCGCGGTGGCGGTGACCGGGCCCATCGCCAGCTTCTTGTAGGCGATCTCCGCGCTGACGGCCAGCGGCACGGCCCGCGCGAGCTGGTCCCCGAACGCGGCGAGCACGATCGCGCCGCTCGCCGACTCACCGAGGGTGAACATCGCACCGGCGTGCGGCCCGCCCACGTGGTTGTGGTAGTCGGCCTGGTCCGGCAGGGCCACCACGGCCCGCTCGGGCGTGGTCTCCAGGAACTGGAGGTTGAGGGTCCGGGCCATGGGCACCGTGGCGGCGAGCATCTCGCCGATGGACATCTGGTCTGCGCTCATGGGCGCAGGTTACCCGCGAGTAGCCTCAACTCGCCATGCCGCGCGGCATCCGGTTTGCTACGTCCCCGTCAAAGGGCGGTGACCCAATCGTGTCCATGGCACGGCTAGGGTTGCTGCCCATGTGGCCAGGACAGCAGCCGCCCGGGGGCGAGCAGAACCCGCAGTCGAACAACCCGTACCAGCAGCCGGGGTACCAACAGCCGAATCCGTACCAGCAGCCCGGCTACCAGCAGCCGGGCTCGTACCAGCAACAGCCCGGCTGGGGGGCGCAGACCGTGGCGGGCGGGCCGCAGCCACCGCAGGGCGGGGGCGGCGGGAACCGGACGAAGCTCGTGGCGATCGTGGCGGCGACGGCCGTGGTGGTGGCCGCCGGTGTCACCGGGTTCCTGGTGCTCGGCGGCGACAAGGACGACGAGGCCGACGGCAAGAAGAACACCGAGCCGTCCGCGACGGCGAGCAAGGACACCTCCGCCGAACCGAGCGCCTCCGCCTCGGACGACAACCCGCGCGGCGGCGAAGGGGAGAAGGCGACCGTTCCGGGCTGGCAGGTCGTCGTCAACACGCGCTTCGGCACCAAGTTCGACGTCCCCGCCGACTGGGAGATCGAGACGCCCGGCACCAGCGTGGGCTTCGAGTGGGAGGAGGAGAACGGTGAGATGGACCGCACCACCGTCACCGCCCCCGCGTATCTGAAGTCCGAGTGGTGCACGAGCGACGACAACAAGGACGGCCGCGAGGAGAACACCTCCCTCGCCACCGCCGGTACCCGGGGCGAGAACGGCGCCAAGGACACGGACATGGCGGCCGAGACCCGGGTGCCGTGGTGGATCTACGGCGGGTACACGCAGCCCGACAAGAAGAGCATCAAGTACGAGAAGCCGAAGGCGTACACCACGGCGTCCGGCATCAAGGGCAGCGTGGCCACGGCGCACTCGGAGAACACTCCGCAGAAAGGCAAGTGCGACAGCGACGGCAAGGCGATCACGTTCGCCTTCAAGAACGGCGCCGGGGACTTCGTCACCTGGAACCTGTACGGCGCCAAGGGCGTCAAGGACGAGATCCCGGACGAGACCGTGCAGAAGATCCTCAGCACGGTGCGCCTGACGGAGGACGGGCCCCAGGGGTCGTAGCGGGCAGGGAGGGCGGTGGCCCATTTGGCAAGTCGGCCACGGCCCGGCGATAGTCACGGGGTGCCGACCACCGCCATCCGCCGCCGCCCCGCCTGGGCCGGCCGCAACTACTCCCTGCTGACCGCCGCCGCCGTGGTGACCAACCTGGGCAGTCACGGCGCCCTGATCGCCGCCGCGTTCGCCGTGCTGGGCACGGGCGGCGACGGCGGCGACGTGGGTCTGGTGGCCGCCGCCCGCACCCTGCCGCTGGTGCTGTTCCTGCTGATCGGCGGTGCCGTCGCGGACCGGCTGCCGCGGCACCGGGTGATGGTCGCGGCCAACGCCCTGAACTGTGTCTCGCAGGCCGCGTTCGCGGCGCTGGTCCTGGCGGGCGAGGCGCAGCTGTGGCAGATGATGCTGCTCAGCGCGCTCGGCGGTACCGGTCAGGCGTTCTTCAACCCGGCCGCCGAGGGCATGCTGCTGTCCTCGGTCGAGGGCGAGCAGGCCGGCCGGGCGTTCGCGGTGTTCCGGATGGCGATGCACGGAGCGACGCTCGGCGGGGCCGCGCTGGGCGGCGCCATGGTCGCGGCGATCGGGCCCGGCTGGGTACTGGCGGCGGACGCGGCGGCCTTCGCGGTCGCGGCGGCGCTGCGGGCGTTCCTCGATGTGAAGCACATACCGCCGCGCGCCCCCGGCGGCGGCATGCTCGCCGATCTGAAGGAGGGCTGGCGGGAGTTCACCGGCCGGCCCTGGCTGTGGGGCGTCGTCGTCCAGTTCTCCGTCGCCAACGCGGTCGTCGGCGCGGCCGACGCGGTCTACGGGCCGCTCGTCGCCCGGGACCATCTGGGCGGCGCCGGTCCGTGGGGCGTGGCGCTGGCGTTCTTCGGCGGGGGCACGGTGGTGGGCGCGCTGCTGATGACCCGCTGGCAGCCGCGCCGTCTGCTGTTCGTCGGCACCCTGTGCGTGTTCCCGCTGGCCCTGCCGTCCGCCGCGCTCGCCGTGCCGGCGCCGCTCGCCGTGCTGTGCGCGGTGATGTTCGTGACCGGCGTGTCGCTGGAGGTGTTCGGCGTCTCCTGGATGACCGCGCTGCACCAGGAGATACCGGAGGAGAAGCTGTCCCGGGTCTCGGCGTACGACTGGTTCGGCTCGGTCGCGCTGGTGCCGACGGCGATGGCCCTGGCGGGCCCGGCGGAGACGGCGTTCGGCCGCCCGGAGGCGCTGTGGGGGTGCGCGGCGCTGGTCGTGGTCGTCACGGCGGCGGTGCTGTGCGTCCCGGACGTACGGAACCTGCGCCGCCGAACCCTCCGGATCACCGGCGCGACCCCGGACACGGACACCGCGTCAGCCGACACCGGACGCCCCGCCGCCGGGCTCGGGTGACGGACGCGCGCCGCGCACGACGCCCCCCGGGGCCACACCACCGAACCCGGCACGAACACCGCACCGGCCGACACCGAACGCCCGCCGTCGGGCTCGGCTGACGGACGCGCGCCGCGCGTGGAAGCGGCACGGGCGCCGGGTCAGCCGATGCCGAACGCCCCCTCCGGGGGTTCCGGGGACGGTACGGCGTCCTCGTCGCGCACCGGGCGCGCACCGCGGGTGAAGTCCCGCAGGGCCGCGCCGTGCTCGACCCGCGCGGGGAAGGCGTCGGCGGCGGTGGCGCGGGACAG
>NZ_NCTE01000870.1 GCF_002114215.1 Streptomyces sp. 13-12-16 | reverse complement strand
CGGGGCGATCTCGTTGCCCCAGGCGCTCTGGGCGCCGGGCAGCAGCAGGTCTTCTTCCTCGGCGGGACTGTCGGAGAGGTAGGTGTACGCGTCGGGCGCGGAGACGCCCGACTGCTCCACCATGCCTGCGTTCTCCGGCAGTCCCTCGCCCGGGACCTGGCCGGTGTCGGTCATGCGTACCCCTCGCCCATCGGTTAGTGCTCCTACGACCAGCTCACCCGGAACGGCGCACCGACCGCCCCACACTGAAGAACGAGCGTGCGTCCCCAGCGGCACGAACGGCGCGTCCGTAAAAGGCGACAAAGCCCTTCAACGGCATTCTCGCGGCCGTACGGCCGTCGCGTCAGCTTGATCGGCGACGGTTCCGCTGTGGACTGCGCCACGTTGCGCGTCCTCCGGTTCCTGCCGTACCACGACCCACCCCAAAACGGGCGCGCTTTCCGGACATTGGCCGACGAAGCGTCGGGTGTCCGGGTGCGGTACAACGATCGGCCAGCCTACCCCGCGCGGTCGGACAATCCGATCACGGGGACGGCAATCGGATCAGTTGCCGCGCGCGGGCAGCACCCCGCTGAGCAGGAACGCGACGCTCCGTTCCTTCTCCGTCCAGGCCCTGGTGTCGAGTTCGACGGACTGCAGCAGGGCGCACTCCACCTGGTAGCCGTGTTCCGCGAGGTTCCGGCCGACGAGTTCGGCCCCGTCGCGGGTGGCGGCGTGCGTGACGATGCGCTGCGGACGGCGGTCGGCGACCGCGGAGACGACGGCCGCTCCCCCGCCGCCGACCCGGACGACGTCCGGCTCGGGGAGGTTCTCCAGGACGTGCGGGGCGGTGCCGTGGACGACCTGGAGCTGGACCCCGCACCGACGGGCGGTGGACTCGGTGCGGGTGCAGGCGCGCGGGTCGCTGTCGACGGCGATGACGGCGGCGCCCGCACGGGCTGCCTCGGTGGCGAAGGCGCCGCTTCCGCAGCCGATGTCCCAGACGAGGTCACCGACCCGCGGTCCGAGCCGGGCGAGTTGGGAGACGCGCAGCGGTTCCCGCTCGCCCTCGCCGAGGTCGCCGCCGTACTCCTCGGCCGGCAGCGACCAGCCGCGGGGGCCGGTGGAGGGGTCGCGTCCGGCGATCCAGCCGCCGGACTCACCGGCACCGGCCCGGCCGCCGACGACGATGACGACGTTGGGGTCGCGCCAGGTGTGGTCGGCGGCCTTGTCGGAGGTGACCACGCTGACCCGCTCGCGCTCGGTGCCGAGTTCCTCGCAGATCACGAAGGTGCGGTGGACACCCTCCATGAGCAGGCCCAGCTCGGCGGGTCCGGCGCCGGGCGAGGTGAGAACCGCGACCTTGGCGTGGGCCCGGCATACGTTCACCGCGCGTCGCAGGGTGCGCGGATGTGCGACGACCACGTGGGCGTCGTCCCAGGGCATTCCGGCGCGGGCGAAGGCCGCGGCGACGGAGGAGACGCCGGGGACGACCTCGACCTCCAGGCCGAACTCGGGTGCGCGCAGGGTCCGTACGACGCCGAAGAAACCGGGGTCGCCGTCGGCGAGGACGACCGCGGTGCCGCGGTGGGCGGCGATGCGGCGGGCGGCGAGGGCGACGGAGCCGAGCCGGACGCGTTCGGCGCCGGGGGGCACCTCGGGGAGTGCCAGATGGTGGGCGGCGCCGGCCACCAGCGTGGCGGCGCCCAGCGCG
>NZ_NCTE01000869.1 GCF_002114215.1 Streptomyces sp. 13-12-16 | reverse complement strand
GCGGGCACGGAGCCGGGCCCCGCGGGGCGCACGGCGGCACACGCCGGTCCCGTGACCGGCACCGGAGGCGCGTGCGCCGGGGCACGTCCCAACCGCCTCCGCTCCGGGACTCGCGCAGGCGACGGCGTTCCCGGCGAGGACGGCGGCGCGCCCGGGTACGGCTACTCGACTTCGGCCAGCCGCAGCGTGCGCTCCGCCAGCTCGCTGACGCGCACCCCGTCGAAGCCGAAGACGGCGCTGCGGACCGTGTCCTGGAGGGGGTCCTTCCACTGGCCGGGGATGGCCGGGGCACCGCACAGGACGCCCGCGACCGAGCCCGCCGTCGCGCCGTTGGAGTCGGTGTCCAGGCCGCCGCGCACGGTCAGGGCGATGGTCCGGGTGAAGTCGCCGTCGCCGTGCAGCAGGCCGGCGGTGAGGACGGCCGCGTTCGGAACCGTGTGGATCCAGCCGAGGCCCGACGTCTCCTCCGTGAGCGTGGTGAGCGTGTCCTCCCAGGCCAGCCCGGCCTCGTGCAGGGAGGCCACCCGGCGCACGGTGCGGGCGAGGCGACTGCTCGCCGGGATCACCGTCAGCGCCTCGTCCACCGCGTGCCGCACGGTGGGCGACGTGAACGCCGCCGAGATCAGTGCCGCCGCCCACATCGCGCCGTACACGCCGTTGCCGGTGTGGGAGAGCACCGCGTCCCTGCGGGCCAGGGCGGCGGCGCGGCGCGGGGAGCCGGGGGAGGTCCAGCCGTGGATGTCCGCGCGGATGAGGGCGCCGATCCACTCCTGGTAGGGATTGTCGTAGGTGGCCGTGAGCGGGGGCTTGAGGCCGTTGGCGAGGTTGCGGTAGGCGGCCCGTTCCGCCGTGAAGGTCTGGAGGTAGGGCAGCCGCAGCAGCCACAGGTCGCCGACCTGCTCGGTGGTGAAGGCGAAGCCGTGGGTCTCCAGCAGGTCCAGGCCGAGGACGGCGTAGTCGATGTCGTCGTCGCGGCAGCTCCCGTGGACGCGGCCGCGGACGCAGGACCGCCACTCGGGGCGCAGGTCGAGGCCCTCGCTCTCGGTCGGCGGCTCGGGGAGGTAGTCGGTGAGGGGGAGGGCGTCCGTCCGGCGGAGGTAGCGGTCGATGCGTTCGCGGGTCCACACCTCGCCCTGTTCCACCGGTTTGCCGAGCATGTTGCCCGCGATCCGGCCCAGCCAGCCTCCGAGGATGCGGTCGGCGAGTCCCGGCTGCGGGCCCACAGCGGTCATGGCGGTCGTGGCGCTCATAGGACGGGTCTACCCGGTTCCGGGCCGTTCCACGGGCTGGGCAGGGCATGGCGGCCACTGTGCCCGCCGGTTAAGGTCACAGCGGCGCGACTCGGCCTTGACACGCGTGCGAGGCCCGGAGAACGAGGGGAATGCAAGTGGCGGACGCTGCAGGGAGCGGCACTCGTACGGCACGGTCGGCGCAGCGGGTGCTCGTCGCCGCGGACAAGTTCAAGGGGTCGCTGACGGCCGTCGAGGTCGCCGAGCGGGTGACGGCCGGGCTGCGCGGGGTCGTACCGGACCTGGTGGTCGAGGCGCTGCCGGTGGCCGACGGCGGTGACGGCACCGTGGCCGCGGCGGTCGCGGCCGGGTTCGAGCGGCGGGAGGTACGGGTCGCCGGTCCCCTCGGGGACGAGGTGACCGCGGCGTACGCGCTGCGCGGTGACACGGCCGTCGTGGAGATGGCGGAGGCGAGCGGGCTGCAGCGGCTGCCGGCGGGCGTCTTCGCGCCGCTCACGGCGTCGACGTACGGCTCCGGCGAGCTGCTGCGGGCCGCGCTGGACGCGGGGGCGCGGAGCATCGTGTTCGG
>NZ_NCTE01000868.1 GCF_002114215.1 Streptomyces sp. 13-12-16 | reverse complement strand
CATCCGGGCCTGGCGCGCCGCCTCCACCGGGCCGCTGCGCGAGGAGCTGGGTCGTACCGACGCCGAGGCGGGCGCCTCGGCGCGCGGCACGGTCACCGAGGCCGCCGTCACCGCGCTCGACACGCGGGCCGGCACGGCGAAGCTCATCGCCACCGTCCGCGTCGAGGTCACGCCCGCCGGGACGAAGAGGCCGGCCACCGACCGCAAGCGCCTGGAGGCGGTCCTGGCCCGCACGGGCGAGGGGAAGTGGAAGGTGAGGGCGCTGAGCGCGGTACCGGTCGAGGGCGAGAAGGAGGGCGGTGACCGATGACGCTGACGCGACTGCTGCGCGGGGGCGGACCACCGGAACCCGGCACGGAGACGGACTCCGCGGACGCGCCCGTCGAGGGGGAGGGCGGGGGTGCGCCCGAGTCCGCCGAGAAGGAAGGCGGGCAGGGGTCCGAGTCCGTCGAGGGGGAGGGCGGGCAGGGGTCCGAGTCCGCCGAGGAGGAAGGCGGGCAGGGGCCCGAGTCCGTCGCGGACGTGCCGGGCGGTGCCCGCGCCCGCCGCCCACCGGACGGGCGGCTGCGGTGGGCCGTCCTCGGCGCAGCCGTCACGGCGCTCGTCCTCGGTGGCTGTGGCTTCTTCCACGGCGCCCACCAGGTGAGGTCGGACGCTTCCGCCCGGAACCACGCGCTCACCGACACCGGGGCCACCACCCGCGTCGCCGGCGACGTCGGCAACGCCCTCGCCCGTGTCTTCTCCTACACACCGGACGGCACCGCGGCCGCCGAGCGCTCCGCACGCACCGTCCTGGACGGCCGCGCCGCCCGCCAGTACGAAACCCTCTTCGCACGGGTCCGCGACGACCTCACCGAGCAGCGCGTCACCCTGAGCACCCGGGCCGTCCGCACCGGAGTCGTCGAACTCGACGGCGACGAGGCCCGCCTGCTGGTCTTCCTCGACCAGACCTCCCGCCGGGGCAAGGACGAGGCCACCACCGCGGCGGCCCAACTCACCGTCACGGCCCGGTTCGAGGGCGACCGGTGGCGGATCGTCGACATCAAGGCCCGCTGAACGTGCGCGGGAGACTGGAGCACCCCATGGAACGCGCGGTCCGCGCCCTCGCCGGAACCCGCTCCCGGCCGCTGCCGGCCCTGGTCCTCGTCCTCACCCTCGTCGCGGGCGGCTTCGCCGCGTGGGCCGGTCAGGACTGGTACAGCGCGGCCCACGACGACCGGGCCGCGTACGCCGGGCAACGGGACGAGGCGCTCGCCGCCGGGGAGCAGGCCGTACAGAACCTCAACACGCTCGACCACCGCGACGTGAACCGGGGCCTCGACCTCTGGGAGTCGTCGACCACCGGTGAACTGCACGAACAACTGACCTCCGGACGCGCGGAGTTCGCCGAGCAGGTGAAGGCGGCGAAAACGGTCACCACGGCCCGGGTGCTGTCGGGCGCCGTCACCGAACTCGACGACCGGGCCGGCCGCGCCCGGGTGCTGATCGCCCTGCGCGTCACCGTCAAGGCGTCCGACGGCGCGAAGACCGACAAGGACAGCCGCATGCTCGGCGAACTCACCCGGACCGACGGCCGGTGGAAGCTGAGCGCCCTGGGCCAGGCACCCGTGGGCGGCACATCGGCCGGCTGACCCGGTCCCGTACCGCGGCAGCCGGCCGCACCGAGGAGGACACCGCACCATGTCGACGACCCGCCACCACATCAACCGCCAG
>NZ_NCTE01000867.1 GCF_002114215.1 Streptomyces sp. 13-12-16 | reverse complement strand
GAACGCGGCCGGCTGTACGCGGAGTTGGGCGCGGCGGGCTGGTCCCGCCGCTGGTCGGAGACCGGCGGCGCCCTGTGGGACGCCACGCAGGCGCTGGTCGACCGGATCCGCGTCGGCGTGCTCGACGACCTCGCCCCCGACGACGGGGCCGCCCGCACCGGGATACGTCTGGTCCTGCTGGACGCCCTGCTCGGTCAGCACGACGCGCCGTGGCTGGCCGCCCTGGACACCGAGGGGTCCGCGCTCGCCGGGCCGGCCCGGGTGTGCCGCAGCGCCGGCTGGTGGTGGCCGTTCGAGAAGGTGGCGGTGGTGTGCGAGCGGCCCGTCGCCCTGCACCGGGACGAGGCCGGCCGGCTCGACCACGGCGACGGTCCCGCCCTGGAGTTCCCCGACGGTTTCGCCCTGTGCGCCTGGCGCGGCATGCCGGTGACGCGCGCCTTCCTGGAGGAGCTGCGCACGCTCACCCCGGAGCGGATCCGGCAGGAGGAGAACGCCGAACTGCGGCGGGTGATGCTCGAGTACTACGGCTACGACCGTTACCTCGCCGACTCGGGGGCGCGGCCCCTGCACCGGGACGGCACGGGCACGCTCTGGCGCGTCGAACTGGACGGCGACGAGCCGGTCGTCATGGTCGAGGTCCTCAACTCCACGCCCGAACCGGACGGCACCCACCGCACGTACTGGCTCCGTGTGCCGCCGACGACCCGGACGGCCCGGGAGGGGGTGGCGTGGACGTTCGGCCTGGGAGCGGAGGTGTACGAGCCGCTGGAGGAGACGTGAGCCCGTCCGGCCGCCCGAGGGCTGACTCCGCCCGCAGGGGGTAGGCGGAGAACGGCAGGGACGAACCGGATCCGCGGAAGGGAGCACCCATGCCGAGCATGGTGGAGCGCATCAAACAGTTCGCCAGGAGCCCTCAGGGGCGGCGTACGGCCGAGCAGGTGCGGCGGGCGGCAGCCGACCCCCGGCGCCGGGCCCAGGCACAGCGTCTGCTGGGCCGGCTCCGCGGTGGTCACCGCTGAGCCGTTCCTCTTTCCGCTTCCACGCGGTCCGGTACGTTCCCGTCCGGGCCGCGTGGCGACGACCTGGAAGGACCTCATGGACGAGTCGTCGGTCCGGACGGTGGGCTGGGCGCGCTCACTGCCGATGGACCACGAAGTGAAGGCGGCCCGCGAGTGGGCGCGCGAGCACCTTGTCGCGCTGGGCTGGGACACGGCCGCCCCCGAGACGGCGGACGACGTGCTGCTGACCGTTTCGGAACTGGTCACCAACGCGCACGTCCACGCCCGCAGCACCGCGCAGCTGGTCATGTCGTGGGACGGCCGTTGTCTGCACATCTCGGTGCACGACAGGTCCGCGGCCCTGCCGACGCCCCGTGGACCGAGCACCGAACGTGTCGGCGGACGCGGCATGCTGCTGGTCGACGCCCTGGCCGACACCTGGGAGGCCCGCCCCTGCCCCCACGGCAAGACCGTCACGGCCTGCTTCCGGCTTCCGGAGGGCACGGGCCGCTGACCCGCCCCGTGCGCGGCGGGCGACAGGCCCTAGGATCGGTCGGTCCGCCCAGCAAGGAGCCCCGCACGGTGACCGCCGTTCTCCCCCAGCCCCGCCTCACCCCCGCCCTGCCGTCGCCGCGGTGCCTGACCCGTGTCGAGAACGGCGAACGGCTGCACGCGCTGCTGTGGACCGCGGGACCCGGCCGG
>NZ_NCTE01000866.1:2797-4517 GCF_002114215.1 Streptomyces sp. 13-12-16 | reverse complement strand
TCCCGCACCTGCCCGGCCGGTTCGGCCGCGACGGGGACGCCCTCGGCGGCTTCCTCTCCGGCCCCACCGTCCGGTCCGGGGCGCCGTGTCGTCGTACGCGGCGGCGCGTCCCGCGGAGCGGACGGCCGCTCGGGACGTGGCTGTCGGGCGGCCTGCCGGGCGCCGTCGCCCACCGTGGCCCCGGCCCTTGGAGGATCCTCCGAGCAGGGCTCTGACCAGCCTGGACGATCTGCCCGGGGCGGGCGTTCCGGTCGTCATGGGACAATGAAGTACGTGCTCTTCCCCCTGGCTGACCTGTCCGGGGGCCACCTCTGATCGACTGGGATGTGCAGCACGTGCGTTTCCTCAACGACATCCAGCCCGCGTACGACCTGACGTACGACGACGTCTTCATGGTGCCCAGCCGCTCCGCGGTCGGCTCGCGGCAGGACGTGGACCTCAGCTCGCCGGACGGCACCGGCACCACCATCCCGCTGGTCGTCGCGAACATGACCGCCATCGCAGGCCGCCGCATGGCCGAGACGGTGGCCCGGCGCGGTGGACTCGTCGTCATCCCGCAGGACATCCCGATCGAGGTCGTCACCGAGGTCGTCTCCTGGGTCAAGGGCCGCCACCACGTCCTGGACACCCCGATCGTCCTGGCCCCGCACCAGACCGTCGCCGACGCGCTCGCCCTGCTGCCCAAGCGCGCGCACAACGCGGGCGTCGTCGTCGACGACGAGCACCGGCCGGTCGGCGTGGTCACCGACACCGACCTGTCCGGCGTGGACCGCTTCACCCAGCTCGAAGAGGTCATGTCCAAGGACCTGATCCTCATCGACGCGGACATGGACCCGCGCGAGGCCTTCAACACCCTCGACGCCGCCAACCGCCGCTACGCGCCCGCCGTGGACCGGGACGGCCGTCTGGCGGGCATCCTGACCCGCAAGGGCGCCCTGCGCGCCACCCTGTACACCCCGGCCACCGACGAGCGGGGGCGGCTGCGCATAGCCGCCGCCGTCGGCATCAACGGCGACGTGGCGGGCAAGGCCCGACAGCTGCTGGACGCCGGCGTCGACACGCTCGTCATCGACACCGCGCACGGGCACCAGGAGTCGATGATCAGCGCGCTGAAGCTGGTCCGCGACCTCGACCCGCAGGTGCCGATCGTCGCCGGCAACGTCGTCGCCGCCGCGGGCGTCCGCGACCTGATCGAGGCCGGCGCCGACATCGTCAAGGTCGGCGTGGGCCCCGGCGCCATGTGCACCACCCGCATGATGACCGGCGTCGGCCGGCCGCAGTTCTCCGCCGTCCTGGAGTGCGCCGCCGAGGCGAGGAAGTACGGCAAGCACGTGTGGGCCGACGGCGGCGTCCGGCACCCGCGCGACGTGGCGATGGCGCTCGCCGCCGGCGCGTCCAACGTGATGATCGGCTCCTGGTTCGCCGGGACCTACGAGTCCCCGGGCGACCTCCAGCACGACGCGAACGGCCGCCCCTACAAGGAGTCCTTCGGCATGGCCTCCGCGCGTGCCGTGCGCAACCGCACCTCCGAGGAGTCGGCGTACGACCGCGCCCGCAAGGCGCTGTTCGAGGAGGGCATCTCCACCTCCCGCATGTTCCTCGACCCCACCCGGCCCGGCGTCGAGGACCTGATCGACTCGATCATCGCGGGCGTCCGCTCCTCCTGCACCTACGCAGGGGCCGGATCGCTCGAGGAGTTCGCCGAGAAGGCCGTCGTCGG
>NZ_NCTE01000866.1:0-2577 GCF_002114215.1 Streptomyces sp. 13-12-16 | reverse complement strand
CCCCCCGCGCAACGACCCCCCGCGCCCCCGCCGGTAACGCAATGATCTTGCGGGGGTGCGCAAGGTTGCTGCATTTCAGGAGCAACGGAGAACCTCGTAGGGTTACGCGCTGTACGTGTGTGGCGGGGACTCCGCTCGACGGGTCCCGGCTGTCGCGGGACGCCGTCGGTCCCCTGCCGCGGAAGACCGGCAGCGACGAAGGAGTCAGCGCGTGCTCGACCAAGGCGCACCCCCGCACAACGGCCGCCCCGCCGCCCCGCCGTCCCCCGGCCTCGGCGCGCGCCTGATGCGCCGCAAGCCCGTGGAACGCCTGGTCGCGGAGGGTGGCCAGGGTGAGGGTGGCTCCCTGCGGCGGTCCCTCGGCCTGTGGCAGCTGACCATGATCAGCATCGGTGCCACCCTCGGAACCGGCATCTTCGTCGTCCTCGGCGAGGCCGTCCCCAAGGCCGGCCCGGCCGTCACGCTGTCCTTCGTCATAGCCGGTCTGACGGCCCTCTTCTCCGCCCTCTCCTATGCCGAGCTGGCGGGCACCATCCCGGTCTCCGGCTCCTCCTACTCGTATGCGTACGCAACGATGGGCGAGCTGGTCGCCTGGGTCTGCGGCTGGTGCCTGATGCTGGAGTACGGCGTGTCGGTCGCCGCCGTCGCCGTCGGATGGGGCGAGTACCTCAACGAACTCCTCGACGGCACCATCGGCGTCACCATCCCGGCCGCGCTCTCCGCCCCGCCCGGCGACGGAGGCGTCTTCAACCTGCCCGCGCTGATCGTCGTCCTGCTCGCCATGGCGTTCCTGATGGGCGGCGCCCGCGAGTCCGCCCGCGCCAACACGATCATGGTCGTCGTGAAGATCGGCGCGCTGGTGCTGTTCTGCGCCATCGGCGTCCAGGGCTTCCGCTCCGGCAACTACGAGAACTTCATGCCGCTCGGCATGGCCGGCGTCAGCGCCGCCGGGGCGACGCTCTTCTTCTCGTACATCGGCTTCGACGCCGCCTCCACCGCCGGCGAGGAGGCGAAGGACGCCCAGCGCGACCTGCCCCGCGCGATCCTGCTGTCGCTCGCCATCATCACCGCGCTGTACGTCCTGGTCGCCGCCGTCGCCGTGGGCGCCAAGCCCTGGCAGCAGTTCACCGACTCCGAGGCCACGCTCGCCCAGATCATGCGCGAGGTCACCGGCCAGGGCTTCTGGGGCACCCTGCTGGCGTTCTGCGCCGTCATCGCCATCGCCAGCGTCGTCCTGACCGTGCTCTACGGCCAGACCCGCATCCTGTTCGCCATGGCCCGGGACGGACTGGTGCCCAAGGTGTTCGGCAAGGTCAGCCCGAAGACCGGCACGCCCCGCGCCAACACCCTGATCGTCTCCCTCTTCTGCGGCGTGCTGGCCGCCGCCATCCCGCTCGGCCAGCTCGCCGACGCCACCAGCATCGGCACCCTGTTCGCCTTCGCGCTGGTCAACGTCGCCGTCGTGGTGCTGCGCCGGACGCGTCCGGAGATGCCCCGCACCTTCCGGGTGCCGCTGTCCCCGCTCATGCCGGCCCTCGGCTTCGCGTTCTGCCTGTGGATGATGGGCAGCCTGTCCGCCGTCACCTGGGTGGTCTTCGGTGTCTGGATGGCCGCCGGGCTCGTGTTCTACTTCCTGTACGGCCACCGCCGCTCCCGGCTCGCCGCCCCCGCCACACCAGAAGCGAAGTGAACCGCCCGCAGTGCTGAACGATCTCGACGAACGCATCGTGCACGCCCTCGCCGAGGACGCCCGCCGCTCCTACGCGGACATCGGCCAGCTCGTCGGCCTGTCCGCGCCCGCCGTGAAACGGCGCGTGGACCGGCTGCGCGCCACCGGGGCCATCACCGGGTTCACCGTACGGGTGGACCCGGCCGCCCTCGGCTGGGAGACGGAGGGGTTCGTCGAGATCTACTGCCGCAGCAACACCTCCCCGGAGACCATCCAGCGGGGCCTGGAGCGCTACCAGGAGGTCGTGGCCGCCTCCACCGTCACCGGTGACGCGGACGCGGTCGCCCAGGTCTTCGCCTCCGACATGCGTCACTTCGAGCGGGTCCTGGAACGCATCGCGGGCGAGCCGTTCGTCGAGCGGACGAAGTCCGTGCTGGTGCTGTCCCCGCTGCTGCGCCGGTTCTCGTCGGGATCGCCCGCGTAGAAAGGCCCGTTCCGGCGTACGCTGACTCCATGCGGAGTCAGGATGATTCCGGACATATGCGGACCGTCCCATCGGCTGATCCGTGCTTCCCCGTGTTCGTCGACTCCACCGGCAGGCGCGCGCGGGTGCTCCGGCGCACCGGATACGGCGTGGCCGGGCTGGCGGCCGCGTACTTGATGGTGCTGGTACTGAGCCTCATGGGGGCGACCCCGTTCGCACCGGGCGTCCTGCTGCCGCCCCTGCCCGGAGAGGCCACGGCCCCGTCGGTGCCGGACCGGGAAGGGGGACCGGACGACGGGCCCCGGCCGCCCGGCGGTGTGCTCGACCCGGGGCGGAGCGACGCCGGCACGGCGGTGGGCCCGGGCTCCCCGCTGGTTCCCCTGCTCACGCCGCCCGGCGGTCCGCTCCTCACCCCCGCGGCCCC
>NZ_NCTE01000865.1:3672-5350 GCF_002114215.1 Streptomyces sp. 13-12-16 | reverse complement strand
CCGGCCGGCCCCGGGGGGCGTGCCGCCCGCACCGGACCGGGACATCCCGCACGGGCCGCGCCACGTCCCGGTGGCCGCCCGGCCGCTTCCCGGCGAACCCGTCGACGCGGTGACCGCACTCGTGCCGACCGGTCGGGGCGCACCGGCGGCCCGGTGGAACCGATGACGACTCGACTCTCACATGCGCCGAAAGCATCGACACTTTCGAGCTGAACGGCACGCAAGTTTCTGATTCACCTGAACGTGCGTTCAGGACGACGGCCACCCTTTCACGCTCCGGCGCAGCACCTGCGCCCCTCTCCATCACGTTGACCTGCAATGAACCCCGGCAGGCGCCAAATCATATGACTTTTATTGTCTCGTTACTTGGGGCCTGCCATGATGTTGCAAGCCGGGCGAACAGTCGAACGTCATCCGCATCGACTTCGAATGTTTCGCCGACCGGGTCCCGCAGGACCCCTCTGCTCGTTGTTTCCGCGCGCCTCGCCGGAGATCGCCCAATGGCGGGAATCCCCGGCGCGCGCCGTGAAGAGCATCCGCACATCGTCGTGCACGGCCCCACCGAGCCCGTCGCTCCCACCACGGCACCGCCGTCCCGCGTGACGGATCGGACCCGCCGGAGTACGGCACTCCTCGCTCCGGCGTCCACGGCGAAGGCGTCGCCGAACGGAGGTTTCCGCTGTTGTCCGTCGACCAGATGATCGAGTTACCGGGTGTGGACCGCATCCGCACCCGGGACCCCAACAACCACCTGCACTGCCGCAAGACCCAGCTCCTCGCGTACGTCGGCAGCCGCACCCCCTGGTCCGACCTGCTGATGTACCGGGCCCTGGGCTCCACTTCGGCCGTCCACCGCCACTGCCACCTGCGCGGCGGGGACCGCTGGGCGTACGACACCCCGTACGTGAACGACGACGACCTGCGCCTGCTCGGGTTCGAGGTGCTCTCGGCCAAGGCCGTGGACCTGGACCGCTTCGAGTCCGGCCTGACCGACTTCCTCGCCGCGGGACAGCCGGTGTTCTTCTACGCGCCCCGGCACCACTTCCCCCACTGGGTGGAGTTCATGCGCCGGGCCGGCACGCTCCCCGAGGAGTACCGGCTCCTGCACTCGTTCCTCGTCTGCGGGGCGAGCGGCACCGACGTCCTGCTGGTCGACAACACCGCCGACGACCACGAGTACTTCCCGCTGACCGTGGGATGGGACCTGCTGCGCGACGGCTACGCCCGGGAACCCGAACGCTGGTTCACCGGCTGCGCCACCGTCCGGCAGGTGGCCGAGCCCGACCGGGACGGGTTCGAGGACGCCTACCGCGCGTTCCTGGCCGGCTTCCGCGACGGCTTCGAGCTCTACGACGTCATCGGCGACAACCTCGTCGTGGAGCGCACGTCGGTCGCCACCACCTATCGCGCGCCCGGCGTCAACGGCATGGCGCTGCTGGCCGGTTCGCGGACCCTGTTCTGCCGGTTCCTGGCGCTCACCGAGCACGGCGAGCGGGTCCGCGCCGCCTACGCCCGCATCGCGCAGCTGGCCACCGTGCTGTCGGACCGGGTCACCGCCTTCCAGGCCGGGCTGCCCGCCCTGCCGGCGGACCGGATCCGCCGCGGTCTCACGCAGCTGCGGCTGCACGAACAGCGGGCGGCACGGCTCCTCGTCGACGAGGCAGCCGCACTCCCCCAG
>NZ_NCTE01000865.1:0-3450 GCF_002114215.1 Streptomyces sp. 13-12-16 | reverse complement strand
CTGCGGGCGCTGTCCGCGCGGCCGGAGAACGCGCGGTACTTCACCGCCGCGGCCGAGGCGGTGGCGCGCGTGCTCGACCACGTCGGCGCGGACGCCTACCGCCGGGAGCTGCCCGGCGGCATCCCGCTGACCGCCTGGCTTCGCGGCGACCCGCCGGACGCGGGCGCCCTGGAACACTCCATCGTGGACGGCCTGTGCGCCCACATCTACCAACTGTGCCTGCTGCAACCCGCCGTCGGCCGTGCGGACGGCGACCGGTCCGCACCGGTGGCCGCCATCGGCCACAGCCTGGGCCTGATCGGCGCGATGGCCGCGGGACTGAGGGTGACCGGCCGCCGGCAGTACACGGCGCTCTGCCACGACCTGATCGCGATGACCGCGCTGGCGCTGATCCGCTGCCATCAGCCGACACGGCCTCAGAAGGGCGCGGCCGCACCGATGGCGGCCGTGACGGGCGTGCCGGCCGAGGAGCTGCGCGCGCTGGTGACGGACTCCCCGGTGCACCTGGCCCTCGCGAACTCCGGCCGCTCGCACGTGCTGGCCGGGGACCCGGACGACCTCGCCGGCTTCCGGGCGAGGCACGCGCGGCGACTGGCCGAGCCGGGGGCGGGGTGGACCTACCTGCGCAGCACCGCGCCGTTCCACACGCCGCTCCTGGAGCCGGCGGTGCGCGCGACGCTGGAGGACCGGCACTTCATGACGTTCCCGCTCACCGGCGACCGGCTGGCCGTACCGGTGTACGTCGCCGACGCGCCGGTCAACCTCCAGCACCGCGGTGACCTGCTGCCGGACGTCCTCGCCCACGCGGTGTGCCGCCCGCTGGACTGGCCCGGCACGGTCCGCGCCGCGGTCGAGGACTGCCGGCCCGACCAGATCGTCGACTTCGGACCGGGCCCGTCGGCCCGGGTGTTCACCCGGGAGACCCTGCGCGACGGCCACCACGGCCTGCGCTACCGCAGCGTCCCCGCACCGACCGCCTGAGTGAAGGAGCGTCCACGCATGCACTGTCTGGTCTTCCCCGGCCAAGGCGTACAACGCAGAGGCATGGGAGGGGAACTGTTCGAGCGGTATCCGCGGGAGACCGCCGCCGCGAGCGAGTTGCTCGGCTATGCCGTGGCGGACCTGTGCCGCGACGACCCCGACGGCCGGCTCGCCGACACCCGCTACGCGCAGCCGGCCGTCTTCCTCGTCAACGCGTTGTCCTGGATGGACCTCGAGCGCGCCGGCCGGCGCTACGACTACTTCGCCGGGCACAGCCTGGGCGAGCTCAACGCGCTGGTGGCCGCCGGCGTCATCGACCTGACGGACGGCCTGGCGCTGGTCCGGCGCCGCGCCGAACTGATGGCCGACGTCACCCGCGGCGCGATGGTCGCGGTGGTCGGGCCGAGCCCGGCGCAGGTCGAGGCGACCCTGCACGGCGCCGGGCTCAACCTGGTGCACGTCGCCAACCGCAACAGCGACCAGCAGGTGACGGTGGCCGGGGACCGGCAGCAACTGGCGCTCGCGGTCAAGGCACTGCGCGGCCGGGGCGCCCGGGTCCTGCCGGTGTCCGTCAGCGGCCCGTTCCACACGCCCCTCATGGCCTCGGCCGGCCGGGCGTTCGCGACGGTCCTGCGCGAGTACGGATTCCGCGCCGGGCACACGCCGGTGATGTCCAGCGTCACCGGCACGGAGTTCGCCCCGGACCAGGCGGTCCGTCTGCTCAGCGGGCAGATCCACCGCCCGGTGGAGTGGGTGCGCACGGTCCGGGCCCTGCGCGCGGCCGGCGTCGACCACTTCGACGAGGTCAACGGCACCACCCTCACCGCCTTCATCGCACGGATCGCCGCGCAGCCGACGGAGGAACTCGTATGACCACGGACATCGCTGTCGTCGGACTCTCCGTCGAAGTGCCGGACGCGCCGGACCAGCACGCGTTCTGGGACGTCGTCCGCACCGGCCGCAGCCTCACCCGGCCGTTCCCGGCGCAGCGGCGCCGGGAGATCGAGGAGTACCTGCGCTACCACTGGGAGTCGGCGCTGGTGCCGGACGCCGGGGAGCGGGTCGAGTTCCACGACGGCAGCTTCCTGGACCGGGTGGACCTGTTCGACCACGCCTTCTTCGGCATGACCCCGAAGCAGGCCGCGGTCACCGACCCGCACCAGCGGCTGGTCCTGCGCACGATGTACCGCGCGCTGGAGGACGCCGGCTACACCGGTGAGCGGCTGGCCGGCAGCCGCACCGGCGTGTACGTCGGCTACGCCGGCAACCCCGGCGGGTCGTACCTGGACTACTTCTGCCGCATCGACCCCGCGCTGGGACAGCTCGGCATCACCGGCAACATCGTCACGATGCTGGCCAACCGGCTCTCGTACCTGCTCGACCTGCGCGGCCCGAGCATGGTGATCGACAGCGCCTGCTCGGCGTCGCTGCTGGCACTGCACCAGGCCAGGGCCGCGCTGCTGCTGGGCGACTGCGAGATGGCCGTGGTGGCCGGCACCCGGATCGTGATGGCGCCGGTGCGGCACCCGCACACCAGGATCGGCATCGAGTCGTCCGACGGCGTGACCCGTACGTTCGACGAGGGCGCGGACGGCACCGGCTTCGGCGAGGGGTCCGGAGCGGTCGTGCTCAAGCGGCTGGACCGGGCGCTGGCCGACGGCGACCAGGTGTACGCGGTCGTCAAGGGCAGCGCGGTCAACCACGACGGCAGGTCCGAGATGATGACCGCGCCGGACTCCCGCGCCCAGGCCGACCTGCTGGAGGCCGCGTGGCGGGACGCGGGCGTCGATCCCCGCACGATCGGCTACCTGGAGGTGCACGGCACCGCCACCAAGGTCGGCGACCCGATCGAGTTCGAGGGGCTGCGGCGGGCGTTCGCCGCCCGGACCGACGACCGGCGCTTCTGCGCGGTGGGCACGGTGAAGGCGAACATCGGCCACCTCTTCGAGGGCTCGGGCGTGATGGGCGTGATCAAGGCCGTGCTCGCGCTGCGGCACCGCGTGATCCCGCCCCTGGCGAACTACGAGCGGCCGAACACCGCGATCGACCTCGACGACGGCCCGGTGTACGTGCCGCGGGAGGCCCACGCGTGGCCGGAGGGGGACGGCCCCCGCCGCGCCGGGGTGAGCGCCTTCGGCCTCGGCGGGACCAACGCGCACGTCGTGCTGGAGGAGTTCACCGCGGCACCGGCCCGGTCCGGCGAGGGCCGGCCGCCCTACCTGTTCACGCTCAGCGCGCAGAGCCCGGCGTCGCTCGGCCGGCTGGTCACCCGTTACCGCGAGGCGATCGACGCCGGCCGGATCGACGGGAACGTGCGGGACGTGTGCTGGACGTCGAACGTCTCCCGCGCCGGGCACCGGCACCGGCTCGCCTACACGGTCACCGACCTGGCCGGGCTGCGGGCGGCGCTGGCGGCCACCGAGGCCGGTGAGGTGCCGGACGCCGCCGGCACCGACGCCGCCCGCGCCT
>NZ_NCTE01000864.1 GCF_002114215.1 Streptomyces sp. 13-12-16 | reverse complement strand
CGCCAGGTAGGCGACGGCACCCGCGACCTCGGCGGCCGAGACCAGGCGGCCGGTGGGCTGGCGGGCCTCCAGGGCGGCGCGTTCGGCGGCCGGGTCGTCGGCCGCGTCCAGCAGCCGGCCGATCCAGGGGGTGTCGACGGTGCCCGGGTTGACGCAGTTGACGCGGATGCCCTCGCGGACGTGGTCGGCGGCCATGGCGAGGGTGAGGGAGTGCACGGCGCCCTTGGTGGCGCTGTACAGGGCCCGCTGCGGCAGGCCGGCGGTGGCGGCGACGGAGCAGGTGTTGACGATCGCCGCGTGCGCGGAGGCGCGCAGGTGCGGCAGGCAGGCGCGGGCGGTGCGGACCATGCCGAGGACGTTGACGTCGAAGACGCGGTGCCATTCCTCGTCGGAGTTGGTCTCCACCGTGCCCCGGGCACCGATGCCGGCGTTGTTGACCAGGACGTCGAGGCCGCCCAGACCGTCGACGGCGGCGGCCACCGCCGCGCGCACCGAGGCGTCGTCGGTGACGTCGGCGCGGTGTCCGGTGAGGGGCTCGCCGACCGTCGACGGGTCGAGGTCGAGGACGGCCACCCGGGCTCCGCGCTCGGCGAGGAGTTCCGCCGTGGCCCGGCCGATGCCGGAGGCGCCGCCGGTCACCAGGGCCGTCAGGCCCTCGAAGTCGCTCATGCGGCCTGCTCCTCGTCCTTGTTCTTCCGCGTGTCCGGGTCGGCGGCCCAGAAGTCGCCGTCGGGATAGGTGTAGCGCGCCAGGGACCCCGGTCGCACGGCGGCGGAGAAGCCCGGCGCGAGGGGTGCCGTGTAGTGGCCGTCGCGGATCACCACCGGGGCGAGGAAGTGGTCGTGCAGATGGTCGACGTACTCGATGACCCGGTCCTCGGTGGTGCCGGTGAGGGCCACGTAGTCGAACATCGAGAGGTGCTGGACGAGTTCGCACAGGCCGACCCCGCCTGCGTGCGGGCACACGGGGACGCCGTACTTGGCGGCGAGCAGCAGGATCGCCAGGTTCTCGGGGACCCCGCCGACGCGGGCCGCGTCGATCTGGACGATGTCGACGGCGCCGGCCTGGAGGAGCTGCTTGAAGACGATCCTGTTCTGCGCGTGTTCGCCGGTGGCCACCTTCACCGGGGCGACGGCGCGGCGGATCGCCGCGTGGCCGAGGATGTCGTCGGGGCTGGTGGGTTCCTCGATCCAGTACGGGCCGAACTCGGCGAGGGCCCTGGTCCAGCGGATCGCCTCGTCCACGTCCCAGCGCTGGTTGGCGTCGATCGCGATGCGCACGTCCGGTCCGACGACCGCGCGGGCGACCCGGCAGCGCCTCAGGTCGTCGTCGAGGTCGGCGCCGACCTTGAGCTTGATCTGCCTGAAGCCGTCGGCGACCGCCTGTGCGGCGAGCCGGGTGAGTTTCCCGTCGTCGTAGCCGAGCCAGCCGGGCGAGGTGGTGTAGGCGGGGTAACCGCGCTCCAGCAGCAGGGCGGTGCGCTCCTCGGCGCCTTCCCGGCCGCGGCGCAGGAGGGCGAGGGCCTCTTCGGGGGTGAGGGCGTCGGTGAGGTAGCGGAAGTCGATCTGGCGCACCAGCCAGGCGGGGTCGGCCTCGGCGAGCAGCCGCCACAGCGGCTTCTCCGCGCGTTTGGCGGCCAGGTCCCAGAGCGCGTTGACGACGGCCCCGATCGCCATGTGCATCACGCCCTTCTCGGGTCCGAGCCAGCGCAGCTGGCTGTCACCGGTCAGGTCGCGGTTCAGGAGGGAGGGGTCGGCGCAGAGTTCGTCGGCGGACCGTCCGACGAGATGGCCGCGGAGCGCCCGGATCGCGGCGACCTGGACGTCGTTGCCCCGCCCGATGGTGAAGGCGAACCCGTGCCCCTCGTGTCCGTCGGCGGCGTCGGTGCGCAGCACGACGTAGGCCGCCGAGTAGTCGGGGTCGGGGTTCATCGCGTCGGAGCCGTCGAGCTCGCGCGAGGTGGGGAACCGGACGTCGTAGGTGTCGACGGCGGTGATGCGGGCGGGTCGCGGGGGCACGGGGGACCTTTCGATGAGGGGGCGGGGATCGCATATTTATCAGACCACTTGCCGATGAGAACACCCTTCGGACGCGCCGAACCCGTCATCTGACCGAATTTGGTCCGACCACTTCAGTGGTTAGACTGCGGCGCATCCGGTGAGTGGAGGAGTGGCGTGGAGGAGTCGGCCCCGCAGAGGGGCACGGTGACGCAGCGGGCCATCGAGCGGATCACGGCGATGATCCGCGAGGGTGAACTGGAGCCCGGTGAGCGGCTGCCCACCGAGCGGGAGCTGGCCGTCCGGCTGGGCATCTCCCGCAGTTCGATGCGGGAGGCGGTCCGCGCGCTCACGGTGCTGGGAGTGGTCGAGGCCCGGCACGGCTCGGGCATCTACGTCACCCGGCTGGAGGCCGGGGACCTGCTGGAGACGTTCGGGGTGGTGGCGGATCTGTCCCGGGGGCGGCAACTGGTCGAACTGCTGGAGGTGCGCCGCGTCCTGGAGTCGAACGCGACCGCCCTGGCCGCCGCCCGGATCACTCCGGACCGGCTGGCCGAGGTCGAGAAGCACCTGGCGGCGATGAACGCCACCGACGATCCGGAGGAGATCCTCGCCCACGACCTGGCCTTCCACCGCGAGATCGCGGCGGCCGCAGGCAACGGGACGACGGCCGCGATCCTGGAGAGCCTGTCCTCGCGCACCTTCCGGGCCCGGGTCCGGCGCGGGTACCAGGAGGAGGACGCCTTCGCCCGCACCCGGCGCGAACACGCCGCGATCCACCGCGCCCTGGCCGCCCGCGACCCGGAGGCGGCGCGGGCGGCGGCGGCCGCGCACGTGGGC
>NZ_NCTE01000087.1 GCF_002114215.1 Streptomyces sp. 13-12-16 | reverse complement strand
CGTGCTGCCCCAGGCCGAACAGCGTGTGCAGGGCCGTCTGGCCGCACGCCAGCAGCAGCGCGGTCCCCGGCAGCGACCGCGCGCGTCCGGTGAGCGGCGCGGCGACCGCGAGGGCCCCGAGGAAGCCCGCGCCCAGCGTCCACAGCGGTACGGCGGTGCGGGAGGCGAGCGCGTGTCCTGCCCCGGCCAGCACGACGCAGACCGCGGCGAACACCGCGGCCCGCAGGATCCGGAGGCCTCGTCCGGAGCGTGTCGTACACGGGTGGGGGGCAGACATGGCGCGCTCATCATCGCACCGGCCCGCCGGCCGACGTACGGCAGGTCCGCAAGATGAGGTACGACCGGAAGATCACATCTGCTACGACACGCCCCACATACACCGATCGGATCCACGACACACCCGCCGTATGGGCGGTCTCACGTCAACTTCACGCTTACCGGCGAGCACTCAGGGCAATACGTAACGGTATGTCGAGCCGCAGCCAGGAGGCTGGAGCATGAGCATCTGGTGGTCACTCCATCTGCGGCGCGACGCCGCCAGCGTGCCGCTCGCCCGGCGCCTGCTGCTCGGCACCATGGAGACCGCGGGCGTCGACCCCGACATCTCCTACGACCTGTCCGTCGCCCTCAGCGAGGCCTGCGCGAACGCGGTCGAGCACGGCGGGGACACCGTGCGGGACGGCACCTCGGAGGCGTTCCGGGTGACCGCCTACCTCGACGGCGAGAAGTGCCGCATCGAGGTCGCCGACGCGGGCCCCGGCTTCCCCGGCACGACCGGGAGCCGTCCCCGCCCGCCGGCCCGTCCCGCGCCGTCCGACGCGGAGCACGGACGGGGCCTGTGTCTCATCCGGGAGCTCGCCGACCACGTCCACATCGGCAACAAACCGGGCCGGGGCGGCGCGGTGGTGAGCTTCGACAAGATCCTCAAGTGGCGCGAGGACGCCCCGCTCGTCGCGGTGTAGCGAAACGCGGTGCGTCGGGCCGCGGTGCGGTCGGGCCGCAGTGCGGCGACGGGAACGGCCGGGCACGCGCGCGTACCCGGCCGCCGTGCCGTGCGTCAGCCCTTCAGGGCCGCCATCCACGCCTCGACCTCGTCCGACCGCCGGGGCAGCCCGTCGGACAGGTTCCGGTTGCCGTCCGCCGTGACGAGGATGTCGTCCTCGATGCGGACGCCGATGCCGCGGTACTCCTCGGGCACGGTCAGGTCGTCGGCCTGGAAGTACAGACCCGGCTCGACGGTGAGCACCATGCCGGGCTCCAGCGTGCCGTCGACGTACGTCTCGGTCCGCGCGGCGGCGCAGTCGTGGACGTCCATGCCGAGCATGTGACCGGTGCCGTGCAGCGTCCAGCGGCGCTGCAGCCCCAGCTCCAGCACCCGCTCCACCGGGCCCTCGACCAGGCCCCACTCGACGAGCCGCTCGGCCAGCACGCGCTGGGCGGCGTCGTGGAAGTCGCGGTACTTGGCGCCCGGCTTCACCGCCGCGATACCGGCCTCCTGGGCGTCGTACACGGCGTCGTAGATCTTCTTCTGCAACTCGCTGTACGTGCCGTTGACCGGAAGCGTGCGCGTGACGTCGGCCGTGTAGTACGTGTGCGTCTCCACGCCCGCGTCGAGCAGCAGCAGGTCACCGGAGCGGACCGGGCCGTCGTTGCGCACCCAGTGCAGCGTGCAGGCGTGCGGGCCGGCGGCGCAGATGGAGCCGTAGCCGACGTCGTTGCCCTCCACGCGGGCGCGCAGGAAGAACGTTCCCTCGATGTAGCGCTCGCTGGTGGCCTCGGCCTTGTCGAGGACCTTCACGACGTCCTCGAAGCCGCGCACGGTGGAGTCGACGGCCTTCTGCAGCTCGCCGATCTCGAAGTCGTCCTTGACCAGCCGCGCCTCGGAGAGGAAGACGCGCAGCTCCTCGTCGCGCTCGGCGGTGACCTTGTCGGTCAGCGCCGCCTCGATCCCGGCGTCGTACCCGCGCACCACCCGTACCGGGCCGGTGGCCTCGCGCAGCGCGCCGGCCAGCTCGCGGACGTCGGAGGCGGGGATGCCGTACAGCTTCTCGGCCTCGGTGAGGGAGTGGCGGCGGCCGACCCACAGCTCGCCCTGCCCGTCCAGCCAGAACTCGCCGTTCTCACGGTTGGAACGGGGCAGGAGGTAGATCGTCTCCTTGTGGCCGTCCGCCGTGGGCTCCAGGACGAGGACGCCGTCCTCCGTCTGGTTGCCGGTGAGGTAGGCGTACTCGACGGACGCGCGGAAGGAGTACTCCGTGTCGTTCGAACGCGTCTTCAGGTTGCCCGCGGGGACGACCAGACGCTCACCCGGGAAACGGGCGGAGAGCGCCGCGCGGCGGGCGGCGGTCTCGGCGGCCTGGGGGACCGGCCGCAGATCATGCAGCTCCGTGTCGGCCCAGCCGCTCCTCATGCTCTCGGCCAGCTCGTCGGACACGCCCGGGTACAGGCCGTTCTTGCGCTGCTTGACGGGCTCTTCCTCGGCAGTCTCCGGGGTCTCCGGCAGCTCCTCGGCCACGGTCATCCTCCTCGATACGGCACTGGACCACCCCCCATCGTACGGTCGGGCGGAAACGGCCGAATGGGGCACGGACCGGTAGCGGAGAGGGACGGGACGGCTACTCGAACCGCGCCGCCAGCAGCACCACGTCCTCCCTGGAGCCCGCCGTGTCCGCGCCCTCGGGCAGCACCGCGCGCAGGACGTGGTCGGCGACGGCGCCGGGGTCGTGGCGCAGGGCCTTCGGCACTCCCGCCGCCGCCGCGTGCAGCCGCGCGAAGGCGCGGTCGGTCGGATCGCCGGTGCGGTGCAGCAGCCCGTCGGTGTAGAGCAGCACCGTCTCCCCCGGCTCCGCCTGGACCTCCACGCTCGGCGCCTCCCAGCAGGCGAGCATGCCCAGCGGCGCGGAGACCGACGTCTCGACGAACTCGGTGCGGTGCTCGCCGAGCAGCAGCGGCGGACTGTGCCCGGCGCCGGCCAGTGTGATCCGGCGCAGCGCGGGTTCGCAGTAGCCGAACAGGGCGGTGGCCGACCGGGCGGGCTCGGTGAGCCGCAGCAGCAGCTCCAGGTCGGACAGGACGGCGACCGGGTCCTCGCCCTCCATCACGGCGTACGCGCGCAGCGACGCCCGCAGCCGGCCCATCGCCGCGACCGCACTGGGTCCCGCCCCGGTGACGGACCCGACGGCGAGACCGAGGGCCGCGTCCGGCAGGGGCAGCGCGTCGTACCAGTCGCCGCCCCCGAGCGGGGAGGTGCGGTGCCGCGCGGCGAGCTGGACGCCGGTGACCCGGGGGAGACGGGAGGGCAGCAGTTCCTCGGCCATCGTGGCCATGCACGCGCGCGTGCGCTCGAGTTCGAGGAGCCGGGCCAGGTGCTCGGCGGCGTGGCGGACGTACAGGCCCACGAGGTGGCGCTGCCGCTCCGACGGCTCGGCCGGCTCGTCGTAGAGCCACACCGCGGCACCCAGGCGCCCGGCGGCCCCGGTGGCGAGGGGGAGGGCGAAGCTGGCGGCGTAGCCGAGGCGGGCGGCGACCTCGCGGTGCCGGGGGTCGAGCCCCTTCTCGGCGAACAGGTCGGGTTCGGCGATGCCGTCGTCGGCGCCGGGCAGCCCGTCGAGGATCCTGCCGTACGGCAGTGAGCCGCGCGGCACCGTCTCCATGTGGCCGAGATCCGCGCGGGCCAGTCCCAGGCCGATGGTGGTGGCCGGGCCGAGACCGTCGGCGGGTTCCAGGGCGACGAGCCCGCGCCGCGCGCCCACCAGGGCGGCTCCCGCGCGCAGCAGCTCCTGGAGCGCCTCGTCGAGCGTGCTCGCGCGGGCCAGGCGTTCGGTGAGTTCGTGGAGGGTCGTGAGGTCGGAGACCCAGCCGGCGAGCCGGTCCTGGAGCAGCGCGCCCGGCGCGTTCTGGGGGTTTGCCGGGGGAGCCGGGGAGGTACCCGCGGTGACGGACGCGACAGTGTGTGCGGGTGAGGGAACCGTTGAATCGATTCCGGCCACTTTCGGAGGGTGCGGAGCGTTCATGGTGTCCGGCTTTCCGACCGGTACGTACTGCTCAAAAGCATCGCAAACCCCCATGTCATTCTGCGTCGCCGGCAGTGTCTCCACATGTACACGTACTCGTGAGGAGATGTCCAGCATTGTCCTGCTGGGATTCCTGGTGTCCGTGAGGCTGGAGAGAATTCCCCGCAGACCTCTTGCCGAAATGTGAAGTTGGCTTGAAACTGCCTCAGGGGGAGGCATATTGCGGTCGACTGGCCTTGCTCGACGGAGCGTCACAACGGTCGTGATGGGTACGTACTCGGTGAAGACCAGGGGCGGTTGGGAACCGTTCGGGAACCTGGCGACGGACCCGGGCGTCTTAACCACCGACGACCGTGCCCCATCCTCCCGTGGCGGAGGCGGAGAGAACCACGCGCGACGGCAAACGCCAGACTTCGCCACCCCCACGCCACGCCCGTACTTCTGATAGACGCGGTACGGGTGGAACGGCCGCGGAGGCAGCCCATGCTCGGCCCATAGGGGGTACCCCCCTGCCCGGCGCGGGGGGTGTGATGCGCCCATAGGTACGCACAGTGAAGTGATCGACACATGACGTGATCTGGACCACGGTGTTGCCAGGCGTGCAACGGAAAGGAACGAGCGCTCATGCGCGAGATCCTCGGAAGGCGACGCAGGCTCCTGTCCCGGCGCGGCGACGGAGGGCCCGATCTGATCGGCGCGGCCCTGACCTTCGCCACGGACTGGCAGTGGCCCGTACTCCCGGGCGTGGCGGCGGACCCGCAGGGCCGGTCCCGCTGCGCCTGCCCCGACCCCGAGTGCACGGTGCCGGGTGCCCACCCGTTCGACCCCGGCCTCCTCGCCGCCACCACCGACGCGCGCATGGTGCGCTGGTGGTGGGGCAACCGGCCGACGGCGCCGATCGTCCTGGCCACCGGAGGCAAGGCCCCCTGCGCGGTGTCCCTGCCCGCCCTGCCGGCCGCCCGCGCCCTCGCCGCGCTCGATCGCCGCGGCATGCGGCTCGGCCCGGTCGTCGCCTCGCCGGCCCGCTGGTCGATCCTGGTGGAGCCGTACTCCATGGAGCAGCTGGGCGAGCTGCTGTACGCCAAGGACTTCGTCCCCGGTTCCCTCCGCTTCCACGGTGAGGGCGGCTACCTCGCGCTGCCCCCGTCCGAGACCGCGCAGGGCGGGATCCGCTGGGAGCGCGCGCCGCTGCCCGGCTCGGCCTCGCCGTGGGTGCCCGGTGTCGAGGCGGTGGTGGACGCCGTGGTCGACGCCCTCACCCGTACGGGTGTGAGCGCGCCCGAGATGTAGCGGGTGCGGGCACGGCATCCCGGCCGGGGCGTGGTCCTCCCCGCCGGACCGGGGTGTCCGCGCGTCTCGTGGGCACCGTGACGGCCTGCACGGTCGTGTGCTGCCGTGGTGGGGCCGGGGGCAGGCCTGCCGGGGCCGTCCGGTGCGGTACGGC
>NZ_NCTE01000863.1 GCF_002114215.1 Streptomyces sp. 13-12-16 | reverse complement strand
CCGGCCCCGTGAGCCGCGTCGCCCGCCGTGCCGCCGGCCGCGCCGTGGCCCGCGTGTTCGCCGGCCGCCGCGGCCGACACCGAGGGGGTCTCCTGGCCGAGGGAGGTGCGCAGCTCGCCGATGTTCGCACCGGCGTAGGTGGACCAGGTCAGGCCGGTCGCCGAGAGGAAGACGAAGCCGGCCGCGACCCAGACGCCCACGCCGCCGTGCAGGGCCAGTGTGCGGCGCCGTCCGTCGGTGCCGCGCAGCTTGCGCAGGGCGCGGCGCCGGGAGAACCACAGCACCACTCCCCCGCCCGCGATCACCCACAGCCAGCTCGCGGCGAACTCGCTGTAGAGACGGCCCGGTTCGCCGAGGTGCAGATCGCGGTGGAACTCGTCGATCCAGGTGCGCAGGGGCAGTGCGCCCGAGGAGCCGTACTGCTCCAGTTCGCCGCGCACCTTCGCGGTGTACGGGTCGACGAACACGGCCAGGGTGTGGTCGGGGTCCACGCCCGGTATGCCGGACAGCATCACCCTCGTGGTGGCGTCCGCCTCGGGTGAGGGGCGTACGGCGGAGACCGTGCCCTCGGGGCGGGCCTCACGGGCGGCGGCCACCTGCTCGGAGACGGGCAGCTTGCGGTCGCCGACGGGGACGGTCAGCTCATGGTCGTAGACGATCTTCTCGGCCTGGAACGAGGCGGCGTACAGCAGGCCGGTGAGGGCGGCGACCAGGAGGAACGGCGCGACCAGGACTCCCGCGTAGAAGTGCAGGCGCAGGACGAGGGGGCGCAGGCCGGCCCAGGCGCTCTTCGCGGGTGCGGGGGCGGGGGGTTTCGGTGCCTCGTCCGTGGGGGTCGAGGGAGCGGTGGTCATCGGTGGGGTTCTCCCGGGGACGTCTTGGCGGGCGGGGTGGTGGTGCAGTAGTCGGGGCGGCGGGGCGTCCGGTTCCCGGGAAATGTGTGTGACCTGCGCCACATGCAAAAGGCGTGCGATCCTGGCGGGATGGGAACTCCGGACGATCGCGCACCCTTGGCCGAGCGGGTCGAGCAACTGCTGTCCGTGGAAGGGCCGTTGACCGTGGTCGCGGCCGGTGACCCGGTGCTGCGCGGGGGTACCGAGCCGTACGACGGGCAGTTGGGGCCCGCTCTGCTGGCCCGGTTCGTGGCGGCGCTGCGGGTCACCATGCGTGCGGCGCCGGGTGTCGGGCTGGCCGCGCCGCAGGTCGGGGTGGGGCTGCGGATCGCGGTGATCGAGGATCCGGCGCCGGTCCCGGAGGAGGTGCGCCTCGCGCGCGGGCGGGTGCCGCAACCGTTCCGGGTGCTGGTCAATCCGGTGTACGAGCCGGTCGGCACCCGGCGGGTCGGGTTCTTCGAGGGGTGTCTGAGCGTGCCGGGGTATCAGGCGGTGGTGGCGCGGCCCGCCGAGGTGCGGCTGAGGGGGCAGGACGAGCACGGGCGGACGCTGGACGAGGTGTTCACCGGCTGGCCCGCGCGGATCGTGCAGCACGAGACGGACCACCTCGACGGCGCGCTGTACCTCGACCGGGCCGAGCCGCGCTCGCTGTCGTCCAACCGGTCCGTGATGGAACGCTGGTCGCAGCCGGCCCCGGAGCGGGCGGCCCGGGAACTGGGCTTCGAACTGCCGTGACCCCGCCCCGGCCCGTCGTCCGGCGGCATCCGCCCACCGGACGGCGGACCGGGGCGCTCGGTGTCGGACGCCTTGACCGTCGTCCTCCGCCGGACCGGGCCGTCGGCCGCCGTTCCCCGGGGTGGTTCGCCCCGCCGCTCCCCTCCCCCACTCCCGGCTTCTCCCCCGGACGGGCTGCGGTGGGGCTCAGGCGTCGCGGTAGGCCTCCAGGAGGCGGAGCCAGATCTCGCTGATCGTCGGGTAGGACGGGACCGCGTGCCACAGGCGGGCGATCGGGACCTGGGCGGCGACGGCGATGGTCGCGGAGTGGATGAGTTCGCCGACGCCGGGGCCGACGAGGGTGAGGCCGCGCAGGATCTCCTCCTCGAGGTCGACGATCATGCGGGCGCGGCCCTTGTAGCCGTCGGCGTACAGGGCGGCTCCGGCGACCGAGGACAGGTCGACGTCGACGGCGCGGACGCGGTGGCCCGCCCGCTGCGCCTCGGCCAGGGAGAGGCCGACGGAGGCCGCCTCCGGGTCGGTGAAGACGACCTGGGGGACGGCGGCGTGGTCGGCGGTGGCGGCGTGCGCGCCCCAGTCCTCCGCGGGTACGGGCTCCCCGGCGGCCCGGGTGACGATGGCGGCGCCCGCGATCCGGGCCTGGTACTTGCCCTGGTGGGTGAGGAGGGCCCGGTGGTTGACGTCGCCGACGGCGTACAGCCAGTCGTGGCCGGTGACGCGGAGGCTGTCGTCCACGGTGAGCCAGGAGCCTGGCTCCAGACCGATCGTCTCCAGGCCGATGTCGTCGGTGCGCGGGGCGCGGCCGGTGGCGAAGAGGATCTCGTCGGCCTCGATCCGGTCACCGTCGTCGGTGACGACCAGGACCGTGCCGTTCTCCCTGGTCACCGACTTCACGGAGGTGCCGGTGCGGATCCGCGCGCCGGCCTCGGTGAGCGCTTCGGCGACCATCTCGCCGGCGAACGGCTCCATGCGGTTCAGCAGGCTCTCGCCGCGGACGAGGACGGTGACCCGCGAGCCGAGGGCCTGCCAGGCGCAGGCCATCTCGGTGGCGACGACCCCGCCGCCGACCACGACCAGCCGACCGGGCACGGACTGCGCGCCGGTGGCCTCGCGGCTGGTCCAGGGCCGGACCCCGTCGAGTCCGGGCAGGTCGGGCAGCCGGGCGCGGCTGCCGGTGCAGACGGCGACGGCGTGCCGGGCGGTGAGGACCCGCCTGCCGCCGTCGGCGTCCGTGACGGTGACGGCGCGCGGGCCGGTGAGCCGTCCCTGGCCGCGGTACAGGTCGGCGCCGGTGCCCTCCAGCCACCGGACCTGGCCGTCGTCCTTCCAGTCGGAGGTGAAGGAGTTCCGGCGGGCGAGTACGGCGTCGGCGTCCAGGGGGGCCTGGACGGACCGGCTCAGGCCGGGGACGCGGAGGGCGTCGGCCCGGGCGATGACCGGGCGCAGCAGGGCCTTGCTGGGCATGCACGCCCAGTAGGAGCACTCGCCGCCGACCAGCTCGCTCTCCACGACCGCGGTGGTGAGCCCGGCGGCGCGGGTGCGGTCGGCGACGTTCTCGCCCACGGGTCCGGCGCCGAGCACCACGACGTCGTAGGCGGTTGATTCCGGTTGCGTCGGTTGCGTTTCCGTCATGGCGTCAGTCTGGTGGGTGGTGTGCGCTGTGGCCACATGGGTAGGGGCGCGGAATACGTGACCGGCCGGCCGTGTTGTGCCGACGGCCCGACCCGACACCAGGAAGAGGGAACGCGCGATGAGCAGCACCGTGGAGCTCACCAAGGAGAACTTCGACCAGACGGTCACGGACAACGAGTTCGTACTGATCGACTTCTGGGCGGCCTGGTGCGGTCCGTGCCGCCAGTTCGCGCCGGTGTACGAGAAGGCGGCGGAGGAGAACCCGGACCTGGTGTTCGGCAAGGTGGACACCGAGGCGCAGCCGGAGCTGGCCGCGGCCTTCGGCATCCAGTCGATTCCGACGCTGATGATCGTGCGTGATCAGGTCGCCGTGTTCGCCCAGCCGGGCGCGCTGCCCGAGGCCGCTCTGACGGACGTCATCGGGCAGGCGCGCAAGCTGGACATGGACGACGTACGCAAGCAGATCGCCGAGCAGCAGGCGCAGCAGGCACAGCAGGGGGAGGCGCCGGACGCCTGAGGCGGCCCCGGCGGCGGTGAGGGGTACAGTCCCCGGCCGCCCTCCCTCCCCTGAGGGCTCCGCCCCGGACCCCCGCGCGCCCACGGCGGCAAAGCCGCCTGTCGGCACGGTCCCGCGCCCCCGCGGGGGCGCGGGGAACCGCGCGATCGGCCACGCCGGGCCCGCGCGTCCCTGAAAGGTCAGCTCGACTCGCGTCGTACCACCGACGCGCCCAGCACCTTGTGGGCCTCGGGGGCCGTGGCCGGGTCGCGCACCGCGCGGTCCACCAGTCCGGCCAGTTCACGGCCGGACGGCAGTTCGAGGTGGACGGTGCTCAGGCGGGGGCGCAGCAGCCGGCCCAGCATCAGGTTGTCGGCGCCGACGACGGCGGTCTCCTCCGGGATGCGGACGCCCTCGTCCTGGAGCGCGCGCATCAGCAGCATCGCGTACTCGTCGTTGTACGTGAACACGCCGTCGAGGCCGAGCTCGCGCCAGCGGGCGGCCAGCCGTGCGGCGGCGCCCTCGTCGTGCGCGAGCGGCAGCTCGGTGACCGTGGCGTCGGTGTCGCGCAGGGCGGCGCGCACGCCGGCCAGGCGG
>NZ_NCTE01000862.1 GCF_002114215.1 Streptomyces sp. 13-12-16 | reverse complement strand
CGGGGCCGATGATCGCGTCGCTGTACTACGCGTTCACCAGCTACAACCTGTTCGCGCCGCCCAAGTGGATCGGCCTGGACAACTTCACGACGATGTTCCAGGACCCGCGCTGGCAGAAGTCGGTCGAGGTCACGCTCAAGTACGTCGTCGTGGCGACCCCCCTGAAGCTGCTGCTCGCGCTCGGCGTCGCGCTGCTGCTCGCGCAGAAGCGGCGCGGACAGGGCCTGTACCGGGCCGCGTTCTACATGCCCTCGCTCGTCGGCGCCAGCGTCTCCGTCGGCTTCGTGTGGCGGGCGCTGTTCTCGGACGACGCGGTCGTGGACCGTACGCAGACGCTCTTCGGGTTCGACGTGGGCGGCTGGATCGGCAACCCGGACTACGTCATCTACGCCCTGGTGGCCCTCAGCATCTGGCAGTTCGGCGCGCCCATGGTCATCTTCCTGGCCGGCCTCAAGCAGGTCCCGCAGGAGCTGTACGAGGCCGCCGAGATGGACGGTGCCGGACCGCTGCGCAGGTTCTGGAACGTCACGCTGCCGATGATCTCCCCGGTGCTGTTCTTCAACGTGCTGCTGGAGTCCATCCACGCGTTCCAGGTGTTCGGCTCCGCCTACGTCGTCTCCGACACCCGGTGCGGGCCCGCCGACGCCACGCTCGTCTACACCTGTTACCTCTACCAGAAGGGCTTCAAGGAGGCCCAGATGGGCTTCGCCTCCGCGATGGCCTGGACGCTGGTGATCGCGGTGGCTCTCGTGACGGCGGTCCTGTTCTGGTCGCAGAAGAAGTGGGTGCACTACGAGGAGGCCGCCAAGTGACCAGTGCCACCAGCCCCGCCCTGCCCACCGCGAACGAGCGGCGGCGCTTCGGATCGATCGCCTGGCACGTGGGCGCGCTCGTCGTCCTCGCGGTCGTCCTCTATCCCGTGATCTGGGTGGTCGGCGCCTCGTTCAAACCGAGCAAGGACATCATCGCCAGCCTCGACCTGCTGCCCACCGATCCGGTCTGGGAGAACTTCTCCGGGCTCGCCGACGGCATCTCCGGCATCTCCATCAGCAGCTTCTTCTGGAACTCGCTGGTGTACGCGGTCCTCGCCGTGGCCGGTGTCGTCCTGTCCAGCTCGCTGACCGCGTACGCCTTCGCCAAGATCCGGTTCGCCGGGCGGAACCTGCTCTTCACGCTGATGATCGGCACGCTGCTGCTGCCGTACCACGTGCTGCTCATCCCGCAGTACGTGCTCTTCCGCAACCTGGAGCTCACCGACACCCTGGTGCCGCTCGTCGCGGGCAAGTTCCTGGCCACGGAAGCCTTCTTCGTGTTCCTGATGGTGCAGTTCATGCGCGGACTGCCCAGGGAGCTGGACGAGGCCGCCAAGCTCGACGGCTGCGGGCACCTGCGCACCTACTGGTCGATCGTGCTGCCGCTGAGCCGGCCCGCGATCATCACCAGCGCGATCTTCACCTTCATCAACGCCTGGAACGACTTCATGGGGCCGCTGATCTACCTCAACACCCCCGAGAAGTACACCGTCTCGCTCGGCCTGATGATGTTCCGCGACCAGGAGGGCGTCTCCAACTACGGCAGCATGATCGCGATGTCGCTGGTGGCGCTGGTGCCGGTCATCGCCTTCTTCATGGCCTTCCAGCGCTACCTCATCGACGGTATGGCGACCTCCGGACTGAAGGGCTGAGGCGGTCACCATGGCGCAAGCACGCGTGAAGGCCCGTACCGCGCGCAGGGAGTCCGTGTTCGGCGAGCGCTTCGGGGTCTTCGCCGAGTGCATGCTCACCGGCGTGTGGATCGCCGTGGCCTGTCTCGGGGTCGTCACCTACCCGGCGGCCTTCGCCGCCGGTGCACGGCATCTGCGGCGCCGTACCACCCACCGGGGCGGCGGCCTGCGGGAGTTCGTCACGGACTTCCGCGCGGCCGTGCGCGGCGGGTGGGCCGTGGGGCTCGCCGGGTGGGCGGTGGCCGCCGCGGTGTGGGTGGACGTCCTGGCCGCGCGGGCCGGACTCCCCGGTGGGCCGCTCGTCGGGGCCGTC
>NZ_NCTE01000861.1 GCF_002114215.1 Streptomyces sp. 13-12-16 | reverse complement strand
CCGTGGACGCCCTTCACGAACGGCGGACCGGACCGGAACCACTCCCTGTGGACGCCCCCCACGAACGGCGGACCGGACCGGAACCACTCCCCGTGGACGCCCCCCACGAACGGCGGACCGGACCGGAACCACTCCCCGTGGACGCCCCCCACGAACGGCGGACCGGACCGGAACCACTCCCCGTGGACGCCCCCCACGGACGGCCGGGGTATCGCGCCCCGCCCCACGGGCCCGGGAGGTCCGTACGGGTGGAGTGCCGCGCCCCTCCCGTAGGTCCTGCCGGCCCCGTCCGCGTCTACTCCAGGCCCGCCAGGGACGCCACGGCACTCCCCCACGTTCCTGCGGGGCCCGGCCAGTCGAGGGGCGTGAAGAACGCGCTCACGAAGAGCACCAGAAGGACCAGAACGGCCATGAGCACCCCGTCGGTGCCGGGCCTCCGCTCCGACTCCCTCGTCAGGAACGCCTCGGCGAAGAAGGCCAGGACCGCGGCGCTCATCAGCAGCGCCACCGCGCCCGCCAGCACACTGCCCACGGTGAACAGCGCCTGGACCAGGACATGCGCGTCCGTCCCGTACGCGGCCCGGTTGGCGGTGACGACCAGCATGGGAATGGTCGCCGGGACCTCCCAGGCCAGCCAGACGAACCCGATCCGGCGCAGGCGGGGCGGCCCGAGCGAGGGGATGCGCTTGAACGTGGCCAGGGTCGGCGACGTACGGCCCGGGGCGACGCCGTCGGGGGGCGTGCCGGGGGCCGGCCCGCTGGTGCCCGGTTCCTCCGGCTGCCCGTCGTGCCGTACCGTCCACTCCCCCTGGACCGCCTCCGTCTCCACGGTGTCCCCGTCGATCTCCTCCCCGAGTTGTCGCAGTTCCTCGCGCACCACGCCGAGTTCGGCCTCCGCCCGTTCCATGAGGTCGGAGAACCCCTCGCTGTCCTGCGCCTCCTGCGACAGGCCGGGGTGGGCGGGGAGGGGGGTGGCCTCCCGTTCCTGCGTGGCGTCCCGCTCCGCCTCCCGGCGCCGTCGCGCCAGTTCCATCTGCGCCTGGGCGAGCAGCTCCTCCGCCCTGGCGCGTTCCTGCTCGGCCTGCCGCATCGTCGACTGGGCCCGCATGACGCGCAGTTCGGCGTCCTTCAGCCGCTCGGCGAACTCGGCCTGCGCCTCGGCGTGCCCGTCCGCCCTGGCCTGCCGGACCTGTTCCTCCAGCTCCTGGCAGCGGGCCGCCCACTCCCCCACCGCGCGCGTCAGCACCTGGACGACGACGTCGGCCCGCCGGCGCGCCTCGTGGGCGGTCTGGCTGCGGGCCTCGGCGACGTGGATGTGGGTGATGTACTGGTTGGCGCGGGACTGGTACACCTGCCCGTTGTCCGAGGCGTGGCCCCACGTGTCGGGCCGGTCGGGTTCCCTCATCGGTCGGTGATGTGCTGGTCCCGGCCCGCCTGGTAGACGCGGCCGTTGCCCTCGGCCCGCGCCTCCATCCGCACGTCGCCGCGGATCTCCTGGCCGTCGGCCGCCCGCCGCCGCCACTCTTCCACCAGGTCCCGCAACTCGTCGGCGGCTTCCGGATGTTCACCGAGCAGTGTCGCGAACTGCCCGACCCACCGGCCCTCCAGCCGCCCGGCGGGTCCGGGTCCTTCGCCCTCGCCCGCGTCGAGCGCGGCGGTCCGGGACGCCTCCAGCTCCCGCTCGACCTCCTCGACGGCCTCCGGCCGGAACCGGCGCCAGACGGTCACCACCCCGTCCCGCGTCTGCTGCCACCCCTCGGCGACGAGCAGTCCCACCAGGGACGTCCCGGCCGTGCCGGCCAGTGTGAGCAGATAGGGATCCACCGCAGCCCCCCGAAACTCCCGCAACATTGCTCCCACCGTAGCCCAATCCTCGCTCACGGTAACGACGTTGCCACGCGGTTCACGGGCCCGGGGCCGGTCCGCCCGAGGTGCGCGCGGAGCGTCCCGGGAAGAGGATGGGAAGGGGCGGGGGTGCCCGGGGAGTGGTCCGAACACCGGGATGTGAGCAGGATGGTTGACGGTGGAACAAGTGGTCGTGAGGCCGGGGGCCGGGAGGCACGTGACCCCCATGGCGCCCGCCGTCACGACCGGCCCCGCCACCGGGCCCGTATCCCGGGATTCGCGCGTGAGGGAGCGGAGATCGGACTGGGTGACGCCGTCGCCCGGGTGACCACGGCCGTGGGGATCCGGCCCTGCGGCGGCTGCGGTCGCAGGGCCGAGGCGCTGAACCGGTGGATGGCGATCGGCGGCCGGGACCGCTGAGGCACCGCATGGGCGCGTACACGGTCAGGACGGCCGACACGCGGCCCGCTGTGGCCGGAGAGCCCCGGCAGAGCATGTGTGAGGAGTGACCGATGGACCCCGAGACCACCGACGCCGTCACCGCCACGGACCCTCCGACGGAGACCGGGACACGGCCCGGCCCCGCGCCCGTCCCCGGCTCCGAGACCCCCCGCCCCCTCCCCGGCGAGCCCGCCGTCGCCCACGCCTCGTGCGGCTGCGGTACGGACGTCTCCGGCGAGGGCGGCCGGGAGGCCGGCGGCGGCACCGGCGCCGGTTACGTCTACGTCCTGGGCCGTGTCCACGCCGTCTTCCCGGACCTCTCCGTCCAGCATGAGTTCTTCCAGGTGGCGGGGGCCGGCGGTGCCACCGACGTCACCGACGCCGACGCGCTCCACCGGGTCCTGTCCGACCCGGAGAACCGTTACATCGCCCGGCAGATGTGCTACGTCCTCTCCGTGCAGGGCGTCGACACCTACATCCTGGAGCCCGCCGACCCCACAGACCTGGACGACATCGTGGAGGCCCTGCGTCCGGTCGACGACCGGCGCGACCTCGCCGTGGTCGTCGGCCGCCTCGGTCCGGTCGCGTCCCCGGGCGTCTGCCAGGGACTCTCCGTCCCGGTCGTCCGCGTCGAGAAGATCTGGGCCTTCGACAGCAAGGAGCTGATCCGGGCGATCGACCGCCCCGACGACACCCCTCGCAAGGAGTTCCAGAAGGCTGCCGGGGCCCTGCTCGACCGGCTGCTCCAGCTCGGCGACAACGCGGGCACCGAACCCGTCGACCGGGCTCTCAACTACCTGACGGTCAGGGACCAGGAGATCTACCGGAAGACCCACGAGAAGTCCACCGACGGCTACGCGCTCTCGGCGGTGGAGGCCGGGCCCTCCCGGCTCAGCTCCGGATCGCACACCGTCATCACGGTCGTCTTCTCCTACACCCACCGACAGACCAACGTCACCGAGCAGTGGTTCGTCCGCGTCGGTCTCGCGGGGCTCTTCCCCTTCCGGGTGACCTCGCTCCAGCCCTACTACGCCCGGTGAACCACGAGAGAGAAAGAGGCGAACGGACATGCGTATCCCCGGATTCGCCGTCGAGCGGGCGGCACGTGGAGTGAACCCCGGTGATCTGTTCCTCCCCCAGCAGTTCACCTGTGAGGAGGAACTGGCTCCCATCTGCCGCAACCAGTGCCGGGGCGCCCACAACGTCCGTGTGTGCGTGCGGAACTGCCTGACGAGGCTCTGCTCGGAGAAGTGGTGACCGCAGGATGAGCATCCCTGGATTCGAGCACCGGCGGGAGCCGCGGGGCGGATCCGGACCGGCGCCCGGCGACCGGTTCGTGCCGCAGCACATCACCTGCGCGGAGGAGCACCAGCCGATCTGCGAGGACGAGTGCGAGAGTTCCTGGGACCCCCGCTGCTTCCAGAAGTGCATCGACCGGTACTGCCTCGGCCCCGGACCGGAGCGGTGGTGAACCGGCCCACCCGACCCGGCCGGTCCGCCCCGTCCGGCCGCACGCCGCTCCCCGCCCGGTGGAGGTGAAGCGGCACTCCATACGGCGTCCCGATACGACGTCCCGGACGTGCCCCCGCCCGGCGGGGGCCGCGGGACGGTGACCGGCCGCGCCCGATCCGCGGCCGGAGGCGGGAGGGTGTCCGTGGATCCCAGGGACCTGGTCCGTCTCACGCCGCTCATGGCGCGCACCTCCGGCCGGCCCTCGGTCGTCGTCGGCCTGATCGACGGCCGTGTCGACCCGGACCATCCCGCCTTCGCGGGCCGCCCGGTCCGGGAACTGCGCCCGGCCGCCGGTGCGGGGGCCTGCCGCCGTGCCGACGTCTGCTGTGCGCACGGCACCGCCGTCGCCGGGACCATCGCGGGAGCCGGGGGCGTCTGTCCCGGCTGCACCCTGGTGTCGCGGCCCCTCTTCACGGACCGGCCGGCCGACGGCGGGCCCGCGACCTGCCTGTCCGGCGTGCGGACGGGAGAGCTGGCCGAGGCGATCGTGGAGTCCGTCGACGCGGGCGTCCTCGTCCTGAACCTCAGCATGGCCCAGCCCGCGCCCTCCGGGACCCGCGACCCCGCGCTGGAGGCGGCCCTCGACCACGCCGCCGACCGGGGCGTGATCCTCGTGGCCGCCGCCGGGAACCAGGGGCGACTGGGCTCCTCCGTCCTCACCGGGCACCCCTGGGTCGTCCCGGTGACCGCGTACGACCGCGCCGGGCGCCCCATGCCCCAGTCCAATCTGGGCGCGTCCATCGGCCGCCACGGGGTCGGCGCCCCCGGCGAGCGCGTCCCGGCGCCGGGTTCCGGCGACCGCCCCTTCGTCCTGAACGGCACGAGCGCCGCCGCGCCGTTCGTCACGGGCGCGGTCGCCCTGCTGCGCTCGGCGTTCCCGGAGGCCACCCCGGCGGCCGTACGGTACGCGGTCACCCACGGACCCGGCCGGCGGCATTCGGTCGTCCCGCCGCTGCTGGACGCGTGGGCCGCGTACACGGCGCTCCGCGACCGGTCCTGGGAGCCGCCCCGCCGGTCTCCCCCCGGCCCCGGCGTCCGGAACGGATTCACCCGGGCCCGGCAACCTTTCCGGCGGCTGTGACGACCACCGGGTCGGAAGCGTGTCTTCTCCCCCGCACCACATCACCACATAAGGACTCCTCCGTGGCATCCCCCTCCCACCGCCGTCCGCGCGGCAAGCGGCGCGGCCTCCTGGTCCCGGCCGTCGCCGTGGCCGCCGTCGGGCTCCTCGTGTCGCTGGTCGTCGCCCTCACCCGGGACGGCGGATCCGGCACCGTGCGGGCCACGGCCGTGTCCGCCACCGGTGTCGACGCCGACGCCCGGCCGAGCGCCCCGCCCACGGCGACCGAGCGGACACCGGAGGCGAGGCCGTCCACCGTGTCCCCG
>NZ_NCTE01000860.1 GCF_002114215.1 Streptomyces sp. 13-12-16 | reverse complement strand
GGGCGGGTACGGCGCGAGTGCGCCGTACCCGCCCCGTTCGCGTCAGTGGCCCGGCCCCGTCCTCACCCGTCTTCCGCGAACGGAGGCCGTCGGGGACGGACAGCCCCGGTCCGCCGCCCGAGCGGCCAGCGGCCCGCACGGCCCTTTCGCGCGGGGGCGGGGTGGTGCTGGTCCCGCCAGGTCCGTGGGGAGATGCCGTAGGCCTGTTTGAACACCTTGCTGAAGTGGGTCGCGTCCATGAAGCCCCAGCTCCGGCCGATGCCGGCGATGGTGCGCGTCCGGCCGCCCGGTCCGGCCGGTTCCCGCCTGCACTCGGCCGGGCGGTGCGAGCGGATCCGGTCTCCGAGGCTGATGCCCGGCCGGGACAGCACGGTGCAGAGGTGGCGGACCGGGATGCCGTGCGCGGCGGCGATCCGCACGGCCGACGGGGTGGGGTCGGCCAGGTGCGTCCGGACGTACCGGGTGATCCGCAGGCTGAGCGGTACCTCCGGCGCCAACGCCCTGGCGGCGACCGAGCAGTGGCAGCGGGACCACGGCCCCGTGGCCGACGGGGTGGCGGGGCCGAAGACGTTCACCAAGGCGGGCCAGTACCTGAAGGCCGCCGGCAAGAACATCTACGGCGAGGACATCGTCAACTACGACTCCCCGCGGTCCACGCTGCGCCACCTCGCCGACCGTGACGCGAGCGGGCGCTGGATCGTCTGGGCCAACGGCGGGGAGCGTTCCGCCTCCTACAAGTACTGCTGAGCAGCGTGGAGATGTGGTCCGTGCCCCTTGAACGCGGGTACGAGCCACGTGTGTTCGCCACACCGGTGGTCCCGGTGCCGGTGGTGCGGGTCAGCTGCCCTGGCCGGCGCTGCCGATCGGGCCGACCCGCACCGGGGTGCCGGAGCCGTCCGTGACGGGCAGCGACGCGGCGCCCGGCCAGTCGAGGGTGACCGACTTCGTCTCGTTCGGCGGGGTCACCACGAGCCCGGTGACGCGGACGCCGGAGCCGCCCGTGTCGTTGGCCGGGTAGGAGACGGAGAAGGAGACCGACTCGCCGTCCTTCAGGACGGTCGCGGGGGCCGGCTCGCCCGAGCGTTCCGCGGAGACCGTCCCCGCATTGGTCTTCAGGTCCACGCCGGCGAAGCCCGCGATCGAGCAGTCCCGGCCGCCGCCGTTGGTGAACGTCACCGCGACGGTGTTGTCCTCGTCGCCGCCGATGGTGCCGTCCTGCGCCGTGACCTCCAGCTCGTCGGTGCGGCACTTGCCGGTCGCGCCGTTCTTGGCGGAGCCGGTTCCGGCGGCCGTGTCCTGGCCCTCGCCCGAGTCGTTCCCGGCGGAGTCCTTCGCGGTGTCCTGGGCCGAGCCGCCGGAGTGCGAACCCTTCGAGGAGGAGGACGAGTCGCTCCGGCCCGTGCCGGCGGTGTCGTCGTTCTGGCAGGCGGTGAGCGAGAGACCCGCGACGACGGCCAGGGCTGCGATGGTGAGCTTGTTGACGCGCATGGTGTCTTCCTCGGTGTCGGTCGGGGTGCCGGCCCGTCGGCACGGGCGGCGTTTCCGCACACCAAGAGCGGCCGGTCCGGTCCCGCGTTTCACCCGGCCGCCCGCCAATACACCCCTGTTACAGACGGGGAGAGACGGTGACACACGGGGCTCAGGAGCGCCGGGTCAGCTCGCGCAGGGCCTGGCCGAGGGTCCGCACGCCCTCGGTGAGGACTCCGGGCGGGTCGGCCGCGTAGCCGAGGACCAGCCCCTGGGGGCCGGGGAGTTGGCGGTGCCAGGACAGGGGGTGGCACTTCACGCCGCGGGCGAGGGCGGCCGCGGCCAGTTCGGTGTCGGGTACGTCCGGTGCGTAGGTGACCGTCAGGTGCAGGCCGGCCGCCGCGCCGTGGACGACCGCGCCCGGCAGGTGTGCGGTGACGGCGCCGATCACCGCGTCGCGGCGGCGGATGTGGCGGGCGCGCAGCAGCCGTAGGTGGCGCTCCAGCCGGCCCGATTCCATCAGCCGGGCGAGGACCAGTTGCGGCAGTACGGCGTTGCCCAGGTCGGTGAAGCGTTTCGCGTCGGTCAGTGCGCGCAGGTGGTGGGGCGGTGGGATCATCCAGCCGATCCGCAGTGCGGGGGCGAGGAGTTTGGAGACGCTGCCCATGTAGCACAGGCGGTCGGCGAGCAGGGAGCGCAGGGCGGGTACGGGCGGGCGGTCGTAGCGGTGCTCGGCGTCGTAGTCGTCCTCCAGGACCAGGCCGCCGTCCGCGGCCCAGCGCAGCAGTTCGCGGCGCCGCTCGCCGCTCGTCACGATCCCGGTGGGGAACTGGTGGGCCGGTGTGAGGAGCACGGCACGGGCGCCGGTGGCGCGCAGCGCGTCGACGCGCGGGCCCTGGTCGTCGACCGGCACCGGCGGGGTGGCCAG
>NZ_NCTE01000859.1 GCF_002114215.1 Streptomyces sp. 13-12-16 | reverse complement strand
CGGGCGGCGCCCCGCGGTACTCGACCGCCACGGCCACGTCGACCTGCCGGTCCAGGAGCATCGGCAGGCTGGCGTCGCCCTCGGCGTCCTGGACCCGGATGCGGATGCCGGGCGCCGACCCGGCGAGACGGGCCACGGCGGGCGCGACGACCTCGGCGATCCCGGTGGCGAACGCGGCGACCGTGACCGTGCCGGCCTCCCCCGAACCGTAGGCGGCCAGTTCGGCCTCGGCCCGTTCGAGCTGGGCGAGGACGGCGTTGGTGTGGCCGAGCAGGATCTCTCCGGCCGGGGTCAGCCGTACGCCCTTGGCGCCGCGCTCGACGAGACGGTGGCCGGTCTCCTGCTCCAGGGCGGCGAGCTGCTGGGAGACGGCCGAGGGGGTCAGATGGAGCGCGGCGGCTGCCGCCGTGACCGTGCGGTGGTCGGCCACCGCACGGAGGATGTGGAGCCGCCGTGCCTCGATCATGGATGCGATTGTCTCAAATCGCTCGGTGCGTTCCGCTCAGGCGTCGAGCTCCGCCCGGGCCGCCACGAAGGCGTCCACCGCACGGTCGACGTCCTCGGTGGAGTGCGCGGCGGAGAGCTGGACGCGGATGCGGGCCTGGCCCTGCGGCACCACGGGGTAGGAGAAGCCGATCACGTACACCCCGCGCTCCAGCAGCAGCTCCGCCATGCGGCCCGCGCGGGAGGCGTCGCCGATCATCACCGGGGCGATGGCGTGGTCGCCGGGGAGGATGTCGAAGCCCTCCTCGGTCATCCGGCGGCGGAACAGCGCGGTGTTCTCGGCCAGCCGGACACGCAGGTCGTCGGCCGACTCCAGCAGGTCGAGGACCTTCAGGGAGGCGGCGGCGATCACCGGGGCGAGGGTGTTGGAGAACAGGTACGGGCGGGAGCGCTGGCGCAGCAGGGCGACGATCTCCGCGCGGGCGGCGACGTAGCCGCCGGACGCGCCGCCGAGCGCCTTGCCGAGGGTGCCGGTGATGATGTCGACCCGGTCCATGACGCCGTGCAGCTCGGGTGTGCCGCGCCCGCCGGGGCCGACGAAGCCGACGGCGTGCGAGTCGTCGACCATGACCATGGCGCCGTGCCGGTCGGCGAGGTCGCAGATCTCGTCCAGCGGGGCCACGTAGCCGTCCATGGAGAAGACGCCGTCGGTGACGATCAGCGTGCGGCGCGCACCGCCCTCCGCGGCCTCCTTGAGCTGCCGCTCCAGGTCGGCCATGTCGCGGTTGGCGTAGCGGAAGCGGCGGGCCTTGGAGAGCCGGATGCCGTCGATGATCGACGCGTGGTTCAGGGCGTCGGAGATCACCGCGTCCTCGGGGCCGAGCAGCGTCTCGAAGACACCGCCGTTGGCGTCGAAGCAGGAGGAGTAGAGGATCGTGTCCTCCTGGCCGAGGAACGCCGACAGCCGCGCCTCCAGCTCCTTGTGCACCTCCTGGGTGCCGCAGATGAAGCGCACGGACGCCATGCCGTAGCCCCAGCGGTCGAGGGCCTCGTGGGCGGCGGCGACCACCTCGGGGTGGTCGGCGAGGCCGAGGTAGTTGTTGGCGCAGAAGTTGAGCACCTCGCCGGGACGGCCGCCGGCGGTGACGTTCACGGTGGCGGACTGCGGGGTGCCGATGACGCGCTCGGGCTTGTGCAGGCCGGCGGCGCGGATCTCGTCGAGGGTGGCGCGCAGGTCGTCGCGCACGGAGTCGAACATCTTGAAGCTCCTAGAGAGGCAGATGGCTTACGCGGTCCAGTCGAGGATGACCTTGCCGCCCTTGCCGCCGGCCGCGTCCTCGAAGGCGGCCTCGAAGTCGCGGTAGGAGTAGCGGCCGGTGATCACGGGGGCGAGGTCCAGGCCGCCCTCCAGCAGCACCGACATGGCGTACCAGGTCTCGAACATCTCACGGCCGTAGATGCCCTTGACGGTGATCATCGAGGTGACGATCCGGGCCCAGTCGACGGGGAACTCCTCGGCGGGCAGGCCGAGCATCGCGATCCGGCCGCCGTGCGTCATGTTGGCGATCATGTCGCGCATGGCCTCGGGGCGGCCGGACATCTCCAGGCCGATGTCGAAGCCCTCGCGCAGGCCGAGGGCGTGCTGCCCGTCGGCGATGGTCGACCCGGCGACGTTGAGCGCCAGGGTCGCGCCGATCTTGCGGGCGAGTTCCAGGCGCTCCTCGCTGACGTCGGTGATCACGACGTTGCGCGCGCCCGCGTGCCGGGCGACGGCGGCGGCCATCAGACCGATCGGGCCGGCGCCGGTGATCAGGACGTCCTCGCCGACGAGCGGGAAGGACAGCGCGGTGTGCACGGCGTTGCCGAACGGGTCGAAGATCGCGGCGACGTCGAGGTCGACGGGCACCCGGTGCACCCACACGTTGGTGGCGGGGAGCACGACGTACTCGGCGAAGGCGCCGTCGCGTCCGACGCCGAGGCCGACCGTGGCCCGGCACAGGTGGCGGCGTCCGGCCAGGCAGTTGCGGCACTTGCCGCACACCAGGTGGCCCTCGCCGCTGACCCGGTCACCGGTCTTGATGTCGGTGACGTCCCCGCCGGTCTCCACGACCTCGCCGACGAACTCGTGCCCGAGGACCAGCGGGGTGCTGATCGTCTGCCGGGCCCAGCCGTCCCAGGACCGGATGTGCAGGTCGGTGCCGCAGATACCGGTGCGCAGCACCTTGATCAGCACGTCGCCGGGTCCGACGGCGGGCTCCGGGACGTCCGTGAGCCACAACCCGGGCTCCGCCTTCTCCTTGACCAGCGCCTTCAACGCTACGGCTCCTGAGGGTGAGTCCCGGCCCGCGGGCACGCCGAAGCGGCCCCGGCCCGGGAAGAGGAGTGGAATCGCACTGCAATCTGCCGTACGCCACCCTCACCGGTCCATCGAGGATTTCTTAAGCGCGGCCACAGCTTTCCTTCACACCGTCACCCGTCCGGCCCCGTGCCGCGCGCAGTCACAGCGGCAGCCCGTCGTCCTCCCGGCGCTCCAGCCGTACGACGAGGTCCGCGGCCTGCGCCTTGATGGCGGCGAGCCCCGGCTGCCCCCAGGCACGGGGCTGGACGTCGGTGACCGACACGGTGCCGAGCACCATGCCGGTCCCGTCGATGAGCGGCGCGCCCAGGTAGGAGCGGATGCCGAACTCGTCCACCACCGGGTTGCCCGCGAACCGCGGGTAGTCGCTCACGTCCTCCAGGACCAGCGCCTTGCGCCGGGCCACCACATGGGGGCAGAAGCCGTGGTCGCGGGGCAGCACCCGGCCCAGCAGGGCGCCGGTGCCGTCGCCGCGCACGACCGGTGCGACGGGCGGGGTGTGCAGGCCCGCGAAGAACTGCCCGTCCTCACCGGGCAGGTTGACCATGGCGTACGGCGCGCCGGTGAGCTCGGCGAGGGCGTACGCGAAGGCGTCGAGCGCGGGCTCGGGACGGTCCCCCAGTCCCAGCCGGCGCAGCCTGCGGGCACGCTCCGGCGCCTGGCCGTCCTCGGGGGTGAGCAGCAGACGACCTGCCGGGCGGGGCGGGTCGTAGCTCATGGGCGGGCTCCCGGGTCATGGGGGAAGGTCATATACGGGCTCCGAGGGTGTGCGGGGATCACATGTGGGCGCCATACCCCGTCGTGGCGGCCGGGGTGTGGGCGATGAGGTGGCGGACCAGGGTCAGCAGGGTCTGGACGCCGGAGCTGGAGATCCGGGCGTCGCAGCGGACGACGGGGGTCTCCGCGGGGAGGTCGAGGGCGGCGCGCACCTCCCCGGGGTCGTAGCGGAAGGCGCCGTCGAACTCGTTGACGGCGACGACGAATCCGAGACCGCGCTGTTCGAAGAAGTCGACCGCCGCGAAGCACTCCGCCAGGCGCCGGGTGTCGGCGAGGATGACCGCGCCGAGCGCGCCCTCGCAGAGTTCGTCCCACATGAACCAGAACCGTTCCTGGCCGGGGGTGCCGAACAGGTACAGCACGTGTTCCGCGTCGAGGGTGATGCGGCCGAAGTCCATGGCCACGGTCGTCTCGACCTTGTTCTCGATGCCGTCGAGGTTGTCGGTGGCGGCGCTGACCGTGGTGAGGAGTTCCTCCGTGCTGAGTGGCGCGATCTCGCTGACCGCGCCGACGAAGGTCGTCTTGCCCACGCCGAACCCGCCCGCCACCAGGATCTTGAGTGCGGTGGGGAACGGATCGTCGTCGTGGTCCGCGCCGTCGACGTGGTCAGAGCTGTCGTCGTAGTCCATCGAGCACTGCCTCCAGAAGGGCCCGGTCCGTCGGGTTGTGGTGGAACGCGGGGGGCTTGTCGGTGAGCGCCCCGCAGTCGACGAGGTCCGCCAGCAGCACCTTGGTGACGGCCACCGGCAGCCTGAGGTGGGCGGCGACCTCGGCGACCGGGACGGGAGCGCGGCACAGGTCGAGGGCCTGCGCGTGCTCGGGGCCGAGATAGCCGAAGGGGGTGGCGCCGGTGGCTCTGACCTGCGACATGAGGTCGAGGGCGACGGTGGGACGGGTACGGCCGTTGCTGACCGTGAAGGGGCGCACCAGCCGTCCGGCCGCGTCGTCGAGCCAGGGTCCGTCACCGGTCGCCGTCACGCTCAAGGCCTCATCGCCGGCGGTTCGACGCCCTGCTGGCGGGGAGCGGTCATCAGGTACGGCCGTACGGACTTGACCAGCATCGCCATCTCGTAGCCGAGCACCGCCGCGTCGGCCTCGCGGCCGGCCATGACGGCGAGGCAGGTGCCGGACCCGGCGGTGGTGACGAACAGCAGGGTCGAGTCGAGCTCGACGACGACCTGCCGGACGTCGCCGCCGTCGCCGAAGCGGATGCCGGCGCTGCGGCCGAGGGAGTACAGGCCGGAGGCCAGGGCGGCCATGTGGTCGGCGGCGTCCGGGTCGAGGCCGTGCACGGACTTCACCAGTCCGTCGCAGGACAGCAGTACGGCGCTGCTGGTGTGCGGTACGCGTTGCACGAGGCCGCTCATCAGCCAGTCGAGGTCGGATACCTGGGCGGTCGGCGCATCGCTCGCCATGGTGGATCGACTCCTTGGGGTACGAAGGTCTGCGGGAGCGCTGGGGGTGGTGCCGGTCATCCGGCGGGCGTGCTCCCGCCGTGTCGGGCGGGGTGGTCGGTGGGGGGCGCGGGTGTGGTGGGCCGCGGTGCGACGGAGGGCTC
>NZ_NCTE01000858.1 GCF_002114215.1 Streptomyces sp. 13-12-16 | reverse complement strand
CGAGGAATACCTCGACAGCGAGAAGTACCAGCTCAAACACCGCGACTGGGAGACCGCCGAACGCCAGGGCCGCACCATCACCCCCCTCATCACCAAGCTCAACACCATCCGGCGCGAGAACCCGGCCCTGCGGCAACTGCGCGACATCCACTTCCACCACGCCGACAAGGAGGAGGTCATCGCGTACGCGAAACGGCGCGGTTCGAACACGGTTCTGGTGGTCGCCAACCTCGACCCCCACCACACCCAGGAGGCCACGGTCTCGTTGGACATGCCGCAACTCGGCCTGGACTGGCACGAGTCGGTACCGGTGCGCGACGAGCTCACCGGCGAGACCTATCAATGGGGCAGGGCCAACTATGTGCGCCTGGAGCCGGGGGGAGCGCATGTGCTCGTCGTCGGCCGGGCATCCGGGAGCGAGCCGCCGGGTGAGCACAGCCGTGTTCTGCGACCGTCCAGCCCGTCGATCGGAGGGTCACCCACAACATGATCGTCAACGAACCCGTCCCGGACACCTTCGAGGACACTCCCGCCAAGGACCGGGACCCGGACTGGTTCAAGCGAGCCGTCTTCTACGAGGTCCTGGTCCGCTCCTTCCAGGACAGCAACGGTGACGGCATCGGCGACCTGAAGGGTCTGACCGCCAAACTGGACTACCTGCAGTGGCTGGGCGTCGACTGCCTCTGGCTGCCGCCCTTCTTCAAGTCGCCGCTGCGCGACGGCGGTTACGACGTGGCCGACTACACCGCCGTCCTCCCCGACTTCGGCGACCTCGCCGACTTCGTGGAGTTCGTCGACGCGGCGCACCAGCGCGGGATGCGCGTGATCATCGACTTCGTCATGAACCACACCAGCGACCAGCACCCGTGGTTCCAGGAGTCGAGGAAGGACCCCGACGGCCCGTACGGCGACTACTACGTGTGGGCGGACGACGACAAGCAGTTCCAGGACGCCCGGATCATCTTCGTCGACACCGAGGCGTCGAACTGGACGTACGACCCGGTGCGCAAGCAGTACTACTGGCACCGCTTCTTCTCCCACCAGCCGGACCTGAACTACGAGAACCCGGCGGTCCAGGAGGAGATGATCTCCGCGCTGAAGTTCTGGCTGGACCTGGGGATCGACGGCTTCCGGCTGGACGCGGTGCCGTACCTGTACCAGCAGGAGGGGACGAACTGCGAGAACCTCCCGGAGACCCACGCCTTCCTGAAGCGGGTGCGCAAGGAGATCGACACCCAGTACCCGGACACGGTGCTGCTGGCGGAGGCCAACCAGTGGCCGGAGGACGTCGTCGACTACTTCGGCGACTACGC
>NZ_NCTE01000857.1 GCF_002114215.1 Streptomyces sp. 13-12-16 | reverse complement strand
CCGGCGACGGTCGGCGGGCCGGTGCGGGAGGCACCGCGGGCGGCCGCCGTGAGCGAGCCGTAGCGTCCGCGCGGGACGGAGCGCTTCGCGCGGTGGGCCGTGGCGCCCGCGGTGCGGCCCGAGCCCAGCAGGGAGCGCAGGGGAGTGAGCGTGTCGTTGGTCAGCCGCCCGGACCAGGCGAGGTCCCACAGGGCGTCAGCCAGTTGGGGATCGGTGGCCTCGGGGTGCGTGGTGGCGCGGACCTGGTCGGCGATCTGGCGGAAGAACAGGCCGTAGCCGCCGGAGAGGGCGTCCAGGACGGACCGGTGGAGGGCGGTCGGCTCCAGGGGGTGCGGAGGCGGCAGGAGCAGCGGGGCCGTGTCCGCGAGGTAGAGGGAGACCCAGCCGTCCTTCCCGGGCAGCGAACCGGCGCCCGCCCACACCACCTCCCCGGCGGCCGTCAGCTCGTCCAGCATCGCCGGGGCGTAGTCCGCCACCCGGGACGGCAGGACCAGCTTCTCCAGGGCGGACGCGGGTACGGACGCGCCCTGCAACTGCTCGACGGCGCGCACCAGGCCGTCGACGCCGCGCAGGGAGTGCCCCTTGCCGATGTGCTGCCACTGGGGGAGGAACTGGGCGAGCGCGGGCGGTGGCACCGGCTCCAGTTCGTGCCGCAGCGCGGCCAGGGAGCGGCGGCGCAGCCGGCGCAGTACGGCCGCGTCGCACCACTCCTGTCCGATCCCGGCCGGGTGGAACTCGCCCTGGACGACCCTGCCGGCCGCCGAGAGCCGCTGCAGGGCGCCCTCGGTGACCGCCACCCCCAGACCGAAACGGGCCGCCGCCGTCGCCGACGTGAACGGACCGTGGGTGCGCGCGTACCGCGCGAGGAGGTCGCCGAGGGGATCCTTGACCGGTTCGGTGAACGCCTCCGGCACGCCGACCGGCAGCGCCGTGCCCAGCGCGTCGCGCAGCCGGCCGGCGTCCTCGATCGCCGCCCAGTGGTCGGTGCCGGCCACCCGCACCCGGATGGCGCGCCGCGCGGAG
>NZ_NCTE01000856.1:699-2956 GCF_002114215.1 Streptomyces sp. 13-12-16 | reverse complement strand
CGGTCGCTGGGCGCGCCGCGCCCAGCGACCGCCAGGTCTCCGGGTCGGCGTGCAGGTCGAGGAAGAGCGTCGTCGCGCCCGCCGGACGCAGCCGCAGCTCCTCCCGGAACCAGTGCCACGGCAGCCCGGTGTACCGCACGGTGGGCGCGGTCGTCCGGGCCAGCGCGAGGTGCGGCAGCCGCTGGCGGCGGTCGAGCTGGAGCTGGCCGGTGACGTACACGGTCAGCGGTCCGGGCGCCGCGGCGGCGGCACGCAGCCGGGTCAGCACGGCCTGCGGTTCCAGCGGGTCGGCGAGTTCGACGACGTTCGCGGTCTCCGCGCCGGACAACACGGCGGGCGGTACCGCCGCGAGGACCGGGAGCACGGACGCCGCGTCCACCAGCCGCCCACGGCCCAGCGGCGAGGCCGCCAGCAGCAGCACGGTTCCGGGCATGATCCCCTCCCCCTGTCGATCACCTACGGCAGCACGGTAACCGCTGCGGCTGCGAAGGGTGGTGTCAGTAGGGTGAACGTCCCCCTTCGGGGCCTTCGCCCCCCGGTGCGCGGGACGGGCGGGGCGCGCGGGTCCGTCGTACCGCGAAGGCCGTGGTGTCGTCGGCCAGGCGCCCCCCGCTGTGCCGCAGCGTCCCGTCCCGTACGAAGGCGACCAGCCGGCCCGGCGCGACGACCCGCGGGTCCGCCGCCACCGCCCGGGACAGGTCGTCGGCGAGCCGGTAGAAGTCTCCGGCGCCGTCCCGGGCCTCGGTCACCCCGTCGGTGACCAGCAGCAGCGTCTCGTCGGCGGCGACCGGCACCCGGCACACCGGCGGCGATCCGGCGGCGAGGTCGCGGCAGCCGATCGGGAGCCCCCCGCGGGTCGGCAGGGACCGTACGCCGTCGGGGCCGACGGCCAGCGGGGGCTCGTGGCCGAAGACGACGGTGTCCACGACGTCGGTGCGGTCCGCCGGGAAACCGAGCAGGACGGCGGTGGCGAACCGGTCGGCGTCGTCCCGGCCGAGTGCCGTGGTGTACTCGCGGTGCCGCAGCATCCGGGTCTCCAGCCGGTCGGCGACAACCATCAGGTCGGCCTCGTGGTAGCCGGCCTCACGGAACGCCCCGAGCAGCACCGACGCCGTCTCCACCGCGCCCAGCCCCTTGCCCTGGACGTCACCGACGAGCACCCGGGTGCCGTGCGGGCCCGGCTGGATGTCGTAGAAGTCGCCGCCGACACGGGCCTGGGCGTCCGCGGTGAGGTAGATCCCGGCGTGCTCCAGGCCGCCCCAGCCCGGCGGCAGGGGGCGCAGCACGGTGCGCCGTACGGTCTCGGTGACGTCCCGCATGTGCAGCGTGCGGCGCTCCCCGCGCACCCGCACCATGCAGGCCAGCGTGGCGAGGACGCCACCGGCGGCGACGAGGATGAAGTCGGGCAGTCCCGCCCGGAACTGGTGCGGCCAGGCGCTGTCCACGAGGGTGTACGTGACCATCGCGAGCACGGCGAACAGGGCCGTTCCCCACACCCCGCAGATCGCGGCGGCGATGCCCGGCACCAGCACGATCCAGGAGACGGTCCGGAACTCGCCGCCGGTGTTGTAGTCGATGAGCGCGATGGCGACGAGCAGCAGCAACGGCGGCACCCAGGCGACGCTGCGGCCCCTCAGCCGCAGCATCTCGTGCCGGTGCACGGCGTCGCGCCGGCCGGCCGGGGGGTACCGGCCGTGCAGCTCGTGTCCCCCGCTGCCCGGACTCACGGCCCCAGCGAAACACGGCGCCGTGCGGCCCGCATCCGGTCTCCGCTTGCCGACGGGCCCGGGGAGGTGTCCATTGGTGGGACGGGGGCGAGAGAGAGGAGTGCTCTCATGACGCACACGGCACCCCGGCCCCGGGGAATGATCGAGCCGGCCGGCACGACCGACGTCTTCGGCGCACGGACCCACCGGGTGGCGAAGGTCGTCGTACCCGTCCTGCTCGGAGTCGTGTACGGCTACTGGGTGGCGGCCAACCGGCGCTACGGCGGGCCGATCACCGTGGAGAACTTCCTGTACGGCTTCTTCGCCGGCCTCGTGTTCTCCCTGCTGTTCATCGCGCTCCTCGCCCTGGCCCCGAAGGTGCGGCGCGAACTGCACGCGGTGCTCTGGGCCGCCCTCAGCGGCAGCGCGCTCGGCTTCCTGGTCATCCAGGCCCCCAGCCCCGGCGTCCTGCGCTCCACGATCCTGGGCCTGGTGGTCGCGGCGGGAGTGTTCGCGACGATGTTCTACCGCTACTACACCCACGAGGACGC
>NZ_NCTE01000856.1:0-552 GCF_002114215.1 Streptomyces sp. 13-12-16 | reverse complement strand
CCACTCGCGCCCCCCACACCCGCCACCTTGACTGAAGGCGTGGCCCCCCACCGCACCCGCCCCCACCGCACCCGTCTCCGCGACACCCTCTCCGCAACCCTCCTCACCCTCACCTGCCTCCTCGCCCCCTGCGGCACCCTGGCCGCCTGGGCGGCCGCCCTCGCCGACACCGGCCACTACGTCGACACCGTGGCCCCGCTGGCCACCGACCCCGACGTCCGCGACGCCGTGGCCGACACCGTGGGGGACGAGGTCGTACGGGAACTGCGGACGGAGACGACCGACACCACCCTCCTCGGACCGTTCGTCCGCGAAGCGATCCGCTCCTTCACCCGCACCGACGCGTTCCGCACCGCGTGGGAGGCCGGCAACAGGGCCGTCCACGACGCCGTCCTGCACGCCCTGCGCGACGACGCGGCCACCCCCGGCCCGGTCACCGTCGACCTCGCCCCCGTCACCGCGCAGGTACGGGCGCGGCTCGCCGCCGACCGCCTGCCCTTCGCCCACCGCATCCCCGTCGGGCACACCGAGGTCGCGGTGGTGCCGGCCGGG
>NZ_NCTE01000855.1 GCF_002114215.1 Streptomyces sp. 13-12-16 | reverse complement strand
AGGGGGCCGGGTATCGCGCCGAGGCCGGGTCCGGGTCGCGTCGGCCTTCCGTTCCCCGGCATGCTCACCGAACCGTGTCACCCCGTGGACCGGGACCCGCCCCGCCTGCCTCCCGGCCACGGCGGCCGCGGATGCCCGCGCGCCCCGAAGGACGACCCCGTTCCGCTCGACGCGGTCATCGTCCCGCGGAGGAACCCGGGCCGCCCAGTGCCGTGGCCGGGGCCCGCCGTCCGGTGGCCAGTTCGGCCCACACGACACGTCCGGCCCGGCCCGGGGCGCGGGTGACCGCCCAGTCGCTGCTCAGCGCGTCGACCAGGAGCAGTCCGCGTCCGTTCCGGTCGTCGGGGCCGGGGCGGCGGAGCATGGGCAGCTCCGGGCCGCGGGCCTGGTCCTCGACCTCGACGCGGATCCGGTCCGCCAGTACGTGCAGCCGGCAGACGATCCGTTCGCCGGCCGCGTGGACGAGCGCGTTGGTGAGGAGCTCCGAGGCCACGATGACAGCGTTGTCGCGCACTTCGTCGGCGACGCCCCGCGCGGTGAGCAGGTCCCGCACGCCGCCACGGGCGGCACGGACCGAGGCGGGGGTCGCCGGCAGGTCGAACACGTGGGTCTCCGCACGGTGTCCGGCCCTGTGGGGCCCGGAGGCGAGACGGCCGGGGCCGTCCGGCTGGGGGAGTGGAGCCGTCGGCTCGCCTCCGGGCGGTCCGGGGGAGGAGGGCTCGTGCCCGGCGTGGTGCTGCGGCCTGGGTAAGGGGAGCCGAGCCATCTCCGTGTGCCTTTCGTCTGCCTGCGCACCAGGGGTCCGTCATGTACCGGACGCAGTCAACTGGTCCGCACAGTAAGGCCCTTGAGTGGGCCGGGGTACGGTGCGGACACTCTGGCACCCGTCAACGGCGGCTCGCAACAGGCAAGTTGAAAATTGCAACCGGACGCGTGCATGCTGCTTCCGTCATCGGGTGATCGAACGTGTCCGTACCGGGCGATCGCATGAGACGGTGAGCCCGGAACACCCGATGTGAGGGGGCACGGCGTGACCGCGGAGACCGACTGGGGCGGTGCCCCTTCCGTCCTGCGCATGATCCTCGGCAGACAGCTCGAGGAGTTACGCGGCCGGGCCGGTCTGACCTACGAGGAGGCGGGCACCGCCATCGGGGTCAGCCACTCCACGATCCGCCGGATGGAAGCCGCCAAGGTGGCCCGGCTCAGGCTCGCCGACGCCGAGAAGCTGCTCCGCGTCTACGGCGTGACCGACCAGCAGGAGATCGACACCTTCCTGAAGTCGGCCCGCGAGGCCAACAAACGGGGCTGGTGGCACACCTACCGCGATGTCATGCCGGACTGGTTCGCCGCCTATCTCAGCCTGGAACAGGCCGCCCTGCAGATCCGCGCCTACGAGAGCCAGTTCGTCCACGGGCTGCTGCAGACGGAGGCGTACGCCCGCGCCCTGCTGAACGCCGGCAACCCGCACGCCCCGGCGGAGGCCACCGAGCGCCGGATCGCCCTGCGGATGCGCCGGCAGGAACTGCTCAGCCGCGAGACGCCACCGCGGGTGTGGGTGGTGATGGACGAGACGGTGCTCCGCTGGCCGGTCGGGGGCCCGGAGGTGATGCGGGCCCAGATCGGCCACCTCATCGAACTGCACCGCCTGCCGCAGGTGACGTTGCAGGTCATGCCGTTCGCCGGCGGCCCCCACCCGGCCATGCGTGCGGGGTCCTTCCAGCTCTTCCGGTTCCGGGCCCGCGAGCTGCCCGACGTCGTCTACCTCAACGGCCTGGTCGGCGCCGTCTACCTGGACAAGGGCGAGGACGTCGTGGTGTACCGCGAGGCCCTCGACCGGACCGGTGCCCAGGCGACGCCCACGACCGGGACCGAGGCCGTGCTCGACCGGATCCGCAAGGACCTCTGACCGGCGCCGCCCGCCCCGCCCCAGAACCACGACCCGCGAAGGAGACACCAAGGTGACCGAGAACGGATGGCCGGCCGACCGCATCGACACCCGGAGCGCGCACTCCGCGCGGATCTACGACTACATCCTCGGCGGCAAGGACTCCTACCCGGCGGACCAGGAGGCCGGCGACGCCATGGTCCGGGAGTGGCCCGCCCTGCCCGTCCACATGCGCGCCAACCGCGACTGGATGAACCGGGCGGTCCGGTGGCTCGTCGAGGAAGCGGGGATGCGCCAGTTCCTCGACGTCGGCACCGGCATACCCACCTCCCCGAACCTGCACGAGATCGCCCAGTCGGTGGCTCCCGACTCACGCGTGGTCTACGTCGACAACGACCCCATCGTCCTCACCCTCTCCCAGGGGCTCCTGGCCAGCACACCCGAGGGAAGGACGTCGTACATCGAGGCCGACTTCCGCGACCCGGCGAGCATCCTGGACGCCCCCGAACTGCGGGAGACCCTCGACCTGGACCGGCCGGTGGCCCTGACGGTCATCGCCATCGTCCACTTCGTCCTCGACGCGGACGACGCCGTGGGCATCGTCCGCCGTCTGCTGGAGCCGCTCCCCCCGGGCAGCCACCTGGCCATGACGATCGGCACCGCGGATTTCGCCCCCGAGGAGGTGGGACGGGTGGCCCGCGAGTACGCGGCCCGCGGCATGCCGATGCGGCTGCGCACCGTCGACGAGGCCCACGAGTTCTTCGAGGGCCTGGACCTGGTCGGGCCGGGCATCGTCCAGGTCCACAAGTGGCACCCGGACGGAACCGGTGAACAGGGCATCCGCGACGAGGACATCGCGATGTACGGAGCGATCGCCCGCAAGCCGTAGCCTCCCGGCCCGCGTCCGCGCCGGGGGCCGGGACGCTCCGGCGCGGACGCGGACCGCCGGACCCGGAGCGCTCCGCCACCGGCCCGGACACCGATGCGCCGCGGATGAATCCCGGTGGCCGGGCCCGCCGATGTCGGCGGTGACGCCGTGCGCATGCGCCATCATGCTGCTCATGAGTGACCCCGAACACATCGGCCCGGCCGGCGGCGGCAGGCTGGCGCACAGCCGGAAGCCGATGACCGGCCGTGACCCGCAGGAACCGGGCAGGTCCGCCACGCCCCTGGAGCTGCTGTTCGACCTGACGTTCGTGGTGGCGGTGGGCACCGCGGCCTCCCACTTCGCCGAGATGCTCGCCGAGGGCCACGCCCTGGAGGCCGTCGGCGCCTTCACCCTGGCGATGTTCGCGATCAGCGTCGCCTGGATCAGCTTCAGCTGGTTCTCCTCCGCGTTCGCCACCGACGACTGGCACTACCGGGTCCTGACCATGGTGCAGATGGTCGGTGTCGTCGTGTTCTCCCTCGGACTGCCGGCGATGTTCCACTCGGTCGGGGAGGGCGATCACCTGGAGCTGCGCGCCATGGTGATCGGGTACGTCGTGATGCGGGTCGCCATGGTGCTGCAGTGGTGGCGCGCGGCCCGCGAGTCTCCCCCGTTCCACGACGTGGGGACGCGGAACATCCGCTGGACCGTGCTGGTCCAGCTCGGCTGGATCGTGGTGGGGTTCACGAGTCCGACGCTCGCGGTGGCGTTCGCCGCCTTCGCCGTGCTGGGGGTCGTGGAGCTGGTCCTGCCGCTGCTCGCGCAGGGCCGGGCCGGCGGCACGCCGTGGCACCCGCACCACGTCGCGGAACGGTACGGCCTGTTCGCGATCATCACGCTCGGCGAGGGCGTCGTCGGCACCGTCGCCTCGTCCGGTGACCTCCTGGGCGGCGCGGCCGGGACCGACTGGAGCGCGAACGCGGTCGCCTTGGTCGTCGCCGGTGTGGGACTGACCTTCGGCATGTGGTGGGTGTACTTCACCACCCCGTTCGGCGCCGTCCTGGTCCACCGGCGCCAGCGCGGGTACCTCTTCGGCTACGGTCACATCCCGCTGTTCATCGGCATCGCGGGCGCGGGGCTGCACGTGGCGGGCCTGTACCTGGAGCACCACGCGAGGATCGGCGGTGTCGCCGTGGTGCTGTCGCTGGCGCTGCCGGTCGGCCTCTACCTGCTGATGGTGTACCTGCTGCACACGCTGCTGCTGTCCGCGGGGGACAGGTTCCATCTGCTGCTGATCTCGCTCACCCTCGCGGTCCTGGCCGCGGCGGTGCTCCTCGCCGCCGCCGGGGTGGGGACGGCGGTGTGCCTGCTGGTGGTGATGCTCGCCCCGTTCGTCACCGTGGTCGGCTACGAGACGGTCGGTCACCGCCACCAGCGGCGGATGCTGCGCGACCTCGGTACGGGGTGACGGCCCGCGGGACCGGGGGCCCGTCCGCGAGGGCCACCGGCGCGTCGGCGTCGCGTTTCCGTGCCGTCCACGCGGCCGCAAGGTGCCGTTGGCGCCGGGGCGGCAGGGTGTGTGGGTCTGGTGAGGGTCACCAAGTGACCTCCGGGACAGACGGGTTGCCGCGGCCGAGCTGATAAGATCATCGGACTTTCAGCAGGCTGGCGGCGCGTCATGAACGCGTACGGGGGACAGTCTCTAAGGCCCCATCGCTGAGGAGTTGAGGCTTGGTCCGCCGTAGGCCCGCGCCGTTCGACGGCCCGGACCCGTCCCACGCATGCGCGGATCTGCCGCACTCCCGGCGCGATGCGACTTGAAGAGAGTCTCATGACGTCATTGATCGGGGATCCGCTGCTGTGGATCCTGCTTGTGGTGCTCGTCGCTGCGGTGTTCGCAGTGCAGCGGGCCCGGAGAACCAATCTGGCGCTCCGAAGAACGAGGAAGGACCTGGAGACGCAACTGGGCCATTCCCAGGGCCGGATCGACCAGCTCCAGGGGCACATCGCCTCCCTGGACACCCAGCACCGCGGTGACCTCGCGGACGTCCGGGCGGACGCGGAGTCGTCGACCAAGGCGGTACTGAAGTCGGCGATGGGCACGCTCCAGTCGCTCGCCGAGGAGCAGCAACTGCTGCTGGACGGGCTGCTGCAGAAGTACGGCAACGACACCGAGGTGCTGGCGGACCTGATGTCGGTGGACCACACCGGCAGCCAGTTCAGCCGCCGGGCCAAGGGCATCTCGGTGCTGTGCGGCGGCTGGCTGGGCCGGCGCGAGGGCGTGGCGACCGTCTACGACGTGGCCCGCAGCGCGCAGGGCCGCATCAAGGACTTCAACCGGGTGAGCATCCACGCGCAGGCGAGCGTCGGCGTCACCAGCAAGGCCGTCGAACCGGTGGCGGTGGTACTGGCCGAGCTGCTGGACAACGCGACCACGTACAGCGCTCCGGGTACACCGGTCGAGGTCAACATCCAGGCCGTGCCGACGGGTGTGTGCTTCATCGTCGACGACGCCGGCCTGGGCATGGACCAGGAGACCAAGGACCGGGCGGCGACGCTGCTGTCCGCCGACGGCCCCGTCGACATCACCGGTCTCGGCGACCCGCCCCGGTTCGGGTTCGCGGTGTGCGGCATGCTCGCCGCCCGGTACGGCTTCGCCGTCTCCGTCGGTTCGGTGTCCCCCTACGGCGGAGTGCGCGCAGTGATCCGAGTGCCGGAAAGCCTTCTGGCGGCCGAGGCCGTCAC
>NZ_NCTE01000854.1 GCF_002114215.1 Streptomyces sp. 13-12-16 | reverse complement strand
CGGTCCGGCGTCGGCCGCGGAGCTCTCGCGGGCCATCGCGCGGATCAGTGCCTGACGGCCGGCCGGCTGGGCGGTGACGGCGCCGGGGATCGCGGAGAGCGGGAAGCGGGGGTCGGTGAGGCCGAGGCGCAGCGCGTGCGCGTGGCCCACGAAGCGGGCGTCGACCACGGCGACCCGCTGTCCCGCGGGCACCCCGGCGAGCAGGGTCCCGGCCTCGGCGATGCCGGACGCGGTCCGCACGTCGAAGCCGAGGGAGCGCAGGTCGCCCTCGAGTGACGAACCGGGGACCGGCTGGCCGGTGAGGATGGCGGTCGACAACCGAATCTCACTCCCTGGGTGCCGACGCGTCGACGCCGGTCATGTACACGATGAGGCGCCCGTGCGGTACCTCCGGGCGGCATGTCGGCAGAGGCTATCGGATGCCCGGAAGCCCGTGTTCACCGCCTGTTCGACGGCCGGATCGGCATGGTTCGCCCGCGCCTCCGCCGCGATCATCATCGGTGATGCGGGGCCCGGCCCACAAACCGCCGTATCAGAACGGGCATTTGCCCCAGGTCCGAACATTGGGGGCTGCCGGGTCCGTTCGGCATAGGGTGGGCGACCATGACATGGCTGATCACCGGCGGGGCCGGTTACATCGGGGCACATGTGGCGCGGGCCATGACCGGTGCCGGAGAGCGGGTCGTGGCGCTGGACGACCTCTCGGCCGGGGTGCCGGCGCGGCTGCCCGCCGACGTCCCGCTGGTCAGGGGATCGTCGCTGGACGGCGAGCTGCTGAAGCGGGTGTGCGCGGAGCACGGGGTGACGGGAGTGGTGCACCTCGCCGCGCGCAAGCAGCCCGCCGAGTCCGTGGCGCACCCGACCACGTACTACCGGGAGAATCTGGGAGGCCTCGGGACGCTCCTGGACGCCGTCGCCGACGCCGGGATCGGACGCTTCGTCTTCTCCTCGTCCGCGGCCGTGTACGGCGATCCCGGTGTGGACCTCATCACGGAGGACGCCCCCTGCGCCCCGGCGAACCCCTACGGCGAGACCAAGCTCGCCGGCGAGTGGCTGGTCCGGGCGGCGGGCCGGGCGCACGGCATCGACACGGTGTGCCTGCGCTACTTCAACGTGGCGGGGGCGGCGGTGCCGGAGCTGGCCGACACCGGTGTCTTCAACATCGTGCCGATGGTCTTCGACCGGCTCACCCGCGACGAGGCCCCGCGCATCTTCGGCGACGACTACCCGACGCCGGACGGCACGTGCGTCCGTGACTACATCCACGTGGCCGATCTGGCCCAGGCGCACCTGGCGGCGGCCCAAAGGCTGTCCGAGGGGGACCTGACGGGAGACCTGACGGTGAACATCGGCCGCGGCGAGGGCGTCTCGGTGCGCGAGCTGATCACGGTCATCGGCGAGGTCACCGGCGACACCCGGGCCCCGCTCGTCGAGGGCCGCCGCCCCGGCGACGCGCCCCGCGCGGTGGCGTCGGCCGCCCTCGCGGCCGAACGGCTCGGCTGGACCGCCCG
>NZ_NCTE01000086.1 GCF_002114215.1 Streptomyces sp. 13-12-16 | reverse complement strand
CGGGGAGGTCCGTCGCGGGAGGCCGCGGCCGGCCGTTCCCGCCGGTTCCCGGACGGGCCCGCCGGGCCTGCCCGTTCCGGTCGTCGGGTGGTGCGTCCCGCTCCGGCGTGGCCCCGGGAGCGGCGCGGCGCGACGGGGGCGCGGGGGTCTTCGAGGGCCGGGACGGGCCGATCATCTCCAGGGCCTCGCGCGCCGGTGCCTGCACGACCTCCGTCTCGTCGCCCCCCACCGGACGTGGCTCCGACCCCCGGGACGGTGCCGTCGCCGGTCCGGGCGCGAGGGGGCGGTGGACCGTCACGCAGCCCGAGAGGGCCGAGACCGCCACGGTCACCAGAAGCGTTGCTGTGGTCGTCGTTCGATGCACCCGCGCCACTCTGCTGGCTCCGGCCGCCCCGGGGAGGCCGGACGGGCACAGCATGCCCCGCACGGGTGATCTCCCGCCCCGTACGGAGGCCCCGGTGGTGCCGTGGGTGACGTCATTCGCCGGTGGCGCCGTCGATCCGTTCGCGGATCAGATCGGCGTGGCCGTTGTGCCGCGCGTACTCCTCGATCATGTGGGTGTAGATCCAGCGCAGGCTGTACGGGTCCTCGCTGAACCGGTGACGGCCCCGGGAGGGATCGTCCAGGGCGAAACCGGCCGCGTTGCGCCGGGCGGCGGCGATCTCGGCCTGCCAGGTGCCGTACGCCTCCTTCCAGGTGTCCGCCCCGGTGAGGTGGAACTCGCCGTCCGGGTCGGCCTCGCCGTAGTAGAGGGGGCCGGCGTCCTCGTCCGCGAGCACCCTGCGGAACCAGCTGCGCTCCACCTCCGACATGTGCCGCACCAGGCCCATCAGGGACAGGTCCGAGGGTGGCACCGACGCGGTGCGCAGCTGCTCGTCGGTCAGTCCCTCGCACTTCCGGGCGAGGGTGTCGCGGTGGTGGTCGAGCCACCCCTCCAGCATGGTGCGCTCGTCGGCGTCGTTGGCGGGTTCGCTGCGCTCGGTCGTCATGCCGTCATCCTGGCCCGGAACTGATCCACTTCACCAGGGTTTTTCGGCCCCGAGCATTCCGGCCAGCAGTTCTTCCAGATCCGAGCGCACCTCCGCGAGGCTCGGCACGCGCGCGCTGAAGGAACCGGCCACGCAGGAGAACATCAGCCCGTCCGCCCAGGCGATCAGCGACAGCGAGTGGCGCTCGGGATCCGTGGAACCGAGTCCGGTGACGAGAGCTGTCAGCCGATCGCGGAACCGGGCGCCGGCCGCGTCGAAGTACGCCCGCAGCTCGGGGCGGCGGGTGGCTTCCAGTGCCAGCTCGTAGCGGGCGAGGGTCAGCTCCCGGTTGCCGGTCAGCGCGCGGTGGGCGGCCAGCGCCAGGGCGTCCACCAGGGAGCCGGCGCCGGCCCGTGGGTCGGGCATCTCGTGCAGCGCGAGCACCCGTGCCTCCCGCTCGGCGAGCCGCCGTACCGCCAGTTCCAGCAGGGCCTGCCGGGTGCGCGCCAGGTTCGAGGTGGACCCCTGGGGGAGGCCGGCCGCCTCGTCGACCGCCCGGTGGGTGAGCCCGCGCATCCCGCGTCCGGCGAGCAGGGCGAGGGCGGTGTCGGCGACGAGATCGGCACGGGCGGCGCCTGCGGAGCGTACGGACATGGAGGCCAAACTACCCGCCGCACTACGGCTGTAGTACGTTGGACCCCGGAGCTCACTACAGATGTAGTTTCGGTGGGAGGAGAGTCATGGCACGTCTCGAGCGGGCGATCGTCATCGGTGGAGGTATCGGCGGCCTGACCGCGGCGGCCGCCCTGCACCGGCGCGGTGTGCGGGTGACGGTGCTGGAGCGGGCCGGCTCACTGGAACCCGTCGGCGCGGCCATCTCCCTGGCACCCAACGCACTGCGCGGGCTGGACGTCATCGGGCTCGGCGACGACATCCGGGCCCTGTCCGCCTGGCAGGGCGACGGAGGGCTGCGCGCGCCCGGCGGAAGGTGGCTGTCCCGTACCAGCGCCGCCGCGGCGACCGAGCGCTTCGGCGGCCCCCTCGTCCTGCTGCACCGCGCCACCCTCGTCGGCCGCCTGGCCGCACTGCTCCCGTCGGACGCCGTCCGCACGGCCGCCGACGCCCGCCTCCTCGACCCCGGTGACCCCGGCCGGCCGGCCCGCGTCGGCACCCCGGAGGGCGAACTGGAGGCCGACCTCGTGGTGGCGGCCGACGGCATCCACTCCGCCGTGCGCCGCGTGCTGTTCCCAAGCCACCCCGGGCCCGTGTACGCCGGGTTCACCACCTGGCGGGTGGTGATTCCGCTGCCCGGCGTGGAGTTCGCCTCCCACGAGACCTGGGGCCGGGGCCGCATCTGGGGCACGCATCCGCTCAAGGACGGCCGGGTCTACGCCTACGCCGCCGCCGTCGCCCCCGCCGGAGGGCGCGCCCCCGACGACGAGCGGGCCGAACTGCTGCGGCTCTACGGCGACTGGCACACCCCGGTCCCCGACGTACTGGCCGCCGTCCGTCCCGAGGACGTACTGCGCCACGACGTCCACCACATCACCGAGCCGCTGCCCGCCTACCACCACGGCCGGGTGGCCCTGGTCGGCGACGCCGCGCACGCCATGCCGCCGACCCTCGGCCAGGGCGGCAACCAGGCCATCGAGGACGCGATCACCCTCGCCCACCACGCCGGTGACCTGCCCGCCTACACCGCGGCCCGGCTGCCCCGCACCACCGGGATCGCCCGCCGGGCCGTGCGGGTGGCCCGCTTCAACCTGATGACCAGCCGCGTCGGCATCGCCGTACGCGACAACGCGGTCGCCGCGCTGTCGAAGGCCGGACCGGCCCTCTTCCTGCGCGGCTTCGACTCGATCGCAGGCTGGTGCCCGCCGCAGCAGCCGTATGCTTCGCAGCACACCACGCAAGGCAATGGCTAGAGGAGAACACCCCGTGAAGGTCGGCTGCATCGGACTCGGTGACATCGCGCAGAAGGCCTATCTTCCGGTGCTCGCCCACCAGCCCGGAGTGGAACTGCACCTGCAGACCCGCACCCCCGCGACCCTCGACCGGGTCGCCGACGGCCTCCACCTCCCGCCCGCGCGGCGCCACGCGGACCTCGGCTCCCTGATCGCCCAGGACCTCGACGCGGCCTTCGTGCACGCGCCCACGGAGGTCCACCCCGAGATCGTGACCCGGCTCCTGGAGGCGGGCGTGCCGACGTACGTCGACAAGCCGCTCGCCTACGAACTCGCCGATTCCGAGCGGCTGGTGGCGCTCGCCGAGGAACGGGGCACGAGCCTCGCCGTCGGCTTCAACCGGCGCTTCGCCCCCGGCTACGTCCAGTGCGCCGATCACCCGCGCGAGCTGATCCTCATGCAGAAGAACCGCGTCGGACTGCCCGAGGAACCCCGCACGATGATCCTCGACGACTTCATCCACGTCGTCGACACCCTGCGCTTCCTGGTGCCCGGCACGGTCGACGACGTGACCGTGCGCGCCCGCACCGAGGACGGGCTGCTGCACCACGTGGTGCTCCAGCTCTCCGGGGACGGCTTCACCGCGCTCGGCGTGATGAACCGGCTCAGCGGCTCGGCCGAGGAGATCCTGGAGGTCTCCGGGCAGGACACCAAGCGTCAGGTGGTCAACCTCGCCGAGGTGATCGACCACAAGGGGCAGCCCACCGTGCGCCGGCGCGGCGACTGGGTGCCGGTGTCGCGGCAGCGCGGCATCGAGCAGGCGGTGCTCGCCTTCCTGGACGCGGTCCGCGCGGGCGAGGTGCTCAGCGCCCGGGACGCGCTGGCGACCCATGAGCTGTGCGAGCGGGTGCTGCGAGGGATCCACGAGCGCCCCGCCTGACCCGCAGCACCTCGGTGACGCCCCAGACCGCGAGGATCACGGGGGCCCCGTACAGCGGCCAGTCGCCGAAGCGGACGTAGGGCGTGGTGCCGTGCGCCAGCGGAACCTCGTACACCCGCGCGGCGGCGGTGTCCGTGCCGAGCCGCGGGCCGACGGGCCGCCCGCCCGGCCCGTACACCGCGGAGACGCCCGTCAGGGTCGCGTGCACCATCGGGCGGCCGGTCTCGGCGGCACGCAGCGCGCCGAGCGAGGCGTGCTGCGCGGGCGCCCAGCTCTGCTGGAACGTCGACGTGGAGGACTGGGCGAGCAGCACATCGGCGCCGTCCTCGGCGAGATGCCGGCTCATGTCGGGGAAGGCGGACTCGAAGCACACCATCGGGCCGATCCGCAGCCCGTTCGCCGTGTCCATCACCACCTGCTCGGAGCCCTGCCGTCGGTCCTCGCCGGCCGCCTCGCCGACGGAGGTCGCCCAGCCCAGCAGGGAACGGGCCGGGATGTACTCGCCGAACGGGACCAGCCGCATCTTGTCGTACCGGTCGCCGGTCGGGCCGTCCGGGCCGATCAGTACCGAGCTCTTGTAGATACCGGGCTTGTCCGACCGCCGGGCGTCCACGTTGACCAGGAGTCCGGCGCCCGTCTCGCGGGACAGCGCGGCCAGCCGCCGCGCGAGGTCGGGCCGGTCCCCGAGGTCGAAGCCGACGCTGCTCTCGCCCCAGACGATCAGACCGACGTCCCGCCCGGCGAGCTCGCGCGTGAGCTGCTCCTCGCGGTCGAAACGCCGGTCCGGGCTGTCGGGCCCGGCGACGACACCCGGCTGCACGAGCGCGATCCGCACCCGGTCGTCGGTGCCGGGCCGGGGCGAGAGGACCCAGGCGGCGGAAGCGGCGGCGGCCGTGGCGACGAGCCCGGCCAGGGCGGGCACCCGGGCCTGCCGGACCGCGACCAGCACGGCCACGGCGACGTTCAGGACCACCACCAGGAAACTGAGCAGCCAGGTCCCCCCGACCGACGCCAGTCGCAGCGCGGCCTCCACCTGCCACTGGCTCGCACCGAGGACGCCCCAGGGGCCACCGAGCCCCTGCCAGGAGCGGACGAGTTCGATCGTCAGCCACCCCGACGGCACCACGACGAGCGCGGCCGCGACCCGCCCGCGCGACGGCACCCCGCCGAGCAGCCGCCGCACCAGCCACCCCCACGGTGCCCACAGCGCGCCCAGCAGGGCGGCGATGACGAACGTGAACACGTGCAGATTCGGCAGCAGCCAGTGGTGCATGGCCAGCATGAAGCCGAACCCGCCCCACCAGCCGTCGCAGGCCGCCCGTTTCCCCGTGGGAGCGGTACGGGCCAGCAGCACCCACGGGACCAGGGCGACATAGGCGAACCACCACAGGGACGGGGCGGGAAAGGCCAGGACGGGCAGGGCGCCCACGACCGCGGCGACGGTCGAGCGCCGCCAGGGGGAGGTGAGCCAGTGGCCGAGCGTCTTCATAGGCGCCTCCCTACCCCGTGGTGCCTCCAGTGTGCGTCCCCTGGGTGATCCGGGACAGCGCACGCCGGGGTCAGCCGCTCACGGGAGCCGTCCGCCGGTCGGGCGGGCGGCGCCACTTCTCCCGTACGACCACCTCGTTCAGCCGCCAGCCGTCGTCCGTGCGCAGCATCGCGAAGGCGCACCGGCCGCCGCACACGAAGTCCGGAGCGGCGAAGGCGCCGTCCTGCCCGGTGCGGCCCATCGGACTGACGTAGTCGGCCTGCACCTGGGCCGTGTCGCCGGTGTCCTGCTCCCAGACCCCGAACCGCACCCGCCGGTTGACGATCAGGTGCTGCCGCACGGGAAAGCCCCCGAGACGGTCCGCCAGCCATCCGGCCACCGCCCGGGCGCTGCCCTCGATGCCGCCGGCCGAGCGGTAGTCCGCCCGCCCGTCCGGTGTGAACAGCCCCCGGTACGCCTCCCAGTCACCGTCGTCCACGGCCACCGCGTACTCGGTGACGAGCCCGTCCACGGCCAGCCGGTCCCTCACGGTCGCGAGCTCCACACGCTGCGTCATCGGCTCAGTGTTGGCCATGGGACGTGCGCAGCCAAGGGGGCGTGCGCGGATATTCACCGGCCTTCGCCCCACTGCGCGGCCGAGGCCGCACGCCGCGAACGATCAGTACCCGGAGTCCGAGGCGCGCGCCCGCCGCGCCGGGCCCACCGCCACCGTCCACCGGGCCCGCCCCCGGAGAGCGGCCACTTCGCGTCGAGGCCGTCTCGTGGCGCGACTGCGGAGGGCTCCGCGTCCGGGCCGGCGGCCGCCGTTCGGATCACCCGAGGTGGCCCTTCAGGTGATTGCCGGACGCTTCATGAGCCGGCCGGCCTGCGCAGGGGTACGACGTCCCGGCAGAGGACGAGTCCGGAACGCCGTGAGGAGCTTGGGGATGTACGCAGCAGTCCGGCGGTACGAAGGAGTGACCGACACGGCCGAGGCGGCACGTCTCGTGAACGAGGGGTTCGTGCCGCTCATGCGACAGGTCGCAGGCTTCGTGGCCTACTACTGGATCGACGCCGGGGACGGAGTGATGGTCTCGACCAGCGTCTTCCAGGACCGGGCCGGCGCCGAGGAATCGATCCTGAGAGCCGCGGGCTTCGTGCGGGACAACCTCGCGTCACTGCTTCCCGACCCTCCCGAGATCATGGCCGGCGAGGTGGTGGCTTCCGCGTGACGGCGTCCGGCCCGGCCTCCCCACAGGGCCGCGCCGGCCCGCCGTGCCCGCGAACCGGTTCATGACGGGCCCCGGCGTGCGCACACGCGCCTACGCCCGCGAGCCGTCGCGCGGGGGGAGGTGAGGGACGGCGGAGCCGGGGTCGAAGCCCGCGAAGGCCAGGCCGATGACGAAACCCGCCACCTCCTCCAACTGGCGGACGCGACCCAGCGTCCCCAGGACCGCCGGGACTCCGCCGACGTCACGGACCAGTTCACCGACGACGTCCAACGCCGTCGCGTCGTCGCCGCACATCGCCACCGTCACCCGTGGCCGGCCACCACCGGGCGGGCGCGTCCACCGCTCGGCGGGAAAGAGATGGAACGCCTTCACGACCCGGGCCCCCGGAGCGAGCCCGGAGATCCGTCCCGCCATCGATGCGCCGTGTCCGGTGAGCAGAGTGCCGACGCCGTGCGTGACGGCGTTCGTGGGGTCGATCAACGGCGTCCCCTCCAGCACGCCGTCGGACGCGCCCACCGATTCCAGCATGTCCTCGACGCCGTCCCAGGCCACGGCGAGGAGCACGGCGTCGCGTCCTGTGACCGCCTCGCGCGGCGCGACGGCGAGCACGTCGCGGCCCAGCCGCTCGGCGAGCTCCTCCGCCTTGACCCGCGACCGTCCGCCGATCGCCACCTCGTGCCCCGCACGTGCCCAGCCCTCGCCGAGGGCTGCCGCCAGCGTCCCCGTTCCCAGGATCCCGATGCGCATCCGTCCGTGCCTCTCCCGTAGCGGTCCGGTCGGACGGCCACGGTAAGGAAGGCGTCACGCACCGATCGGTGCGTGACCGGCGCGCGATGATGGGCGGCGAGATGACCGATCACGACGCCCACTGCCATGAGCTGGTGGCCGATTGCCGTCTGCGGGCGGCCACCGATCTCTTCGTCCACACCTGGGATCCCGTTGTGCTGGCGGCGCTTCGCGCGGGACCGCGCCGGCGCCATGAGCTGCGCGCCGCGATCGGCGGCATCAGCGACAAGGTGCTGACCGACTCGTTGCACCGTCTGTTCGCGAACGGACTGGTCGAGCGCCACGCGTACGCCGAGGCGCCACCACGCGTCGACTACGCCCTGACCGGCTTGGGACAGAGCCTGGTCGAGGGGCCGATGAAGGCGCTCGGACGCTGGGTGGTCGAGCACGGCGACGAACTCCTCGAAGCCCAGGAGGGCGGGGCCGAGGGGGGTCCGTGACCACGGCTCGACGTGGACCGGACCGTCCTTCCCGCGGACGGCGCACCGCTGCGGACGGGCACGGAGAAGGACCGGGAGAGCGTGCCGGCCGCGGGGACCGGCCGGGAGGCGTCCGGGGAGCGCCCCCTCGGTGACGACGTGCCCGCGCGTCTGCGAGCCTGAGGATCTTCGTCCCGCGGTCTTCGCGTTCTTCGCCTGGAGGTACTCATGAAGCGTCTCGTCACGGTGGTCACCGGTGGCAGCCGGGGGATCGGTGCCGCGACCTGTCTGCGGCTCGCGGCGGAGGGGCACGACGTGGCGGTGAACTACGTCCGGGACGCCGCGGCCGCCGAGGACGTGGCGGAGAGGGTGCGGGCGGCCGGGGTGCGGGCCGTGACCGTGCGCGCGGACACGTCCGCCGAAGCGGATGTCGACCACCTCTTCGAGGTGGCGGAGCGGGAGCTCGGGCCGCTGACGGGGCTGGTGAACAACGCGGCGGTGACGGGGCCGCTGGGACGGTTCACCGAGGTCGGGACGGACACCCTGCGACGGGTCGTCGACGTCAACCTCATCGGCACGCTGCTGTGCTCGCGGCGGGCGGCGCAGCTCATGACGCCCCGGGGCGAGGGCGTGATCGTGAACATCTCCTCGGGGGCCGCCACCCTGGGCAGCCCCGGCGAGTACGTCCACTACGCGGCGACCAAGGCAGCCGTCGACACCCTCACCCTCGGTCTGGCCAAGGAGCTGGGTCCGGACGGCGTCCGCGTCAACGGGGTCGCTCCGGGCTTGATCGACACGGAGATGCATGCCGCGATGGGGGCTCCGGACCGTGTCCGGGAGATGGCCGGGAGCATCCCGCTGCGGCGGGCGGGACAGGCCGAGGAGATCGCGGCGGCCGTGGCGTGGCTGATGTCGCCGGAGGCCTCGTACACCACGGGGACGGTGCTGAGAGTGGCGGGCGGGCGCTGAGCCGCGGCGCGGGGAGGGGGAGGGTCAGGCCGCCTTGACGACCCGGCCGCGGATCGCCGCCGCCCACTCGACCACCAGCAGTTCGTACTGCTCGCGCTCCTGGGCGGACAGGGACCCGCCCGCGCGCAGCCACAGCGCGCGGATCTGCTCGTTGACCTCGGCGGCGGACCGCGCGGAACCAGGGGTCACTAAATCGGGGGACATGCGGACAAGCCTAGGGCCATGGACTGACAGTGCGCTACCGGACGGCTACGCGCACCGTATGTCTTCGGTCACGTGCCCGAGTCACGTTCTCGCCGGGGCACGTCCCGGCCGGTGAGGCGTGTTCCCCGTCGGGGCTCAGCCCGCCGACTCCGCCGCGTGCGGGCTGAGCGTGCCCATGGCGACCAGCACGATGATGACGACGCCGAGCGCGATGCGGTACCAGACGAACGGCATGAAGCTCTTGGTGGAGATGAACTTCATGAACCAGGCGATCACCGCGTACCCGGTCACGAAGGCGATCACCGTCGCGAAGAACGTCGGGCCCCAGGAGACGTGCCCGCCCTCCGCGGCGTCCTTCAGTTCGAACGCCCCGGAGGCCAGCACCGCGGGGATGGCGAGGAGGAAGGAGTAGCGGGCCGCGGCCTCGCGCCGGTAGCCCATGAACAGGCCGCCGCTGATGGTGGCGCCGGAGCGGGAGACCCCCGGGATGAGGGCCATGGCCTGGCAGACGCCGTAGATCAGGCCGTCCTTGACGCTCAGGTCCTTGAGTTCCTTGCGCTGCTTGGCCACGCGGTGCCGACCGCCGCTCTCGCTCCGCGCCGCGAGGCGGTCGGCGACGCCGAGCACGATGCCCATGCCGATCAGCATCGCCGCGGTGAGCCGCAGATCGCGGAACGGCCCCTCGATCTGGTCCTTGAGCGTCACCCCGAGCACACCGATCGGGATCGAGCCGACGATGACGAGCCACCCCATGCGCGCGTCCTGGTCGCGGCGCATCTCCTTGTCCGTCAGCGAGCGGGTCCAGGCCGACAGGATCCGCCCGATGTCCTTGCGGAAGTAGATCAGGACCGCGGTCTCCGTGCCGATCTGGGTGATCGCGGTGAAGGCCGCGCCCGGGTCCTCCCAGCCGGAGAAGGCCGCGGTCAGCCGCAGGTGCGCGCTGGAGGAGACGGGCAGGAACTCGGTCAGCCCCTGGACGAGTCCGAGGATGAGTGATTCGAACCAAGACATGAGGTAGCGGAGTCCAAGTGCCGATCGTGGGACGGGCGACGGCGCACCGCACCGCCGTGGGCGGTGATCGATGATCGGGCGCGCCGAGGGGGAAGCGTAGCGCCCCAAGATGAACAGTCCCGCCATAGGAGGTTTCGCGGCCCCGCCCTTGGCGGAAAGCGACGGTTCAGGCCGCCGTGGGGCCGCTCACCGTCCATCCCGGCGCCTGCGGATGCGAGGTCAGGTCCTCGTGGCGCGCCTCGTCGCCGCAGGCCCGGCAGGTGACGACCGGGACGAATTCGTTGCCGCAGGCGTGCTCGAGCACCATGGGCAGGTCACCGTCCTGGTGCAGATGGCGGTCGCCCCACTCCTTGAGGGTCAGCAGGACGGGCTCCAGTTCCAGCCCCGCCCGGGTGGGCCGGTACTCGAAGCGCTGCGGACGCTCGCTGTAGGGGTGCCTGGCCAGGATCCCGGCGTCGACCAGCCGCCGCAGCCGGGTGGCCAGGATGTCGCGCGGAGCGCCGATGTTGCGCACCAGCTGGTCGAAGCGGCCGTTGCCCAGGCACACCTCGCGCAGGACGAGCAGGGAGTACTTCTCGCCGACCAGCGCGAGCGTGTCGGCGATCGAACAGGGACGCGGGTCTTTGGAGGCGGCCATACGGCCGAGTCTAGAGGAGGGTTTGCTTTTCCAACTCACAGGGCTATGGTGAGTTCGGATTTCCTACTCACTGGTACGTCGTCCTGAACCGGCCCCGGCCAAGGAGGCCCGCACCATGCGTGACGCAGTCGTCGTCGAAGCCGTACGCACCCCCATCGGCAAGGGCAAGCCGCAGGGCGCCCTCGCCCACGTCCACCCCGTCGAACTCCTCGCCCACACCCTGCGCACCCTCGTCGAGCGCTCCGGCGTGGACCCCGCGCTGATCGACGACGTCATCGGCGGCACCGTCGACCAGGTCGGCGAGCAGGCCATGAACACCACCCGCTACGCCGTCCTCTCCGCCGGCCTGCCGGAGTCCGTCCCGGCCACCACCGTGGACCGCCAGTGCGGCTCCTCCCAGCAGGCCGTGCACTTCGCGGCACAGGGCGTCATCTCCGGCGCGTACGACCTCGTCGTCGCCTGCGGCGTGGAGTCCATGAGCCGGGTGCCGATGTGGTCCAACGTGCCGGCCGGCAAGGACCCCTTCGGGCCCGGAGTCGCCGAGCGCTACCCGGAAGGGCTCGTCCCGCAGGGCATCAGCGCCGAACTCATCGCCGCCAAGTGGTCGATCACCCGCGAGCAGATGGACGCCTTCGCCGTCTCCTCGCACCGCAAGGCCGCCGAAGCCTGGAACGCCGGACTGTTCGACGCCGAGGTCGCACCGCTCGACGGCGTCGCCCTCGACGAGTGCGTACGGCCGGACAGCACGACCGGGACCCTGGCCGGCCTGCGGTCCGCCTACCACGACCCGGTCTTCGCCGAGCGCTTCCCGCAGATCGAGTGGAACGTCACCGCGGGCAACGCCAGCCCCGTCAACGACGGCGCCTCCGCCGTGCTCATCACGTCCGGCGAGACCGCCGCCCGCCTCGGCCTGCGCCCGCTCGCCCGGCTGCACACCTTCGCCGTCACCGGATCCGACCCGCTGCTGATGCTCACCGGCGTCGTCCCGGCCACCGAGAAGGTGCTGCGCCGCGCCTCCCTGTCGCTCGACGACATCGACCTGTTCGAGGTCAACGAGGCGTTCTCCAGCGTGGTCCTGGCCTGGCAGCAGGAGACCGGCGCCGACCTGGCCCGGGTCAACGTGCACGGCGGCGCCATCGCCCTCGGCCATCCGCTCGGCGCCAGCGGCACCCGGCTGACGACGACCCTGGTCCACGCGATGCGCGAACGCGGCGCCCGTTACGCCCTGCAGACCATGTGCGAGGCCGGCGGACTCGCCAACGCGATGGTCCTGGAGCGGGTCTGACGCACCGCCGGCCGGCTCACCGTCCGCGCAGCTGGTGCCGCTTGCGCCACGCCACCGCCGCGCCCGCCAGGCCCGGTACGGCGATGCAGGCCAGCGCGATCAGGAAGGCCGGGGACGTCGGCGTCGACGCGCGGGCGCCGGCCACCACGTAGGCGGCGGTGTTCGGGACCGACCCGAGCGCCGTCGCCAGCAGGAACGGCAGCAGGCCCATGCGGGAGACGGCGGCGCAGTAGTTCGAGGCGGCGAACGGGATGCCCGGGAACAGCCGGGCCGCCAGCATCGAGCGGAAGCCGTGCCGGCTGAGCTGGGCGTCCGCGGCCTTCAGCCAGCGTCCGCGCAGCAGCGGACGGAGCGCCTCCTGGCCGAGCGCCCGCCCCAGGCAGAAGGCCAGCCCGGCGCCCAGCACCGTGCCGCCCAGCGCCGCGCCCAGGCCGAGCTGGGAGCCGAACAGCGCGCCCGCGGCGAGGTTCAGCAGCGGGCG
>NZ_NCTE01000853.1 GCF_002114215.1 Streptomyces sp. 13-12-16 | reverse complement strand
TGGGCGGCCGGGTCCGACGGTACGGTCCGCAACCCGCAGTCGGGCAAGTGCCTGGACGCCTCGGGCGGTACGTGGAACGACGGTACGCCGGTCCACCTGTGGACCTGCCACACCGGCCCCAACCAGAAGTGGACCCTGCCGTAGAAAGGAGGCGACCCACGATGCGCACCCTGTTCAAGACAGCGATCGGCCTGTGTGCCGGCGCCGTGCTCTGCCTGACACCCCAGGCCGCGGCCCTGCCCGGCACCGCACCGGCGGCCCCCGACACCGCGGACCGCACGGCCACCGCGGCGGCCGACCCGGCGTACAGGATCCTCGTCTTCTCCCGGACGGCGGGCTTCCGCCACTCCTCGATCGACGAGGGCGTCACAGCCCTGCGCGACCTCGGAGCGGCGAACAACTTCACCGTCACCGCCACCGAGGACCCGGCGGCCTTCACCACCGCCAACCTCGCGCAGTACCGGACCGTGGTCTTCCTGTCGACCACCGGAGACGTCCTGGGCCCCGCCCAGCAGACCGCCTTCGAGCAGTACCTCGGCACCGGCGGCGGATACGTCGGCATCCACGCCGCCGCCGACACCGAGTACGACTGGCCCTTCTACGAGGGACTGGCCGGCGCCCTCTTCCAGTCCCACCCCGCCGTCCAGCCCGCGACCGTCGAGGTCGAGGACCGGGCCCACGACGCCACCGCGCACCTCGCCGGCACCTGGCAGCGCACCGACGAGTGGTACAACTACCGCACCAACCCCCGCACCACCGCCCACGTCCTGGCCTCGCTGGACGAGTCCAGCTACTCCGGCGGTTCCATGTCCGGCGACCACCCGATCGCCTGGTGCAAGGAGTACGCCGGCGGCCGCGCCTTCTACACCGGCGGCGGTCACACCGAGGAGTCCTACGCCGACCCCGCCTTCCGCCGGCACCTGCTCGGAGGCATTCGCTGGGCCGCCGGCACCACCCAGGCCGACTGCCGCCCGGAGACCGGCTACACACCCCTGTTCGACGGCACCGGCACGACCGGCTGGAAGCAGGCGGGACCGGGCGGCTTCGCCCTGGCCGACGGCACCCTCACCTCGCACGGCGGACTGGGCCTCCTCTGGTACGACGCCGAGGAGTTCACCGGTGACTACTCCCTGAAACTGGACTGGAGGGCGAGCGGGGACGACAACTCCGGTGTCTTCGTGGGCTTCCCGGCGTCCGACGACCCGTGGTCGGCGGTGGACAACGGCTACGAGATCCAGATCGACGCCACCGACGCGGCCGACCGCACCACGGGCGCCGTGTACGGATTCCGGTCGGCCGACCTCGCCGCGCGCGACGCGGCGCTGAATCCGCCGGGGGAGTGGAACACGTACGAGATCCGCGTCACCGGGGAGCGGCTGGAGGTCTTCCTCAACGGCCGGAAGGTCAACGACTTCACCAACACCGACCCGGCACGCAGCCTGGCACAGGGCCACATAGGCCTCCAGAACCACGGCGACGGCGACGACGTGGCCTTCCGCAACATCCGGATCAAGCAGACCGGGTCCCCGGCCGATCCGCGCTCGGGTGAGGTGAGGGGGGTGAACGGCAAGTGTCTGGACGTGGACAACGCGGGTACGGCGGACGGTACGGAGGTGCAGGTCTGGACGTGCAACGCGTCGGCGGCGCAGCGGTG
>NZ_NCTE01000852.1 GCF_002114215.1 Streptomyces sp. 13-12-16 | reverse complement strand
GCGGGGGCGCCTGGCTGTTCGTGGAGACCGGCGGGGACACGGAGGCGGAGGCACGCGCGCGTGCGGAGACGATCGTCCGCGCGGCGGACGTCGTGGACGCCCTGGTGGTCACCGACCCGGCGCGGCAACGCGCGCTGTGGCGCGTCCGGGAGGACGCGAGCGGTACGGCGACGCGCATGCCGGACGGAGCAGAGGCCTGGCCGGGCTGGGAGGACTGCGCGGTGCCGCCCGCCCGGCTCGGCGCGTACCTGCGCGACTTCCGGTCCCTCATGGCGGACCACGGGCTGCGCGGCACGCCGTACGGGCACTTCGGGGACGGCTGCGTCCACGTCCGCATCGACTTCGACCTGCTGACCGGGCCGGGCGTCGCCCGCTTCCGGCGCTTCTCGGAGGACCTGGCCGATCTGGTCGTGGCGCACGGCGGCTCGCTCTCCGGCGAGCACGGCGACGGCCGGGCCCGCGCGGAGCTGCTGCCGCGCATGTACGGCGCGGAGACGGTCGCCCTCTTCGAACGCGTGAAGGCCGTCTGGGACCCGGACGACCTCCTCAACCCCGGCATGCTGGTCCGCCCCGCGCCGCTGGACACCGGCCTCCGCTTCTCCGTCCTCCCGCGCGAACCGGTCGACGTCGCCTTCGGCTACCCCGCCGACGGCGGCGACTTCTCGGCGGCGGTGCGGCGCTGCGTGGGCGTCGCCAAGTGCCGTACGACGTCCGTGTCCGGGTCTGCGGTGATGTGCCCGTCGTTCCGCGCGACGGGCGAGGAACGGCACTCCACGCGCGGGCGCGCCCGCCTGCTGCACGAGATGCTCGCGGGCGAGCTGGTGACCGACGGCTGGCGCTCCACGGAGGTACGGGACGCCCTGGACCTGTGCCTGTCCTGCAAGGGCTGCCGCTCGGACTGCCCGGTCGAGGTCGACATGGCCACGTACAAGGCGGAGTTCCTGCACCACCACTACGCGGGCCGTCGCCGCCCGGCCGCGCACTACGCGATGGGGTGGCTGCCGGTGTGGCTGGGCTGGGTGGCGCGGACGAGGTCGGCGGGGGCGGTGAACGCCCTCGCCTCGGTGGGACCGCTCGCGGACGTGGCGAAACGGCTGGGCGGGATCGCGCGGGAGCGGGAGATCCCCCGGGTGGCGGGGGAGACGTTCACGCGGTGGTGGCGGAGGCGGGGCGGGCCCTCCGGTGAGGGGAAACCGGTGGTCCTCTGGCCGGACACGTTCACCGAGCACCTGTCGCCGTCGGTGGGCCGGGCGGCGGTACGCGTGCTGGAGGCGGCGGGCCTGCGGGTGGTGCTGCCGCCCACGCTGCGGCCGGGGAGCCGCCCGGTGGGCGACGCCCGCAGCCGCTCGGCCCTGTCCCTGCTGACGGCCCGCAGGGGCCGGGTCTGCTGCGGCCTGACGTACATCTCCACGGGCCAGCTCGACCGCGCCCGCGCGGTGTTGCGCCGCACCCTCGACCTCCTGGAACCGGTCCTGGCCACGGACGCCCCGCTGGTGGTCCTGGAACCGAGCTGCGCGGCGGCCCTGCGCACGGACGTGCCGGAGCTGCTGCACGACGACCCCCGC
>NZ_NCTE01000851.1 GCF_002114215.1 Streptomyces sp. 13-12-16 | reverse complement strand
CTGCCCGCCCTCCCCCGGCCCGCCGGCACCGTCGCCGGCTGCGTCACCTGGTACGCCCCCACCGACCTGCCCGCACTCGCCGAGGACCACCCCGAGGGCGCCTACGACGCCCACGACCCGGCCGGCTTCGAGGCCCTGCTGCTCGGCGGCGCCCCGGCGGAGCGGCCCGACGCGGCCCGCGACGCCAGCCCGGTCACCCACGCCGGCCCCCAGGCACCGCCCTTCCTGATCCTGCACGGCACCGACGACGTCCTGATCCCCGCCCGGCAGTCCGTCCGCCTCGCCGAAGCCCTGCGGGCGGCGGGCCACGAACCCGGCCTGCGCCTCCTCGACGGCGGCGACCACCTCTGGGTGGGCCTGACCGACGCGGACGTCGAGGACTGCTTCACCCGCACCGTGGACTTCGCCCGCCGCCGCACGGGCGGCGGGTGAACCCGGGCCGCCCTCACCCGGCGGCGGCCAGGCGCCGCCGCAACTCCTCCTCCGAGACGTCCTCCAGGTGAGTCAGGAAGACCCACACGTGGCCCGAGGGATCCTTGAGGATGACGGTGCGGTCGCCGTGGAACATGTCGGTCGGCGGCTGGAGGATCTCGGCGCCGGCCGCCTCCGCGCGCTCCGCCAGAGCGTCGACGTCCGGCACGAAGACGTGCAGCGTGACGGAGGTGCCCCCGCCGAGCGAGGACGGCGCGGCGAAGGACCCGGCCTCCGCCTCGTCCACACTCGCGTCGCCCAGCATCAGCGCCGACCGCCCGACGGTGATCTCGGCGTGCAGGATCCCGCCGCCCGGGGCGTCGATCCTGAAGTCCTCACGGGCGCCGAACGCCCGCCGGTAGAAGTCGATCGCCGCGGCGGCGTCGTCGACCATGATGTGCGGGACCACGGCGTAGCGGTAACGGTCGGGAATCCCGATGTCTGCTGTGCCGGCCGCGTGCTCGGCCATGACGGACCTCCTCCGAAGACACCGCCGGTCGGTTCCCGCGGCTGCGAACGAACGTAGAAGCTCAAGTCCGGTTCAGGTCAAGCGCGCGGCCCTCGCCGGTGGTTGTTCGTCGGAGCTCTCCGGATGACGGCCGAAGCGGGCCGTTCCGGGGCGGACCGACGATGTGTCGGAGACGCGGACGGTCGTGGACCGTGAGCCGGTGCGCTGTGAGGCGGTGTGGACACCGGACGTCGAACGGCACCCGGCCGACGCCGGGGAGGACCCGGGGAGCCGGCTGCCGGCGGCGGCCGGGCGGCCACCCGTCACCGTCGCACCGGGAGCACGCCATGACGCCCGCCGCCGAGCGCCGCACCCACGAGGGCCACGACCACCGGCACCAGGAGAGCCGCGGGCACGTCGCCGTCCCACGCGGCGACCACGTCGACCATGTGCGCGACGGACACATCGACGAGTGCGTGACCACCGGGCCCCGGCCGCACGAGGGCCACGGACACCGGCACGGAACCGGCTGCGGTCATGTCGCCGTGCCCCATGACGGCCATGTCGACCATGTGCACGACGGCCATCGGCACGCCGCCCACGAGGGGCACCGGGACGGCCACTGAACCACCCGGCACCGCACACCGGGCGCGGGCCGGGCGCGGATCACCAACTGCTCTTGGTCACCCCCGGAAGCTCGCCCGCGTGTGCCATCTCGCGCAGGCGGATGCGGGACAGACCGAAGGCGCGCAGATGACCGCGGGGGCGGCCGTCCACGGAGTCGCGGTTGCGTACGCGGGTGGCGCTGGCGTCGCGGGGCTGCCGGCGCAGTTCCCGCTGGGCGGCGGCACGTTCCTCGTCGGACGTCCGGACCGACGAGATGATCGCCTTCAGTTCGGCGCGGCGTTCGGCGTGGCGGGCCACGACGAGCCGTCGCCGCTCGTTCTTCGCGATCTTGCTCTTCTTCGCCATCAGACCTTCCCTCCCCGGGCGCGGATGCGCGCGACCGCGGCCTCGACACCGATCGCGTCGACCGTCTTGACGCCCTTGGCGGAGAGCGTGAGCCGGACATGGCGGCCTTCGCTCGGCAGCCAGTAGCGCTTGCGCTGGATGTTCGGGTCGAAGCGGCGCTTGCTCCGCCGGTGGGAGTGCGAGATCTGGTGCCCGAAGCCGGGCTGCCGACCGGTGAGTTGGCAGTGAGCGGACAAAGTTCCTCCTCGATGTCGATCGATGGCGGCAGACTAGCAGCTAGATGAAAATGAAATTCAATACCGTGTACAGTGCGGTCCATGGCCCGTAACGAACTGCGTCCGATCGTCAAACTGAGGTCCACCGCCGGCACCGGCTACACCTACGTGACCCGCAAGAACCGCCGTAACGACCCCGACCGCCTGACGCTGCGCAAGTACGACCCGATCGCCGGGCGCCACGTCGACTTCCGTGAGGAGCGCTGAGTACCGTGAAGCCCGGAATCCACCCCCCGTACCGCCCCGTCGTCTTCCGCGACCGGGCCGCCGGCTTCGCCTTCCTCACCCGGTCGACGGCCACGAGTGACCGGACCGTCGAGTGGGAGGACGGCAACACCTACCCGGTCATCGACGTCGAGATCTCCTCGGCGAGCCACCCCTTCTACACCGGCACCCAGCGCGTCCTGGACACCGCGGGCCGGGTCGAGCGCTTCGAGCGGCGCTACGGACGCGAACGGAGCGAACGATGAGCGCGGGCCGGGCGCGGCTGCCGGTCGCGATCGTCGCCGGACTCCACGCCGACGCCCGCCGGGCGGCCGTCGACGAGGTCCTGCGCGCGGTGCCCGGTGCGGTCGCCCTGCACCACGACCTGACGTCCGCCGTCGACGGTTCGGTGCGCCGGACCGTGCGCGACGCCGACGGCCTGCTCGGCAGCGGCGACGCGCCCCTGGTGAACGACTGCGCGTGCTGCGCGCTGCGCGAGGACCTCGTCCCGGAACTGACCCGGCTCGCGGAAGCGGGCGCTCACCGGCTGGCCGTCGTGGAACTGTGGGACTCCGTCGAACCCCACGGCATGGCCCCGGTCATCGCGTCCGAGGGCGCGCCGCTGGCGCTGACCGGGGTGGCCACCGTGGTCGACCCCGCCCTGGTCCTGCCGTACCTGACCGACGGCGACGACCTCGCCGACGTGGGCCTCGCCGCCGCCCCGGCCGACCGGCGCACGGTCGCCGACACCTTCGCCCGGCAGCTGGAATACCCCACGGTGATCGCCGTCGTCGAGGACGGCGCGGTCGCCGACGACGGCGACCGCGCGCTGCTCGCCCAGCTCACGCCCGGCGCGCGCAAGGTGCCCGCGGGAAGCGGGGCCCTGGGCACCGCCCTGCTGGCGGGCTTCGACCCCGAAGCGGCCGCCGCCCGCGTGCATCCCGCGTGCG
>NZ_NCTE01000850.1 GCF_002114215.1 Streptomyces sp. 13-12-16 | reverse complement strand
CCGCGTCTGCGGCGTGGCGGCGGCGGAGGCGGTGCTGGCGGGCTGACCCGCCGTCACGGGCACGCCCACGGGGGTGCCCGTGGGCGTGCCTACGGGTGGATCTTCCGCCCCTCGGCGAGCATGGCGACGAACTTCTCGATCCGGGCCGCCCGGGTCTGGGGCCGCTTGGCCTCCTGGATCCGGTGGAGGATCGCGTACCGGTTGCGGCTGTCGAGGGTGCCGAAGAAGTCACCGGCTCCGGGCGCCGCGTCCAGCGCGGCCCGCAGGTCGTCGGGGACGGTCGCCGTGCTCTGGCTCGCGTACGCGGCCTCCCAGCGGCCGTCCGCCCGCGCCCGCTCCACCTCGCGCAGCCCGGACGGCCGCATACGCCCCTGCTCGATGAGGTCGAGGGCCTTCTGCCGGTTGATCGCCGACCACCGGCTGCGCGCCCGCCGCGGGGTGAACCGCTGGAGCCAGTGGGTGTCGTCCAGCCCCTTCTTGTGCCCGTCGATCCAGCCGTAGCACAGCGCCGACTCCAGGGCGGTCGCGTAGTCGACCCCGGCGATCCCGGACCCCTTCTTCGGAATCCTCAGCCACACCCCGTCGACGTCCCCCTGGTGCTCCTCCAGCCACGCCTCCCAGTCCTTCTGCGTCTCGAACTCACGCACCGGTCCCACGACACCGTTCCCCTCACCAGCCATGCGCCCATGCAACCGGCCCGGGCGGCGCGGGTCAACGAGTGTTCCGCCCCCGCCGCCCCTTCCCGTCCCCCGGGGGGTGCCGCCCCCGGCGGGCCGGGCGGATCCGGCCCGCTGCGAAGGACCCCTCCGCGAACGGCACGGTCCTCGGCGGCGCGCCGCGTACCCGTGGGCGTCCGGGGCAAGCGTCACTGTGTGCACGCCCCGCGATGGCGGAGCGTGTCGTTATTGGGCCGAACGGGTGACCATGAGTAAGAATTGCCCGATGCAGACAGTCAGCGCGACAGGGGACGGAGCATGCCGGTGAACAGCCACGATGTCACCGACGAACAGTGGGAGGGGCTCGCCCAGGTCGTTCCGCTGCGGGGCCGCGACGCGTGGCCGTCCGCGGTGGGCCACCGCGCCTTGCCCGAGGCGCCGACGGAGGCGCGCCGCCGCTTCGTCGTCCTGCGCGTGAACGTGTTCGCGGACGCCCGCGACGTCGCCGAGACACTGATGTCCGGGATACCGGTCCTGCTCGACCTGACCGGCGCGGAGACCGAGACCGCCAAACGGGTCCTGGACTTCAGCACGGGCGTCGTCTTCGGCCTGGCCAGCGGCATGCACCGGGTCGACCGCAACGTCTTCCTCCTGACCCCGTCCGGCACGGAGGTCACGGGACTGATGGAGGGCGTGGGGGTCCCGGGGGTCTGAGCGGCGCGGTCATCCCCCGCTCCCGCGGGCGGTCGTGCCTCCTCCGGTGCCTCAAGGGCCCGGGAGGGCGGGCGCGACGGCACCCCGTGGGCGCCGGGCCGCGCGACCCACCCCCGGACAGCGCCGGAGCGCGCGTCGCCCGATCGTGGGAAGGCCCACCGGGCGGAACGGTTCGCCACGCACCGGCCCCCTTAGCGTCCGCACATGACCCCACCTTCCCCGCC
>NZ_NCTE01000849.1 GCF_002114215.1 Streptomyces sp. 13-12-16 | reverse complement strand
TCCTCGGCGTTGTCGTGCTCCGACGTCAGCGCCTGCGGCGGCACCGCGTCGAGCTGCTCGTCGGTGAGCCGGCCGCGCCCCGCGCGGGCCTGCGCGAGCAGCGCCACCGCGTCGTGCGGGCGGACCTCGGGGTTGCGGGCGGTCGCCGACGCGACCAGCTCGTCCAGCTCGTACGCCATGCCCGGCACGGCGGCCGACGGGGCCGGCACGTCGTCGTGCAGGTGCTTGTAGAGCACGATCGCCGGTGAGTCGCCGTCGTGCGGCTTCTCGCCGGTCAGCATCTCGTAGAGCAGGATGCCGCAGGCGTAGACGTCCACGCGGGGGTCGGCGACGCCGTTCTCGATCTGCTCGGGGGCCAGGTACGAGACCGTGCCCAGCACGGTGCCCGTGGTGTTCGTCACCGAGTCCACGGCGCGGACCAGCCCGAAGTCGGCGACCTTGACCCGGCCGTCGTCCCCTATCAGCACGTTCTCGGGCTTCATGTCCCGGTGCACGAACCCGGCCCGGTGCGCGGCGCCGAGCGCGGCCAGCACCGGCTCCAGGATGTCCAGCGCGGCGCGCGGCTGGAGCGCACCGCGCTCGCGCAGCACGTCGCGCAGGGTGCAGCCGGCGATGTACTCCATCGCCAGGTAGACGTACGCCCCGTCGGTGCCCTGGTCGAAGACCTGCACCACGTTCGGGTGGGCCAGCCGGGCGACCGACTTCGCCTCGCGGATGAACCGCTCGACGAACGAGCCGTCGGCCGCGAGGGAGGGGTGCATCACCTTGAGCGCGAGGATGCGGTCCAGACGGGTGTCCACGGCCCGGTAGACCGTGGCCATCCCGCCGACCGCGATCCGCGCCTCGACGCGATACCGGCCGTCGAGCAGCTGCCCGACCAGGGGGTCCTGAAGGGTCGTATCCACGCCCCGAGTCTACGAGCCCCCACCGACACCCCTGTCCGCTTCGCCCTCCGTTGAAGCGGACCTGTGACGTGCACCGCCCCGATACGTGACCGCGGACAACCACGCCGTCGCAACCGCGGGCAGTCGTGCCTCCCCCAGTGCCTCAAGGGCCTGGGAGGTACCCCCAGGGCGATGGGGGAGGGTGGGCGGCGGGGGTACCTCCCGCTCATGGGGTCCCCCCCGCTCGAGCGAAGCCGAGAGTGGGGGAGAAGCCGAGAGTGGGGAGGCACCCTGTGAGCGTCGGCGAGCGAAACCCACCCCCGCCCGGCCCCAGCGAGCAGCGCCTAGAAAGCAGGCCGCTCGGGATCCAGCACGGCCATGCCCTCCGCAGGAGACGACGCCTCGGCGAACCACCGCCGGGGAATCCGCCCCGCCAGCCGGGCCAGCCGCCCCGCCTCCACCGCACACCGCATCGCGGAAGCCATCAGCACCGGCTCCTGCGCCCGGGTGACCGCCGACGCCAGCATCACCCCCGCACACCCCAGCTCCATCGCCAGCGCCGCGTCGGACGCGGTCCCCGCCCCCGCGTCGAGGATCACCGGCACCCCCGCCCGCTCCACGATCAACTCGAAGTTGTGCGGATTCCGGATCCCCAGCCCCGACCCGATCGGCGACCCCAACGGCATGATCGCCGCACACCCCACCTCCTCCAGCTTCCGCGCCAGCACCGGATCGTCGTTCGTGTACGGCAGCACCGTGAACCCGTCGTCGACCAGCGTCTCCGCCGCGTCCAGCAGCTCGATCGGGTCCGGCAGCAGCGTCCGTTCGTCGGCGATGACCTCCAGCTTGACCAGGTCAGTGCCGAGCGCCTCCCGCGCGAGGCGCGCGGTGAGCACGGCCTCCCCGGCGGTGAAGCACCCCGCCGTGTTCGGCAGCACCCGGATGCCCAGCTTCTCCAGCACCGACAGCACGGACCCGTGCACCGAGGGGTCCACCCGCCGCATCGCGACGGTCGTCAGCTCCGTCCCGGACGCCACCAGCGCCCGCTCCAGCACGTCGAGGCTCGGCGCCCCGCCGGTGCCCATGATCAGGCGGGACGTGAAGGACGTACCACCGAGGAGGAACGGATCGTCGGCCATGGTCAGCCTCCCTGGACGGCGGTCAGGACTTCCACGCGGTCACCCTCGCTGAGGGGCGTGGCGGGCCACTGCGCGCGCGGAACGACGGTTTCGTTGAGGGCGGCGGCCACCCCCGAGGGGGCCGCGGTGAGTGACTTCACGACGAGGTCGAGAGCGGTGCCGGGCGCGAACTCCCGGCGCTCCCCGTTGACCGAGATGTTCATGCGGGCTGCTCCGTGCGGACGGCGGCGCCGAAGCGCCGGGGGGTGAACGGACGGGCCACCTCCGGCAGGGCGCCGGTGGTCAGGGCCTCCGCCATGGCGTCGCCGGTGACCGGCGTCAGCAGGACGCCGTTGCGGTAGTGGCCGGTGGCGAGCAGCAGCCCCTCGAGCTCCGTCGGGCCGAGCAGCGGCGCGTTGTCGGGGGAGGCGGGGCGCAGTCCGGCCAGGGTCTCGGTCAGCGGCAGCTCGGTGATGCCGGGGACCAGCTCGTGGGCGTCACGCAGCAGCTCGTACACGCCGCCCGCGGTCACGGTGGTGTCCCAGCCCATCTCCTCGCTGGTCGCCCCGATCACCAGCTCGCCGTTCTCGCGCGGCACCAGGTAGACATGGCTGCCGCGCACCACGGCCCGCACGGTCCGGTTCAGGAAGGGACCGTGCCGCACGGGCATCGTCAGCCGCACCACCTGCCCCTTCACGGGACGCACGGGGGGCAGTACGTCCGCCGGGACGCCCGCGAGCCGCCCGCTGAGGCTGCCCGCGGCGAGCACCACCTGCCCGGCGCCCAGCTCGGTGCCGTCGGCCGTGACGACGCCCGTCGCGCGGTCTCCCGCGACGACGAGC
>NZ_NCTE01000848.1 GCF_002114215.1 Streptomyces sp. 13-12-16 | reverse complement strand
CGGGCGGGGACACGGATGCCGTCGGCCCGCCGGCGCGGATGCGCGCGGCGACGGCCTCGGCCAGTCCGGTCTCGTCCGCCATGTGCGCGCCGAGCGTACGGACCAGCAGGTGCGGCGAGGCGTGCACCACCTGGGCGTGCAGCCGCCACAGTTCGTGCTGCTGCTCCGCCTCGGCGAGTTCCGCGGCCAGGGCCTCGCGCAGGGCCTGGAGCGGGGAGAGCGCGGCCGGCGCGTCGAGCACGGCCTGCCGCATCCGGGCGCCCGCGTCCGCGTCGATCACGACGAAGGCGTCGTCGCGGGTGTCGAAGTAGTTGAAGAAGGTCCGCACGGACACCCCGGCCGCCGCGCTGATCGCCTCGACGGTGACCTTCTCCGCACCGTGCTCGGCGGCCAGCCGTACGGCGGCCTCGGCGAGAGCGGCACGCGTGGCCCGCTTCTTCCGCTCCCGCAGCCCGCCCTGCGCGGCACCCTTCTCCGACATACCTTGCATGCTATGCAAAGATGCACGTCATGCAAAATTCCCTCCGTCCGGCTCCGTCCGGCGGGTGGCGGCGTGAAGTCCGTCCCCGGTGCCCTGCCGTGGGAGGGCACCGCCCGACGGTGGGGGAACGCCGCCCCGATACTCGTCACGGCGGGGTGCCGCGAACCAGCCCGGAAGGACGGACGATGGCGAACTCACGGTCCGGGGAGACGGTCACCGAGCGGATCGTCCGCGTCCTCGAGACGTTCGACACCGACCGGACCGTGCAGACGGCGTCGGAGATCGGCCGGCGCGCGAGGCTGCCGTCGTCCACGGCGCACCGGATCGTGGCCGATCTCGTGGAGTGCGGACTGCTGGAACGGGACGAGGAGCAGCGGGTACGGCTGGGCATGCGGCTGTGGGAGCTGGCGCTGCGCGGCTCCCACGCCCTGCGCCTGCGGCAGGCGGCGCTGCCGTTCATGGAACGGGTGCAGGCCCGGGTCCGGGAGCACACCCAGCTCGCGGTGCTGGAGAACGGCGAGACCCTCTTCGTGGAGCGTCTGTCCCATCCGCACGCGGGCGCGAACATCACCCGGATCGCCGGGCGGCTGCCCCTGCACGCCTCGTCGTCGGGGCTGGTCCTGCTCGCCCACGGCCCGGAGGAGCTGCGCGAGCGGGTCCTCGCCGGGCCGCTGGCGGCGGTGTCCCCGCAGACCGTGACCGACCCGGCGCTGCTGCGCCGCGTCCTGGCCGGCATCCGGCGTGACGGCGTGGTCGTGGCTCCGGGAACGGTCGAGGCCGTCTCCACGGGCGTCGCCGTGCCGGTGCGCGAGGGGCGCGGGCGGGTGATCGCCGCGCTGTCGGTCGTACTCCCCCGTGACACGCCGACCGGTCCCGTGGCCGAGGTGCTGCGCTCCGCCGCCGCGGGCATCTCGGCGGCGCTCGGCGCGCGCCGCCCGTAGCCACCGGCCGGGCCGCGCGTCGAGGAGATCCGCTTCCCGTTCAATGGGAAGGTCCGTCGTCAACGGGGGCGGACCGGCGCCAGACTCCCTGCCACCCCGTCGGCCGTCGAAGGAGACGACATGCCCGTACGCACCCGAGTCGCCGTCATCGGAGCAGGCCCCGCCGGCCTGCTGCTGTCCCATCTGCTCGGCCGCCACGGCATCGAGTCGGTCGTCATCGACTCCCGCAGCCGCGAGGAGATCGAGACCACCATCCGGGCCGGCATCCTGGAGCAGGGCACCGTCGAGATCCTCAGCGAGACGGGGGCCTCGGACCGGGTCCTCACGGCCGGGCGGAAGCACGAGGGCATAGAGCTGCGCTTCGACGGCGAGGGCCACCGGATCGACTTCGCCGCGACCGTCGGCCGGGCGGTGTGGCTCTATCCGCAGCACGAGGTGCTGAAGGACCTGGTCGCCGCCCGCCTCGCCGCCGGCCAGGACCTCCGTTTCGGAGTGACCGCCGAGCGCGTGGAGGACGCGGAGACGGACCGGCCGCGCGTCGTGGCCAAGGACGCCGGGGGCGGCACCGTCGAGATCGAGGCCGATGTCGTCATCGGCGCGGACGGCTCCCGCGGCGTGGCCCGCGAGGCCGTCACGGGCACGCACGGCGGCTACTTCCGGGAGTACCCGTTCGCCTGGTTCGGCATCCTGTGCGAGGCGCCGCCCAGCGCCGAGGAGCTGATCTACAGCAACTCGCCGAACGGCTTCGCCCTCATCAGTCAGCGCAGCCCCGGTGTGCAGCGCATGTACTTCCAGTGCGACCCGGCGACCGACACCGGGGCGTACACCGAGGAGCAGCTGTGGGAGATCCTGCGGTCGCGCGTCCCCGGCACCACCCTCGACGAGGGCCCGATCTTCCAGCGGGACGTGCTCCGTTTCCGCAGCTTCGTCGCGCACGAGATGCGCCGGGGCCGGGTGGTGCTCGTCGGCGACGCGGCCCACACCGTGCCGCCCACCGGCGCCAAGGGCATGAACCTCGCCGTCGCCGATGTCGTCGTCCTCACCGAGGCGCTGCGCGCGCTGCTGCTCGACGGGGACGAGTCCCTGTTCGACGCCTTCCCCGACACCGCCCGGAAGCGCATCTGGAAGGCGCAGCACTTCTCCTGGTGGATGACGAGCATGCTGCATCTGCAGCCCGGGGCGAGCGACTTCGACCACCTGCGCCAGATCGGCGAGCTGCGCTCGGTCGTCGAGTCGGACGCCGGCCGCGCGTACCTCGCCGAGGGCTACACCGGCTGGCCGCTCGGGTGACCGCGGGGCGGCCGGCGCGCCGGCCGCCGTACGGCCCTGACGCCCGCTCGGCCGATCGCGCCCGCGCGTTCGTCAGGTGTCGGGC
>NZ_NCTE01000847.1 GCF_002114215.1 Streptomyces sp. 13-12-16 | reverse complement strand
GGCTCCGCGGCGACGGCGGCCCGTACGGCCTCGACGACGGCCGGGTCGGCGAGCGGGGCGGTGCTGGTACGGCCCTCGGCGAGGGCGAGCAGCGCGGGGCCGGTCAGTTCGAAGGGCACGGGCCCGGCCAGGTCCAGGACGACCGTGTCCGCCTTCTCGTGCGCGGCGGCCTGCAGGGCCTGGTGCAGCGGTACGGCGACGGGACGGGCCGCCGGGTCCCAGCGGGCGAGCGACTCGGTGGACGTGAAGGCGGGCAGGGCGGTGCGCCCGCCGGCCTTCAGGGTCGGTACGGCCATGTCGCTGGTCTTCTCGCGGCGCATTCCGTTCTCGTCCTCCTCGACCTCCCCGAGGATGGCCACGACGGGGACGAGCAGCCGGGCGCCCTTGAGGGCCTCCAGGACGGGGCCGACGGCGTTGCCGTCCTCGGCCCAGGCGGCGAGCGCGGCGCTCAGCCGGGGGTCGGCGGTGCCGTCGTCGTCGCGGAACGGGGAGTCGGGAATGTTCTTGTTCGCCACGGTCACCGACCCTATCGGGGGGTGGACGGCGTTCCTCACCGGCCTCTCACCGAGATCTGAGCCGGCTCTCAGCCCCGTCCAACGGTCCGCACAGCCGCCGCCCCGACCATCGCGGCCATGGACTCCTCCAGCAGACCGCGGCGGCGCCGTCGTGCCCGCCGGTCCCGGCGCCGTGCCCTGGTCCTCCTCGCCCTCGCCCTGGTCACCGTCGGGTGCGGTACGGCGGCGGGGGCGATGTACATGACCTCGTGGGCGCACCCGCGGGCGGCGGAAGCCGTATCCTCGTCGGCCTCGCGGGCGAGCGGAGGGGAGGAAACGGCGGTGGACCGGGACGCGTTGCTGGCGGCGGCCATGGGATCGGTGGGGGTGGCGGACGGCGCCGAGGTGTCGGTGGCGGTGCTCGACCCGGACTCCGGGGAGGGCGCCTCGTACGGGGAGGGAGTCTTCGACACGGCGAGCATCGTCAAGGTCGACGTCCTGGCGGCGCTGCTGCTCCAGGCGCAGGACGCGGGGCGGACGCTGACCGCCGAGGAGAGGGCGTACGCCGCCGCCATGGTCGAGAACAGTGACAACGACTCCACGTCGGCGCTGTGGCGGGCGATCGGGACGGCGGACGGGCTCGACGCCGCGAACGAGCGGTTCGGGCTGACGGGGACGGCGGGCGGGGACGGCCCGCTGTGGGGGCTGACGCAGACCACGGCGGCCGACCAGATCACGCTGCTGCGGCAGGTGTTCGACGCGGAGGGTTCGGAGCTGGACGAGGCCTCACGGGCGTACGTGCGGGAGCTGATGGAGCGGATCGCCGTGGGGCAGCGGTGGGGTGTGTCGGCGGCGGCCGACGGTGCGGAGTGGGCGTTGAAGAACGGCTGGCTGCGACGGAGCACCACCGGGCTGTGGGTGATCAACAGCATCGGGCGGGTGACGGCGGGCGGCCACGGCTACCTGGTGGCGGTGCTGTCGCGGGGCAGCGCGACCCAGGAGGAGGGGATCGCGCTGACCGAGGCCGCGGCGCGGGCGGCGGTGTCCGTCTTCACCGGGGACACCGGGGCCGCCGCGGGTGACGCGGCCGGGGTTCAGGCCTCGTCGTAGTGGCGGGTGCGGCGGCCGCGCCACAGGACCACCGCGGCGACCAGCAGCACACCGCCC
>NZ_NCTE01000846.1 GCF_002114215.1 Streptomyces sp. 13-12-16 | reverse complement strand
CCGGGCCGTTGTTGTCGTACGGCAGCAGCCGCGCGGGGTGCCCGGGGCGGGCGAGCAGCGGCGACGGGTGGCCGGCCAGGCACAGGCCCGCCCGGCGGCCGTCCGGCGCGATGTCCACCGTGCACAGGGTCGCGAAGATCTCGTCGTCCGACCGCTCGTGCTCCAGCACCTGCTGCAGCGTGCCCAGCAGCTGGTCCCCGCACAGTCCCGCCAGGGTCAGCGCGCGCCAGGCGATGCGCAGCTCCACACCGAGCGCGGCCTCGTCCGGGCCGTGCCCGCAGACGTCGCCGATCATGGCGTGCACGGTGCCGTCCGGGGTGCGGACGACGTCGTAGAAGTCCCCGCCGAGCAGGGCGCGGGAGCGGCCGGGGCGGTAGCGGGCGGCGAACCGCAGCGGGGAGCCGTCCAGCAGCGGGGTGGGCAGCAGGCCGCGTTCCAGCCGGCGGTTCTCCTGGGCGCGCACGCGGCCCTCGGCGAGCCGCCGCTCGGCGGAGTCGGACCGCTTGCGCTCCACCGCGTACCGGATCGCCCGGCTCAGCAGCCGGCCGTCCAGCTCGTCGCGGACGAGGTAGTCCTGGGCGCCCACCCGTACGGCCTCGGCGCCGCGCTCGGTGTCGTCGGCGCCGGTGAGCGCGAGGACGGCGTGCCGGGGCGCGAGCTCCAGGACGTGCTTGAGTACGGCGAGCTCGTCGTCACCGCCGCCCGCCCGGCCGGGCGCGGGCAGCGCGAGGTCCAGCAGGATGCAGTGGACGTCGTCGGTCAGCAGCCGCTCGGCCTCGGTGAGGTTGCGGGCGGTGCGGACGCGGATCGGCTTGCCGGACTGGTCGAGCAGCTCCGGCACGATCGGCGACCCGCCGGGGTCGTCCTCGATCAGCAGCAGTGTGAGGTTGGTGTGGGCGGCCGTCTCGGCCCGGTCCGGCGCGGTGCCGGCCGGGTCCGCCGTGTGCTCGGACGGGGCCGTCGCGCGCGGGGCCGTCACCCCGGCCTCCGGGGAGTCCTGGGCGGAGCCGCCGTTCGGTGCGGCGGTCGGCGCCTGACCACCTTCCACGGCCGGGATCGCTCTCTGCCGCGGTACGGGTGCGGGCATTGTTGCGGGTTCCTTCCCTCCCCCCGAGGGCACGGTGGGGGCTTCGGCCGTAGGCCTGTGTCCTGCTCCCACCTCGGGGCGCGAGCAGGGGATGCCCCCTTCGAACGGGGACCATAGCGGCTGACGGCGCCGCAGCGGAATGGTGTGAACCACGCCGCTCCGCCGTCGGCCCCCGTCATATGCCGCGTTTGCTACCGCAGTTGGACAGCCTGAGGACGCCGCGGGAATGACGAACGTCACGTCCGCAGGAGGTTTGGTGGAAAGATCGACGTGTACTGGGTCACGTGGCGCATGTCACCGGGGTGTTGAGCGGCCGGCCGGGAGGGCGCGAACCGCTCAGTTCGCGTCCGCGTCCGGCCGTACCACCCCGAGGATCGGCATCGATCCGGCCCCCGCGAGCGTCACCGTCCGCCCCGGGCGCGGGGCGTGCACCATCATGCCGTCCCCGACGTACATCCCCACGTGGCTGGCGTCGTCGAAGTAGATGACGAGGTCACCGGGCCGCATGTCCTTGATGTCGACGCGCCGGAGCTGCTCCCACTGCGCCTGCGAGGTGCGCGGCATGCTCCGCCCGGCCGAGATCCAGGCCTGTGAGGTCAGCCCGGAGCAGTCGTACGTGTTCGGCCCCTCGGCGCCCCACTGGTAGGGCTTGCCGATCTGGGCGGTGGCGTACGCGACGGCCTTCGCGCCCTGCTCCGTCGCCTTGCCCCTGATCTCGTCGAGGATGCCGGAGCCCAGCCACGAGGCCTGCGCCTCGGCGGCGGCCCGCTTCTCCAGCAGGGCCAGGCGCTCCTTCTCCACCTGCTCCAGTTCGGACTCGACCTTCTCGGCCGCCTCGATCCGCGCCTCGATCTTCTTCTGCGCCTCGGCCTTGGCCTTGCGGCCCGCCTCCAGCTTCGTCATCTGCGCTTCGGCGTCCTGCGCGTACTGCTCCAAGTCCTGCTGGGTGCGGGTCATTTCCCCGAGCAGGCCCCTGGTCGCGTGCTCGCCCTGGCGCACCCGGCCCGCGCCGTCGAGGAAATCCTGCGGGTCGTCGCTCAGCATCAGGTGGGCCTCGGGCGGAAGCCCGCCGCCGCGGTACTGGGCGGCGGCCGCCGCGCCCGCGCGGGTCTTCAGCTCGGCGAGTCTCTCCCGGCCCTCGACGATCTTCTTCGCCAGCCGGACGATCTGGGCGGACTGCTGCCGCGCCTTCTCCTCGGCGGCGTTGTACTCCTCGGTGGCGACGGCCGCCGCGCGGTAGAGCTTGTCGAGCTTCTCGCGTACGGCTTCGAGCTCCTTGTCCTGGTCGGCGACCACGGTGACGCTCGCGGTCGTGCCCGGGGACGGCGGGGGAGCGGGAGCCGCGAACGCCGTACCGGGCAGGGCCAGTACGGTGACCGCGCAGACCACGGTCACAGCCGTCGTGAGCAACCCGCGCTTGGCCGTCTCCATGACTCGCACCCCCGTTGATTAATCGTCAGTAACATATGGTCGCCCGGTGGATGCTGTCATGCCGACGCGCGAAACGACAGAGGGAGGGCGCCCCGTGTCCCGCTCCCCGGTCTTCCCGGAGCGGTGATCATCCCGCCCGTGTGACGAACGACTCACGCGGATCGTTCCCGCTCCGCGGGCGGCGCGGAGTCACCCCCGCGGCGCCAGCGCCTTCCACCGCACCGTCACTTCCCCCTGCCGCCACCGTCCCGGCCCGTCCGACACCGGCCAGTCGGCCGTGAGGTCCCGCACCGCCCGGATCCAGCGCTGCCGCGCGCCGTACGAGGCGTAGGGCGCGGCGGCGGCCCAGGCGCGGTCGAAGTCGCGCAGGAAGGCGTGCACCGGTTCGCCCGGCACATTGCGGTGGATGAGCGCCTTCGGGAGGCGTTCCGCCAGGTCGGAAGGGCGCTCCAGGGAGCCGAGGCGGGTCGCGAAGGTGACCGTGCGCGGCCCTTCGGGGCCGAGGGCGACCCATACGTGCCGGCGCCCGATCTCGTCGCAGGTCCCCTCGACCAGCAGCCCGCCGCGCGAGCCCGTGGCCGGGTCGGCGGGGGCGAGCCGGGCGCACAGCCGCCGCCACACGGCGGCGACCTCGGCCTCGTCGTACTGGCGCAGCACGTTCGCCGCGCGGACCAGCACCGGCCGTCCGGGGACCGGGACCTCGAAGCCGCCGCGGAGGAAGGCCAGCCCCTCGCGCTCGTACGGCCGTGCCGCCGCGACCCGGGCCGGTTCGATCTCGAC
>NZ_NCTE01000845.1 GCF_002114215.1 Streptomyces sp. 13-12-16 | reverse complement strand
CGAGGATCGCCGACGCCAACGCGTCCGCTGCGCCCTGGGCGGAGGGGCGGCGCCGCCCGTGCGCCACCACGAAGTCCACCTCGCCCGGTTCCGGCAGCCCCGCCCGCTCCGGCATCCGCACCAGCCCCGGCGGGATCAGCCCGCGCGAGTGCACCATCACGCCGAGCCCGGCGCGGGCCGCCGCGAGCAGCCCGTTGAGGCTGCCGCTGGTGCACACGATGCGCCACTGACGGCCCTCCCGCTCCAGCGCCCGCAGGGCCAGGGCCCGGGTGATGCCCGGCGGCGGATAGACGATCAACGGCACCGGACGGTTCGGGGCCGGCCGCAGCCCCGGCGCACCGATCCACACCAGCTCGTCGTGCCAGACCAGCTCGCCCCGCGGATCCTCGGGCCGCCGCTTGGCCAGCACCAGGTCCAGCCGGCCCGCCGCCAGCCGCTCGTGCAGGATGCCCGACAGCTCGACCGTCAGCTCCAGGTCGACCTCCGGGTGCTCGTGCCGGAACCGCTCCAGGATCTCCGGCAGCCGGGTCAGCACGAAGTCCTCCGACGCGCCGAACCGCAGCCGTCCGCGCAGCCGGGTGCCGGTGAAGAACTGCGCGGCCTGCTCGTGCACGTCCAGGATGCGCCGGGCGAAGCCGAGCATCGCCTCGCCGTCCTCGGTCAGCTCCACCGAGTGGGTGTCCCGCGTGAACAGCTGCCGTCCGGTGGCCTCCTCCAGCCGCCGCACGTGCTGGCTCACCGTCGACTGGCGCAGCCCGAGCCGCCGCGCCGCCTGCGTGAAGCTCAGCGTCTGCGCCACCGACAGGAACGTCCGCAGATGCGTCGGGTCGTACATGCGGCCAGAGTAGCGGCGGTCATCGCGGAACGTGATGACAGTGAGAGCGGTATACCGGATTCCCGATCACGGCGGGAGGGAGCAGGATGGGGAGGGGACGCCCGTGAACACCCGAGCACCGAGTACCTGAGCAAGTGGAGCACCGTGAAACGCCTGCGCCGGCCGAACTGGATGCCGATCGACCCGTACGTCCTGCTGCTGCTCGGGACCGTGGGCCTCGCCGCGCTGCTCCCCGCGCGGGGGACCGGCGCGGACGTCGCCTCCGGTGCCTCCACCGCCGCGATCGCCTTCCTGTTCTTCCTCTACGGTGCCCGGCTCTCCACCCGCGAGGCCCTGGACGGGCTGAAGCACTGGCGGCTCCACGTCACCGTGCTGGCCTGCACCTTCGTCGTCTTCCCGGTGCTGGGCCTGGCCGCCCGCGGACTCGTCCCGGTGTTCCTGACCGACCCGCTCTACCAGGGCCTGCTCTTCCTCACCCTGGTCCCGTCCACCATCCAGTCGTCGATCGCGTTCACCTCCATCGCCCGCGGCAACGTGCCCGCCGCGATCTGCGCCGGCTCCTTCTCCTCGCTGGTCGGCATCGTCGTCACCCCGCTGCTCGCGGCGACGCTGCTGGGCAGCGGCGGGGGCGGGTTCTCCGCCGGGTCGGTGGTGGGGATCGTGCTCCAGCTGCTGGTGCCGTTCGTCGCCGGGCAGCTGTTGCGCCGCTGGATCGGCGGATTCGTCTCCCGGCACCGGAAGGCACTGGGGCTGGTCGACCGCGGCTCGATCCTGCTCGTCGTCTACACCGCGTTCAGCGAGGGCATGGTGCAGGGCGTCTGGCACCAGGTGAGCCCCGCCCGGCTCGGCGGACTGCTCGCCGTCGAGGCCGTCCTGCTCGCCGTGATGCTGCTGCTGACCTGGTACGGCGCCAAGGCGCTGCGGTTCGGCCGGGAGGACCGGATCGCGATCCAGTTCGCCGGCTCGAAGAAGTCGCTGGCCGCCGGGCTGCCCATGGCGAGCGTGCTGTTCGGGGCACAGGCCTCGCTGGCCGTGCTGCCGCTGATGCTGTTCCACCAGACGCAGCTGATGGTGTGCGCGGTGATCGCCAAGCGCCGCTCGCACGACCCCGTCGAGGAGGCGGAGGTCACCGTCCCGGACCGGACCGGACACGCACCGACCGGGGCCGGTACGGGGACGCGTTCCGGCTGAGCGGTACGGCGTCCCCGGTGCTCTTCGACCGGTCCGGTCGCGGCCGGGCACCGGCCGCCCGGGGCCGCGGGGCCTCATACCGAGGCGGGGCCCCGCGGCGCAGGGGGCGCTCCCCGCCGGCTGGGGCCCCGCC
>NZ_NCTE01000844.1 GCF_002114215.1 Streptomyces sp. 13-12-16 | reverse complement strand
CGCCGCCGCGCTCCGCGCCCGTCACCCCCGCGCCCTCGCCGAGGCCATGGAGGGCTTCGGGGTCGCCGAGGCCGCCGCCGCGCACGGCGTGCCCGTGCTGGAGGTGCGGGCGGTGTCGAACCCCGTCGGCCCGCGCGACCGCGCCGCCTGGCGCATCGGCGACGCCCTGAGCGCCCTCACCGAGGGCTTCGGGAAGCTCGCGCCCGTCCTGGAGAGTTGGATTCAGCATGACCACCCCTGAGCAGCAGCAGCGCCTGCGGATCGCCTACTCGCCCTGCCCGAACGACACCTTCGTCTTCGACGCCCTCGCCCACGGCCGGGTCCCCGGCGCGCCCGCGGTCGACGTGACGTTCGCCGACATCGACGTCACCAACGGCATGGCCGAGCGAGGTGAGCTGGATGTGCTGAAGGTGTCGTACGCGGTCCTGCCGTACGTCCTCGACACCTACGCCCTGCTCCCCTGCGGGGGCGCGCTGGGGCGGGGCTGCGGGCCGCTGGTGCTGACCCGGGAGGCCGGGACGGACCTGACCGGCCGTACGGTCGCGGTGCCGAGCGAGCGGTCGACGGCGTACCTGCTGTTCCGGCTGTGGGCGGCGGACGTCCTGCCGGGCGGGGTGGGCGAGATCGTGGTGATGCCGTTCCACGAGATCATGCCCGCCGTGCGGGACGGGAAGGTCGACGCGGGACTCGTCATCCACGAGGCCCGCTTCACGTACCAGGACTACGGGCTGCACCGGCTCGCCGACATGGGTGAGCACTGGGAGCGGACCACCGGGCTGCCGATCCCGCTGGGCGCGATCATCGCGAAGCGGTCGCTGGGCGAGGAGACGCTGACGCGGCTCGCCGAGTCCATTCGCACATCGGTGCGGATGGCCTGGGACGAGCCCGAGGTGTCGCGTCCGTACGTCATGGAGCACGCCCAGGAGATGGACCCGGCCGTCGCCGACCAGCACATCGGGCTGTACGTCAACGAGTTCACCGCCGGTCTCGGCGAGGACGGCTACGCGGCCGTACGGGGGCTGCTCACGCGCGCGGCGGCCGAGGGACTGGTGCCGCCCCTCGGCCCGGACGCGCTGCGGTTTCCCTGACCCCTCACACGTCCAGCTGGTCGGCGACCGCGCGGAGCAGACCGGCGATCTTCTTGCCGGCCGCGCGGTCGGGGTAGCGGCCCCGCTCCAGTGACGGCGTGATGTTCTCCAGCAGGGTCGTCAGGTCCTGGACGATGGAGGCCAGCTCGTCCGGCTTCTTGCGCTGGGCCGCCGCGACCGACGGGGCCGGGTCCAGGACGGTCAGGGAGAGGGCCTGGTCGCCGCGCTGTCCGGCGACCACACCGAACTCGACGCGCTGGCCCGGCTTGAGGGCCTCGACTCCGGCGGGGAGGACCGAGGAATGCACGAAGACGTCTCCGCCGTCGTCACGGGAGAGAAAGCCGAAGCCCTTCTCACTGTTGAACCACTTGACCTTGCCGGTGGGCACGTCTGTCCTCGTCCTCGTACTCGTCGGGAAAACTGCTTCGGAAAACGGCTCTTGATAGCACTCGGGCGGGCCCGATGACCCGCCGGTACCAAGGCTAATGGTCTTCGGGCCGGTGACAAGACGTCACCCGGTTGTTCCTTCGCGCTGGGAACTACCCTGGTCCGGTGCGTGACAAAACCCAAGCGAATTCCCCCGCGCCCGGTGACGGCCTGGTCCGTGCCGGTGCCATCGTCTTCTTCGTCGGCGCCGTGGCCACTCTGGTCACCGTGACCCCGTTGTTCCTCGGGACGACGCCCTTTCCGACGTACATGTTCGGGCTGAGCATGTTCATGGCCGTCGGATTCCTGATGGCCGGCGCGGGCGTACTGCGTTCGGCCGCGGCGGGGCGCCGCCGGGCGCGGGCGGGGCAGGTTTCCGGTCCGGTTTCCTGAGCGGTTTCCGGTCAGCCGTCCGAGCGGTAGTCCGAAAACCACCGCGGGAATTCCGGCAGACCGGTGAGGACGACGTCCGCGCCGGCCTCGCGCAGCTCCGTGGCGTCGCAGGGACCGCTGGCGACGGCGACGGACAGCGCGCCGGCGGTCCGCGCGCCGCGCACGTCACCCACGTGGTCGCCGACGTAGACGGCGGCCTCGTGCTCGCGCAGCGCGAGCGCCTTCTGCTCGGCCCACAGGTTCCCGATCACGGCGTCCGGCTCGATGCCGAGGTGGGCCAGGTGCAGTTTGGCGTTGGGCTCGTACTTGGCGGTGACGACGATCGCGCGCCCGCCCGCCTCCCGTACGGCGGCTATCGCCTCACGGGCGCCGGGGAGGGCGGGCGTGGCGGTGATGGCGTACGTCGGGTACATCGCCCGGTAGAGGTCCGCCACCTCCTCGACCCGCCCGGCCGGGAACCAGTTGGCCAGCTCGTCCACCAGCGGCGGGCCGAGGCGGGTGACCGCGAGGTCGGCGTCGATGTACGTCCCGGTCCGCTCGGCCAGCGCGAGGTAGCAGGCGCGGATGCCGGGGCGGGAGTCGATGAGCGTCATGTCGAGGTCGAAGCCGACGGTGGGCGGGAGGGGGGTGGTGATGGCCATGCGCGCCATTGTCCCAACACCGCGGCCACGGGCAGCCGCGCCGCCTGTCGCCGCGGGCAGCCGTCCCGCCCGTAGCCACGGGCAGCCGCGCCGCGTAACCGCGGACAGTCCCCCCGCGTAACCGCGAGCCGTCCCCACGTAACCGCGCCGCGTGACCGCAGGCAGCCGCGCCGTGCAACCGCGGGCGATCGCGCCACGTAACCGCGGGCAGCCGCGCCGCGTAACTGCGGGCAATCGTGCCGCTGGGGCGGCACGGGTGGGCGCAGCGGCGCCTGGCCGGCGCCGTGAGCGCACCCGACGCCCGGGGTGGATCGCGCCCCCGCCGCCCCTTCCCGTTCCCGACCCCCGGGGGTGCTGCCCCCGGACCCCCGCTCCTCAAACGCCGGAGGGGCTGGATGTGCCGAACGGGCCGAGTTCAGCCGAAGGCGCTGGGCCGAGCCGCAGGGTCAGCGTTGGCGTTGGGAGCGCCAGACCAGGAACAGCGCCGTGGTGAGGGCTGCGGCCCGGACGACCCACGGCCAGGTCTCGGAGACCGCCGCGTTCATGTGCCCCTCGGCGATGGGCGTGCCCCAACGCCCCGCCGTCCTCCCCCAGAGCCACACGACGCCGCCCGCGAGCGCGAGGCCGGGAAGGATCACCACCGCCCATTTGATCTCCGCCTGGGTCAGGCGGCGGGAGGCGTAGGCGATGAGCCAGCCCAGGATCAGGGCGCGCCAGTCACCGATCACGGTCCCCGCGACCAGCAGACCGGCGGCGAGCAGGAGCAGGGGGTTGCTCCAGCGGCCGGACGGCAGGCGCGGAAGGAAGCGGCGGCGGCGACGGGAAGCGGCGGGCTCCTCCTCCGCCTCGGGCGCGGCGGCCGGCTCGTCCCGCGCTGCCTCCTTCTCCTTCGCCGGGGGCGGCTTGAGGAGTTCGGGGATCTCGACCCCGCCGACGAAGCCCGGCACCTCGTCACCGATGCCGAACGCGCTGTTGTCCACCCGCCACCAGTCGGGCTGGGTGGAACTGTCGCCGAGTTCGTCCGTGCCGGCCCGGTGCGGCGGGGACGGTACGTCGGCGGGGACGGGACCGCCGTCCGGTGTCCCGGCGGGACGGGGGCGGGGGACGATCCGGCGCAGGACGCCCTTGGGGCGGTCGGCGCGGGCGTCCTCGCGGGCGCCGTCACGGGCGTCACCGCGCGCGTCCTCGCGGGCCCCGG
>NZ_NCTE01000085.1 GCF_002114215.1 Streptomyces sp. 13-12-16 | reverse complement strand
CGGTCGTCGCCGAGCACTGGAAGGGTGCCGCCCGGGGGACCGACGACGTGGTGTTCGTGCTGGCCGGGCTGAGTCCGGGCGCCGGCTCGCTGATCGGCGGGCGGCTGCACCGGGGGTACGGCGGGGCGGCCGGCGAGATCGGCGCGTTGCACCTGCTGGGCCGGGAGGCGACCCCCGAGACCTTGCTGTCCACCACGGACGAGCCGCTGCACCCGCTCGACGAGCAGGCGGTCGCCGAGGTCTTCACCCAGGCCCGCGAGGGCGACCAGCGTGCGCTGGCGGCCATGGACCGGTTCATCCGCCGGCTCGTCCACGACGTGGCGGCGCTGGTGCTGGCCCTCGACCCGGAGCTGGTCGTGATCGGCGGCTGGGCGGCCGGTCTGGACGGCGTCCTGGAGCCGCTGCGCCGCGAACTGGCCCGCTACTGCCTGCGTCCGCCGAAGGTCACCCTGTCCCACCTCGGCGAGGCGGCGGTCGCCACGGGTGCGGTGCGCCTGGCCCTCGACCACGTGGAGGAACAACTCTTCGCGGTGGAGGGCACGGTGACGGCCCGCCGGTAGCGGTCACGCCGTGTCGGCGCCCAGCGCCCCGGCTCCCCGCGCTCCCGCGGGCAGTACGGCTGTCCTCAGCTGTGGGGTGGCTGCGGTGGGCCGCGGCGCGCGGTTACGGGGGGGGTCAGGACGCGCGGCGTTCCGGGCCGTGGTGGATCTCGACGCCGCCGGAGTCGCCGAAGGTCAGACGGCAGGTGTCCGCGCGGTACGTGGCCACGGAGAGCGCGGCGGTGCGGCCGCGGGCGATGAAGCGGGTGGTGACGACGAGGACGGGCGCGCCGGGCAGGCGGTCCAGTTCGCGTGCGTCGTCCGCGCGGGCGGAGCCGAGCTCCACCGCGTTCTCCTGCCGCTCCAGCTCCAGGCGCTGCAGTTCCCGCAGTACCGCACGCGCGCGTGCGGTGCCGGACGGCGCGTCGATGCCGGACAGGTCCGGTACCGAGTCCGCCGGGATGTAGAGGAGTTCTGCGGCGACGGGCTGGCCGTGGGAGACGCGGGAGCGCCGCACGACGTGCACGGGCTCGTCGCGGCCGGTCACCAGCGTCTCGGCGACGGCGGCGGGCGGCACCTCGGGCGCGCAGTCGAGGATCTGCCAGGCGTCGTGCGGCCCACCGGGCCAGGCGTGCTGGGCCGTGCCGACGGACACGCCCATGCGCGGCGGGGCGACCGTCGTGCCCACACCGCGGCGGCGCTGCAGCCTGCCTTCGAGTTCGAGCTGTTCCAGGGCCTGCCGGAGCGTGGCGCGGGCGACGCCGAAGCGGGCGGCGAGGTCGCGCTCGTTGGGCAGGATCTCGCCCACGGAGAACTCCGAGTCCAGCGCCTCGCTGAGCACGGTCCTGAGGTGCCAGTACTTCGGTTCCGGCACCGTTTCCAGCTGCGTGGTCCCCACCCTGTCCTCCACGATCGCCGTGTCCGGCCGCGTTTTAGCGCCCTTGTTTATTAAAGGTTGTTTCACTTATCTGCGACCATAAGGCGCCCCTCACCCTTGGTCAATACCAATCGGGCACGACGGCGGGCCCCCGTCGCTGTGGGGGCTCCTACCGGGCCCCGGCGAGCGAACGCAGCTTGTCGGGATTGCGGATGACGTACACCGTCCGGACGCGTCCGCCGGCGACGTCGAGCTGGACGACGGAGTCGGGCTTGTCACCGGACAGGACGAGCACCGCGGGGCCGCCGTTGAGCTCCAGGAAGCGGAAGGAGAGGTCCGGCACGCTCTTGCGGGCGACGCCGAGGAGGAAGCGCCCCACGTGGTCGGCGCTCTCCAGGACCCGCAGCGGGGCGCGCGACTTGCCGCCGCTGTCGCCGACCAGGCGCGCGTCGGGGGCGAGGAGTTCCAGCAGGCCCTCCAGGTCGCCGCCGGCCGCCGCGGCCAGGAAGCGTTCGGTGAGGTCGCGGCGCTGGGCGGGGTCGACCTCGTAGCGCGGACGGCGCTCCTCGACGTGTGCGCGGGCGCGGCCGGCGAGTTGGCGTACGGCCGGTTCGCCGCGGTCGAGCATGGCCGCGATGTCGGCGTACGGGTAGCCGAACGCCTCCCGCAGCACGAACACCGCACGCTCCAGGGGCGACAGGGACTCCATGACGACGAGGACGGCGAGGGAGACGGAGTCGGCGAGGACGGCCCGCTCGGCGGCGTCCGGGACGGTGCCGCCGAAGTCGGTGACGTAGGGCTCGGGAAGCCACGGGCCGACGTACGTCTCGCCGCGCGCCTTGATCTGGCGCAGCCGGTCGATGGCGAGGCGGGTGGTGACGCGCACCAGGTAGCCGCGCGGTTCGCGCACCCCGGCCCGGTCGCCGCCCGACCAGCGCAGCCACGCGTCCTGCACCACGTCCTCCGCGTCGGCCACCCGGCCCAGCATGCGGTAGGCGACCCCCAGGAGGACGGGGCGGTGTTCCTCGAAGACGTCGGTCACGGTGTCGGTGGTCACGGCACCATCCCAGCCGACCCGCGCGGCCGTGTCCAGGCGGCACCGGCCGGCGGCCGGCGGGACACGCCGACCGCGGGGCTACCCGCCGGTAGCAATTGCTGACAAGCTGTCTACGGCGCCGGGCGGCGTCCGTTCCCGCGAGTCCCAGACGAGGAGCACCCTCATGTCCGCGACCGTCTCCTTCAAGGTCACCTCTCCCCTCGGCCCGCACTCCGTGACCCTGTCCTACGCGCGCGTGGGCCGCGGCGAACCGCTGCTCCTGCTGCACGGCATCGGCCATCACCGCCAGGCCTGGGACCCGGTGGTGGACATCCTGGCGACCGAGCGCGAGGTGATCGCCGTGGACCTGCCCGGCTTCGGCGCCTCCCCGTCGCTGCCCGACGGCCTCGTCCACGACCTGCCGACCATGAACGCCGCCCTGGGCGCCCTGTGCGAGGAGCTGGAGCTCGGCCGGCCGCATGTCGCGGGCAACTCGCTCGGCGGCCTGCTGGCCCTGGAACTCGGCCGGGAACGGCTCGTACGGTCCGTCACCGCCCTGTCCCCGGCGGGCTTCTGGACGCAGGCCGAGCGGCGGTACGCCTTCGGCGTGCTGATCGGCATGCGGCGGATCGCGGAGCGGATGCCGCTTCCGCTGGTCGAGCGCCTCGCCCGCTCCGCGGCCGGCCGGGCGGCGCTGACCAGCACCATCTACGCCCGTCCCGGGCGCCGTTCCCCCGAGGCCGTGGTCGCCGAGACGCTCGCGCTCGCCGGGGCCACCGGTTTCACCGAGACCCTCCGCGCGGGCACCGCCGTACGGTTCACCGACGACGTGCCCGGCATCCCGGTGACCGTCGCCTGGGGCTCCCGGGACCGGCTGCTGGTCCCCCGGCAGGGCGTCCGCGCCAAGCGGATCATCCCCCGGGCCCGGCTGGTCCGGCTGCCCGGCTGCGGTCACGTCCCGATGAACGACGACCCGGCGCTGGTCGCGCGCGTCATCCTCGACGGCAGCCGCTGAGGGCGGGACCGCGCCCCCGGACGGCCTAGTGTGACCCTGTCATGACGTCACCGCAGACCGGTCCCGAGGGCCCCACCGCCTCCTCCGCCTGGGAGTTGCTGCTGCCCGCCGCCTCCGCACCGGCACGCGCGCGCGGCCGTTCGCTGCAGGCCGCGCTGCGCGAGGCGGTGCGTTCGGGGCGGCTCGCGCCGGGGACCCGGC
>NZ_NCTE01000843.1 GCF_002114215.1 Streptomyces sp. 13-12-16 | reverse complement strand
CGTCGTGCGCCATCTGCTCGCCGACCCCGTCCTGCCCCCCGCCCTGCTGCCCGCCGACTGGCCGGGCGACGCGCTGCGGTCCGCCTACGGGGGGTACCGGCGGGAGCTGACGGGGGAGGCGCGTTCCCGCGCGGGAGGCACGTGAAGGCGTACAGGGGCCGGTCAGCCGTACGAGGCGCCGCGCGGGACGCCTCGTACAGCCGTTACCCGTGGGGGGCTACCGGTAGGTGATGTCGGACGACGAGTACTTGCAGTAGGTGCCGTCGGGTCCCGAGCCGTTGGTGCTCGGTTCCTTGCCGGTGTTGTTGCCGATGTACTTCTGGCAGGGGACGATCTTCTTGCTGCTGTCCCCGATGATCGTGATGTTCCGCAGGGTCGCGCTGTCGCCGTAGTTGGTGTTGATGCCGGCGAGCCTGCCGCCCTTCCAGTTCACCTCGATGGTGTTGAGGTTGATCGTCCGCTTGTACTGCGTGGAGCAGTTGCCGCAGGAGCGGACGAAGGTGCCGAAGTTCTTGACAGCGAAGTTCGACACGTTCAGCGTTCCGGCGCCGTTGAACTGGAACACCTTGTCGCCGGCTTCCTTGGCGCCGCCGCCGCTGACGGTGTAGACCGACCCCGACGACTTGCCCTTGAACGTGGCGGCGTCCTCGCCGACGTCCTCCCACCAGACGTTCTGCAGCGTGCAGGAGCCCTTGCAGTGGACGCCGTCGGCCGCGGGGGCGCCCAGGATGACGTTCTTCAGGACCGCGCCGTCCGCCAGTTCCAGGATCGGGCCCTGGTCCTCGTCCTGGCTGCCGGACCCCAGGTCGCCGGTGCCGTACAGGCGCTTCATCCCGTAGTCCTTGGTGCCGGACACGGAGATGGTGGAGGAGACGCCCTGGCTGCCGTTGGCGGTCGGCCAGGTGGCGGCGCTCGCCGGGGACGCACCGGTGGTCATGACCATGCCAACGGAGAGGCCCAGGGTGGCGAGTGCGCCCGTCAGTGCGCGGGCGCGTGGTCGTTTCGCGGAAGTCATGTCGTTCCTTCTGTCGTGGTGTGGGGGTGCGGGTCAGATGCCTGAACGACGTTCGTGATGGTGCGCGGCATGCCCGATTCGTTGACGTGAGCGGGTCACGCTGCTGAACGGGAAACGTATGGGGTAAGCGCTTTCTAGTCAACGTCTCGCGAGGATCACATTCGGCCAGGAAAAGCCGACGCCGGTGGCCCGGGGCGCGAAGGGCGCCCCGGGCCACCGGCGTAGTGGCGGTACGGGCTCAGACCGAGCGGTGGTACTGGTCCGGCACGTGGACCTCGCCGCCCAGTTCACGGGCCGCGTGCCGGGCCCACGAGGGGTTGCGGAGCAGCTCGCGGCCGAGGAGCACCGCGTCCGCCTCGCCGTTGGCCACGATCTTCTCCGCCTGCTCGGCGTCGGTGATCAGCCCCACGGCGGCGACCGGCATCGGCGTCTCGTTGCGCACCCGCGCGGCGAAGGGGACCTGGTAGCCCGGCCCGGTCGGGATGCGGACGCCGGAGGCGTTGCCGCCGGTGGAGACGTCGAGCAGATCGATGCCGTGGGCGTGCAGTTCGGAGGCGAAGCGGACGGTGTCGTCCGGGGTCCAGCCGGACTCCTCCAGCCACTCCGTGGCCGAAATGCGGAAGAACAGCGGCTTGTCGTCCGGCCACTCCTCGCGCACGGCGTCCACCACCTCGAGCGCGAACCGCGTCCGGTTCTCGTACGAGCCGCCGTAGGCGTCGGCGCGGTGGTTGGAGTGCGGGGACAGGAACTCGTTGATCAGGTAGCCGTGGGCACCGTGGATCTCGGCGATCTCGAACCCGGCGGCGAGCGCGCGGCGCGCGGCGGCGCGGAACTGTCCGATGATCTCCTGGATCTGTTCGACGGACAGCTCGTCCGGCACCGGGTGCCGCGCGTCGAAGGCTATGGCGCTCGGAGCCACCGGCTGCCAGCCGTGGGCGTCCGGCCCGGCGGGCGCGCCGCCCTTCCAGGGCCGCTCGGTCGACGCCTTGCGTCCGGCGTGCGCGAGCTGGACGGCGGGGACGGTGCCCTGCGACACGAGGAAGCGGGTGATCCGGCGGAACGCCTCGACCTGGGTGTCGTTCCAGATGCCGAGGTCGTACGGAGAGATCCGGCCCTCCGGTGACACGGCGGTGGCCTCGACGACGATCAGGCCCGTGCCGCCGGCCGCGCGGGCCGCGTAGTGCGCGAAGTGCCAGTCGCCGGGCGCGCCGGCCCCGGGCCCTTCGGGCGCGGCCGAGTACTGGCACATCGGCGGCATCCACACCCGGTTGGGGATGGTCACGTCGCGCAGGGTGTAGGGCTGGAACAGCGTGCTCACGTCGGACTCCGTTCGGCAGGGACCAGAGGAGGGATCGGCTTGTACGGTAGGCATCGTAGTACGGGAGATGTCAAACTACGATGTCTTTCGTACAATGAGATTTCCCGGACCGCACCTGGAGCCGCCGTGACGACCGCCGCCCCCGCACCCAGCAGCCGTGATCTGCCGCACCCGGCGCGCGAGGAGATCCGGCTGGAGGGCGTGCTGCACGCGCTCTCCGACCCCGTACGGCTGCGGATCGTCCGCGAACTCGCCGCCGGGGGCGTCGAGCTGACCTGCTCGCAGTTCGACCTGCCGGTCACCAAGTCCACCACCACGCACCACTTCCGGGTGCTGCGGGAGAGCGGCGTGATCCGGCAGACCTACGAGGGCACCGCCAAGATGAACGGCCTGCGCCGGTCCGACCTGGACGACCTCTTCCCGGGCCTCCTCGACTGCCTGCTCACCGCCGCCGCCCACCAG
>NZ_NCTE01000842.1:1180-2372 GCF_002114215.1 Streptomyces sp. 13-12-16 | reverse complement strand
ACCGGCCGCACGAAGGCGGTCGCGCTCACCACCGCCGGGGCCGTGCTGGCCGCGGCGGTCGTCACCGGCGCGGTGCTCCTCGGCGGGGACGACGGCGACCCGCGGACGCGCACCGGTCCGACGGCCACCACGTCCGCCCCCGAGCCCCCGTCGCCGTCACCGTCCGGGTCCGAGTCGCCCGCCGGGGACCCGGACGTGGTCGAGGACCAGCTCAACGGGATCACCTTCCCGCTCCTCGACGGCTGGGTCCGGCCTAAGAACGTGCCCCAGGACGACGTCGTCATGACCACCGAAGGAACCTACGACTGCCCCGGCGACGGCACCGTCTGCCGGCACGGCCTCGTCATCTCCCGCACCGTCACCGGGAACGACGAGACCTCGCCCGAGGCGCTCGCCGAGGAGGACGTCTCCGACGCGGCCGACGCGGCCTTCGACAAGGACGCCCTCGGCCGGCGCCCCTACGGCGGCCTGACGTCCCACGAGGTCGTGAAGTCCGGCCCGGTCGCGGTGGCGGGCCGCGCCGGGTACCTCGTGCGGTGGCGCGTCACCACCGCCAAGGGGCCCGGCGGCTACGTGCAGTCACTGGTGTTCCCCTCCGGCGTCGGCACCGGCTCCCCGGTCCTCGTCCGCTACGTCTTCGACGCCGGACAGGACGGTCCGCCCCTCACCGACATGGACCGCATCACCGAGGGCATCCGCTCGGTCACCGACACGGCCTCCGGCGGCGGCGTCGGCAGCAGCATCGGCCCGGCGGACTGAGCCGTCACAGGAACGTGTGGCCCTCACCCCGGTACGTCGGCACGGTCGCCGTCACCGCGTCGCCCTCCACCAGGTGCAGCGCGTCGAACCGTTCGCACAGCTCGCCCGCCTTGGCGTGCCGGAACCACACCGTGTCGCCGATCAGCAGGTCGTCGGCGGGCGAGCCCAGCAGCGGCGTCTGCACCTCGCCGGCCCCCTCCTGCGGGTCGTACTCCAGCCCTTCCGGCAGGTACGGCACCGGCAGCCGGTCCGCGCCCGCCGCGCCCGACGCCGGATAGCCCCCGCCCAGCACCGTCACCACGCCGACACCGGGCCGCCGTACGACGGGCAGGGCGAACAGGGCCGCCGGACGCCCGCTGAACGACGTGTAGTTGTCGAACAGCCGCGGCACGTACAGCCCCGAACCGGCCGCGATCTCGGTGACCGCGTCCTC
>NZ_NCTE01000842.1:0-1010 GCF_002114215.1 Streptomyces sp. 13-12-16 | reverse complement strand
GGTACGCCCCCCCGCCCCGCCCGCCCCCCCGCGGCCCGCCGCTCGGCGAGTTCACGGCGCGCGGCGGCCTGCATCAGCCGAACCGCCCGTGACCGCAGCGGCCGCCCGGCCACCGCGTCGCCGACACCGGCCACATGGCCCTCGTACGCCATGATCCCGACGAGCTCGAACCCGGGGCGCCGGGCCACCGCGCGCGCGAACTCGGCGACCTGGGCGGGGGAGTGCAGCGGGGAACGCCGGGCGCCGATCCGCACCCGCCCGCCGAGCAGTTTCAGGGAGGTGTCCAACTCCAGGCAGACGCGCACCACTTCACCGCCGCCCGCGCGGGAGGCGTCGATCAGGTCGAGCTGCGCCGGATCGTCGACCATGACCGTGACGGCGGCGGCGAGCTTGGGATCGGCGGTGAGCTCGGCGTAGCGGGCGCGGTCGGCGGAGGGGTAGGCCAGCAGGACGTCGTCGAAACCGGAGCGGGCCAGCCACAGGGACTCGGCGAGGGTGAACGACATGAGGCCCGCGAAACCGTCCCGGGCCAGGACCCGTTCGAGCAGCGCGCGGCAGCGTACGGACTTGCTCGCGACCCGGACCGGCTTCCCGCCGGCCCTGCGGACCAGATCGTCCGCGTTGGCGTCGAAGGCCTCCAGGTCCACGATCGCGAAGGGGGCGTCGAGGCGGGCGGTGGCCCGGTCGTAACGGGCCCGGTCGGCGGCGCGCGCAGTCATGAGCGCAGCCTGCCAGACGGGATTACCGCACGGTAGGGGATGTTCCGGGCAGATGCCGCGGCCGTGCGGACTGGTTCCCGTTCGGCGCGGACCACGCCGTAGAGTGACGCGCACGCACGACGGCGGGGCGGCGCCGGCCAGAGGTCCGGACCGGGATGACGCGTCGTCCGTGCGGGTATCTCTACCCGGGACGAGTCCGTGCCGGGCGGGCACGACGAAACGGGGGGTGCATGAGCACGGAAGCGCGCCGCGCCTCCCACCCCCCGCGCCCCGCCGTCCCCCCGCGCCCCG
>NZ_NCTE01000841.1 GCF_002114215.1 Streptomyces sp. 13-12-16 | reverse complement strand
CCCCGGACCCGGCCCGAGCCGGCACGCCCGGTACGGGAGCGCGCCCGCGTGGCCTGACCGGGGCGCGGGGCGGCTGCGCCGTGGTCAGGCCACGCGGGCGCGCTCCCGTGGCCGAATTCATGTCCTGCGGACGATCGAGGCGACAGCACGGTCGCAAGTCGTGCGAAAGTTTCGCTCACCGTACCCTGTGCCGACATGGTGCTTTGGGGTGAGGTCTTCGGCGTCAGGGCGGATGGCGTGCGGCTTCCGGCTTTCGACAGGGATTCGAAAGGGTCAATCTGAAACGGACCCGGCGGCGTCGTTGTCATGCCCCTGAAGACGTTTCTAGCCTGGGAGCGCTCCCACTCCTCTGGAGGTACCGATGCGCTTCCCCTGACACCGGGCCTGGACCTGGGCCTGGGCCGCCGCGGTCTTCGCGGTGGCCGTGAGCCTGGCCGTCGCCGCTCTCCTCCCGCGGCCGGGCGCCGCCGACACCCTCGTTCCCGTCGCGGCGGAACCCGGCGTCGAGGACGACGGCGCCGACTGCGCCGTCCCCGACACCGGAGCTCTCACCTCCGTCTCCAGGCTCCCCGACCCCTTCCGGAAACTGGACGGCACGCGCATCTCCACCCGGTCCGACTGGCGCTGCCGGCGCGCGGAGATCCGAGAGCTGGCGGAGAGACACGTCTACGGGCAGAAGCCCGCCAGGCCCGAGAGCGTCACGGGCACGGTGTCGCGCACCGGCATCACGGTGCGGGTGACGCACCAGGGCAGGAGCGCGAGCTTCTCCGCGAGCGTCGACCTGCCGAGCGGTACCGGCCCGTTCCCCGCCGTCGTGGTGCTCGGAGGGCTGGGCGCGGACACCTCCACCATCAAGGGCGCGGGCGCGGCCGTCATCTCCCTCGACCCGTACGCGCTCGGCAAGGAGGGCACATCCCGCAGCAACAAACAGGGCGCGTTCTACAGCCTCTACGGCTCCTCCAGCAGCACCGGCCTGCTCATGGCCTGGTCATGGGGGGGGAGCCGGGTCATCGACGTCATCGAGCAGTCCGACGGCAGCGTGCTCCGCGCGGACGCCACCGGCGTCACCGGATGCTCACGGTTCGGCAAGGGCGCCTTCGTGGCCGGCGCCTTCGACCAGCGCATCGCGCTCACCATGCCGGTCGAATCGGGCAGCGCCGGCACCGGCGTCTTCCGCGGCATCCCGGGTGAGAGCGGCGCGCAGCCGCTGAGCAGCGCCTACTCGGAACAGCCCTGGCTGGGCGACGCCTTCGGCTCCTTCACCGGCAGCCCCGCCACCCTCCCCGTGGACACCCACGAGATCGTCGGCCTGGTCGCGCCGCGCGGGCTGCTCGTCATGGAGAACCCGCACGTCGACTGGCTGGGTGCCCGGTCGGGCAGCGTGGCGGCGCTGGGCGGCGCCGAGGTCTACAAGGCGTTGGGCGCGGGCGGCGACATCAGCTACTGGTCCGACGTACAGGACGGCACCCACTGCGCGGCCCGGCCGGAATGGCGCACGCCGCTGCAGCAGAACATCCAGAAGTTCCTGCTGAAGTCCGGCAGCTCCTCGGGGGTGTTCAGGATCTCCCCGGCCAAGTCCGGTGACCTCTCCGCCTGGCGGGACTGGCAGACCCCGAGCCTCGCCGACGGCGGCACGAGCGGAGGCGGCACCGGCGGAGACACAGGGGGAGACACCGGCGGCGGTCCGGGCACGCCGGGCGACTACTGCACCGCCACCTACCGCACGGTCGACAGCTGGTCCGGCGGCTTCCAGGGCGAGGTGACCGTACGCAACGACGGCAGCGGCGCCCTCGACGGCTGGACCGTCGGCATGACGCTCGCGTCCGGCCAGTCCATCAGCAGCCTCTGGAACGGCCGGAACACCGGGACCGGCGGGGCGGTCACGGTGCGCAACACCGACTGGAACGGCTCCCTCGCGCCGGGCTCCACGACCACCTTCGGCTTCACGGCCACCGGCAGCTCCTCGACGGTGCCGACCACGCTCACCTGCGACCGTCCGTGAAACGCCACCGCCCGGCCTCCGCGTCCCGGAACGCGGAAGCCGGGCGGTACGGAGACGCCCTCGTCAGGCGATGGACGCCGAGATGACGGCGGACACCGCGAGGTTGCAGGACGCCGTCACCCAGACCGCCGGATGGGGTTCGGTCTCGACCAGCGTGGCACCCAGCCGTCCCGGAGTGATGAGATCCACCACCAGGAACGCCACGGCCATCATCACCAGCCCCAGCACGCCGAACGCGGCGGTCGACACCAGTCCCTTGCCGAAGTCCTCGTACGTGGTCCAGATCGACGTGAAGACGATGCCGCCGATGCCGAGCAGCGAGGAACTCAGCACCACCGAGGCGTTGCGGTTGCGCTCCTGCCAGATCTGCCGGCCGAGCTTTCCGGGCGTCAGCACGTCGACCAGGACGATGCCGAGGACCAGCAGAACCAGGCCGAGTGCGCCGTAGGCGGTGGCCCGGCCGATTCCGTTGACGATGTCGCTCATGGGGTTGCCGGCTCCGTAGCGTGAGAGATCGTGAGTGATCGCGGTCAAGGGCGAGCAAAATGTAGCGCACCCGTTCGAGATGCCGGTCCGGAGCCCCGTCACGTCCTCCGGCCGATGTCGTCCGCGCGGGCGACGAAGCGGGCGGCGCCGCCGCTGATCCGGTAGTAGAGGAAGACAGCGCTCGCCGGACCCACCGCACGGCCCCGGGCCTGCTCGGGCGAGAGATGGCCGGGGGAGCCCACCACGGAGCCGTCGGCGGTGAGCGCGGTCGCCCCGACCGCCCGGGCGGTCCCGAAGTCGATCAGCCGGGGACCGCCGACGGTGAGCAGCACGTTCGCCGGTTTCACGTCCCGGTGCACCAGTCCGGCCGTGTGCACGTCGTCCAGCGCCTACGCCCACGCGGCGCCCAGCGGACGGAGGCGCCTGTCGGTCCAGGGCCCGAGGCGGGCGATCGCCTCGGCGAGCGAGGGGCCCGGCACATGGGCGGTGGCCGGCCACGGGGAACCAGCAGCAGCGTCCCCGCCACCACGGCCACGACCGGTCTGTGCGCGACCATGTCACCGCCCCCGCTCCCCAACGGCCGGTTCCCTGCGAAGGCAGTGTGACGCGACGCGGCGCGGACGGGTAGCAACTCAACTGATTACAAAGGAAGTTGCTCGATCCATCGGCCGGAAGTCATGCCCGCGCACATCCGGGGCATCAGATGTCCACCGGACGGACCGAGAAGGAGAACCAGCCATGAGCAGGGGCAGTCGCACTCTCACCGCCATGTACATCGCCGTCGCCCTCTGGCTCTCCTTCTGCACCGTACGCACCTGGGGCACCGTCCCCCTCTGGACCACCCTCGCGATGGCGGTCGCCTCGCTCGCTCCCGTGGCCGGTGTCGTGCGGGAGACCGTCATCGCCGACGAACGGCGCGCCGTCGCCGTCCTGCGGGAACGGGAGGGGCGCCGGGCCGCGTGGCGCGACGCGGCGGCCGCCGCGCTCGCCCGGGCCGAGGTGGAG
>NZ_NCTE01000840.1 GCF_002114215.1 Streptomyces sp. 13-12-16 | reverse complement strand
CCAGGCGCGGCGGTCCGAGTCGAACCCGGGGGCCGTCGCCTCGGCGAGCGCGCGGTGCACGGTCCGGCGCTCCGCGGGCGGGGCCGCGCGGTAGGCCGCCGACCGCACCAGCGGATGACGGAAGCGCACCCTCGTGCCGAACTCGATCAGCCCCGCCTCCTCGGCCGTGCCCTCGGCGTCCGCGTCGATCCCCAACCGCTCCGCGGCCCGTCGCAGCAGGGGCACGTCCCCCACGGGTTCCGCGGCCGCCGCCAGGAGCAGGCGCTGGGCCCCGGAAGGCAGTGACTCGATACGCCGTACGAAGCTGTGCTCGATCTGGCTCGTCAGCGGCCGCGAGTCGGGACGCCCGAACCCGCCGGCCAGGTCCGCCGTGGTCAGGCCTCGCGTCAGCTCCAGCAGGGCCAAGGGGTTGCCCCGGGTCTCGGCGACGATGCGCTCCCGGACACGTTCGTCCAGCCGCCCGGGGACCACCGAGTCCAGCAGCGCACGCGCGTCGTCGTCGCGCAGCCCCGGGACCTCGGTCTCCGGCAGCGCGGCCCACGGGTCGTCACCGGCCCCGAAGGCCGGGGGGCGCGCCGCGAGGACCAACGCCACGCGCTCCGCGAGCAGTCGGCGGGCGACGAAGGCCAGGGTCTGCGCGGAGACCTGGTCGAGCCACTGCGCGTCGTCCACCACGCACAGCAGCGGCCGGTCCTCAGCCGTCTCGGCCAGCAGGCTGAGGACGGCCAGCCCCACCAGGAACCGGTCCGGCGCGCTGCCGTCGCGCAGGCCGAACGCGATGGCGAGGGAGTCGCGTTGAGGACCGGGGAGCCGCTCGATGTGCCCCAGCAGCGGCATGCACAGTTGGTGCAGCCCGGCGAAGGCCAGCTCCATCTCGGACTCGACACCGACGACCCGGAGCACCTGGAAGCCCGGCGCGCTCCGGGTCAGGTACTCCACCAGTGCCGACTTGCCGACCCCGGGGGCACCACGCAGGACCAGTACCCGGCTCCGGCCCGCCCGGGCGTCGGCGACCACGTGGTCCAGGACTCCGCACTCATGGCTTCTGCCCAGCAGTACCCGCCAAGGAGCGTTGCCCGACATCCACCACCACCGCGCAGGTCAGAGAGCCAGACCCTGATCGGCTCGGGTCGCACCCATCATGCCCCACCGCCCACGGCCCGACCAGCCGAGGCGTTCGCGGGACCACGGGGCGGACGCCGCAAACGGCAACGCTCGGTGCCTACTTGGTCACGGAGTGACAACCCCCGGGGGTACGTGCCCCGGGGGCCAGGGGGTGGACCAGGTGTCCTCCGGGGCGCGGTGGAGGGGCCCGGCGGGCGAGCCTGGAGGCCATCACACCGACGGATGCCGCGAGTGAACGGAGCCGATTCCTCGCCTGTGCGCCCGACGTCCTCCCCTGGCCGCGCGCCTCGCAGGCACCCACCACCCGCAAGATCGGAGACAGCAGGCTCATGAATCCCGAACCGTTCCCGGGGAACGGCACCCTGGAGGAGGCCGTCTCCGTCTTCGTGGAGCTGCGGCCGCGCCTTTTCGGTATCGCGTACCGCATGCTGGGCAGCCAGGCCGAGGCCGAGGACGTCGTCCAGGAGGTCTGGCTGCGCTGGCAGCGGACCGACCGGTCGGCGGTGGTGAGCCCCGCGGCGTTCCTGTCGAGCGCCACCACGCGCCTGGCCATCAACGTGGCCCAGTCCGCCCGGGTCCGCCGCGAAACCTACATCGGTCCCTGGCTTCCCGAGCCCATCGACACCGGTCACGGCCCCGAGGCCGGCGCCCAGCGGACCGAGGCGCTGGAACTCGCCCTGCTCCTCGTCCTGGAGAGGCTGGCGCCCACGGAGCGGGCCGCGTACGTCCTGCGAGAGGCGTTCGACTACACGTACGCGGACATCGCCGAGATGCTGCACCTCAGCGTGGTCAACGTACGGAAGATCGTGAGCAGGGCGCGCAAACACCTCCTGTCGGAGCAGCGGGAGACCGTTGACGCGGGGGAACACAGGCATCTGGTCAGGGCGTTCGTCATCGCGGCCCGGACGGGGGACGTCACGTCACTGGAGACACTTTTCACTCCTCGTGCCGGCGCCCCGAACCGCGCGCGCAAGGGGAAACGGTCGACCACACCGCTGTGACGCCACGACCGGGAAGGCGAGAAGAGGGAAAGTCACATGTACGTTGCTCCGCGACCCGGCACCGGGGTGGGCGAGGGGCCCCGGACGCGTCTGCGCGGACGGCAGGCCGAGTGCGCGACGCTGGACGAACTCCTGGCGACGGTGCGCGCCGGCCGCAGCTCCGCCCTCGTCCTGCGCGGCGAGGCGGGCGTCGGGAAGACCGCGTTGCTGAACCACGGGCGAAGCGGCGCGGACGGCTGCCGGAGCGTCTCGGCGACGGGCGTCGAGTCGGAACGCGAGCTGGCCTTCGGCGGGCTGCACCAGTTGTGCGTCCCGTTCCTGGACCGGATCGGTCTTCTGCCCGCACCGCAACGCGACGCGCTCGGGGCGGCGTTCGGCTTGAGCACCGGGGCACTGCCGGACCGCTTCCTGGTGGGTCTCGCGGTGCTGGGCCTGCTCACCGACGTGGCCGCGCGAGAGCCCCTGCTCTGTTTCGTCGACGACGCCCAGTGGCTGGACGAGATGTCCTCACAGACGCTCGCCTTCGTCGCGCGGCGCCTGCGGACCGAGCGGATCGGGCTGGTGCTCGCGGTGCGGGAGCCCTCCGTCACGTCCGGGCTGGCGGAGCTTCCCCACCTGGTGGTGGGACCGCTGGGTGACGGCGACGCACGCGCCCTGCTGGACTCCGTGATCCCGGGCCGCCTCGACGGTCTCGTCCGTGACCGCGTCGTCGCCGAGGCGCGGGGAAACCCGCGCGCCCTGCTGGAACTGCCCCGCGGGCTGACCCCGGTGGAACTGGCGGGCGGGTTCGGACGCCCCGACGCGCGGCCCCTGCCCGGCCGGACCGAGCAGGACCTCCTCGACCGCGTGGCGGCGCTGCCGCCGGAGACGCGCCGGCTCCTGCTCATCGCCGCGGCCGAGCCGGTGGGCGACACGACCCTGCTGACCAGGGCCGCGGACCTGCTGGGCGTCGAGGTGTCGGCCGCATCGGCGGCCGGGGCGGCGGAGCTGATCACCATCGGGACCCGGGTGCGGTTCCGGCACCCTCTGGTGCGCTCGGCGGCCTACCGGGTGGCCACCGCCGAGGACCGCCGGCACGTGCACCAGGCGCTGGCCGATGCCACGGATCCCGG
>NZ_NCTE01000839.1:2369-5910 GCF_002114215.1 Streptomyces sp. 13-12-16 | reverse complement strand
CCCCTCGCGGAGGGCGGCGGTGAGGAGGACGCGGTCGCCGGGCGCGACCGGCGGTCCGGCCGGACCGCGGTGGCGGGCCGTCGGACGGCCCTCACGTGAGGGCCGTGTCGCCGAGGTTCTCCAGCACCTGCCGCAGGCCCTCGGTGGTCTTCTCGACCAGGTCGCGGTCCACGCCGGCGAGCAGTTGTGCGTAGTCCGCCAGATGGTCGGCGAAGGCGGCCCGGGTGACCTCGTGCCCGTGCTCGGTGAGGCGGATCCTGACGGTGCGCCGGTCACCGCCCTCGCGCACCCGCTCGACGAGGCCCTTGGCCTCCATCCTGTCGATGCGGTTGGTGATCGCCCCCGAGGTGACCATGGACGCCTTGAGGAAGGCCCCGGCGGTGAGGGCGTAGGGGGGCCCGGAACGCTGCAGTGTGGTGAGCACGTCGAACTCGCCGTGTTCCACTCCGTGCGCGGCGGCCGTGGCCCGGGCGGACTTGTCGATCACCCGGGCCAGCCGCTGGATCCGTGCGAAGAGTTCCACCGGCCAGAGGTCCTCCACCACATCGGGGCGCTCCTTCGCCCACTGGCCGATGATCGCGTCCACGACGTCGCTCATCCCCATCGCTCCTCTCCGTCGATATCTTCTCAACGTTAAGAGACTTGACGTTGAGACGTCTGTGCTGCTTTTATCTTAACGTTGAGATTATCAAGGTTGAAGGAGGGGCCCCTCATGTCCGCCACCAACACTCCGTCCGCACCGGTGCTGACCCGTCATGCAGACGCCGAGACCTGTTCCGACCCGAGCAGCGTGATGACCCTTCTGGCCGATTCGGACGCCGGCGCGGGCGGGTTCACGAGCTACCGGTCCACCTTCGCGAAGGGTGCGGTGGGGGCGCCGGCCCACTTCCACACCCGGGCGTCGGAACTGTTCTTCGTGATCGGCGGATCCCTGCGGGTGCTGGTGGGCGAGGAGGTCACCGTCCTGGAGGAAGGCGACTTCCTCGCGGTCCCGCCCCGCACCCCGCACGCCTTCGCGGCCGCCCCGGGCTGTGAGGCGGACGTCCTGTTCGTCTTCACCCCCGGCATGGGCAGGTTCGACTACCTGCGCCTGCTCGGCCGGGTGATGCGCGGCGAGGCCGACCCGAAGGAGATCGCCGAGTCGTCGGAGCGCTTCGACAACCACTACGTCGACAGCCCCGTGTGGCGTGCCGCCCTGGAGGGCTCCGCGTGATCGGCCCCACCACCCGGATCCGGGTGGCCCGGCCCTCGAGGGACCTGGCCGCCGCGGAACGCTTCTACGTGGAGGGCCTCGGGCTCGAAGTGCTCTGGCGGACCACCGAACGGGTCCCCGGCGAGCACGACCTGCTCATGGTCGGGCCGCCGGGCGCCACCTGGCACTTCGAGCTCACCCGTGACCCCGAGCGGCCGATCGAGCCCACTCCGACGGTGGACGACCTGTTCGTGGTCTACCTCGGCGCCCCGGTCGCCGCGTCGCTGGTCGAACGCCTGGAGGCGCACGGGGGCACCAGGACCCCCGCGCACAACCCCTACTGGGACCAGTACGGCGTGACCGTCGCGGATCCCGACGGGTACCTCCTCGTCCTGTGCTCACGCGACTGGACCGCCTGAACCCGGGGTCCGCTCACCGGGTGCCCCCGGTCGTCCGGCCGGTCTCCGGGCCGCCTTCGAGGACGGTCCGGGTGATAGGGTCCGCGGCCGCTCGCGGCAGGGCGGTTCCCGAGCCTGGGACCGGCCACCGACAACGCCGTTCCCGCGTACGGCCGGCGCGGCGCCACGCCGCCGGAAACCCGCCGTGAAGCGCGATGCGCCGGTGTACGCTCCCGATCTTGTACGACCCGAACGGCTGTTCCCCGTCCACGGGTGGGGGCGGCTTTCCAGTGCGGGTCGCCGACACAGCCTGTGGGGGGCACAGTTGAATACAGCACACCGTCCCGGACGCCTCGCGGCCGCCGTTCTCGCCGCCGCACTCGCCGGGACCGGGCTCACCGTCGCCGTCGCGCCCGCGGCGCACGCGGCCGCATCCGACAGCGTGGCCAAGCTGCCGTTCACCACGTACTCGGCGCTGGCCGTCGACAACGTCCACCAGCGCGTCTTCCTCGCCGACGCCGCCGTGGGCTCCAGCTCCAACGACGGCCGGATCGCCGTCTACACCTTCCAGGGCGAGCGGATCTCCACCATCGACACCGACTACCACGTCTCCGGCCTGGCGCTCAGTGCCGACGCGAGCACGCTCTACGTCGGTGAGCGCTTCCGGATCTCCACGTACGACACCACCACGCTGACCCTCAAGAGCATATACAACGCGCCCTCCGACAACTGCGGCCGCGAGGCCGTCGTCGCCGGCGGCAAGCCGTACTACACCTCGCAGTACACCGACTACCTGACCCAGTGCGCCACGGCCACGTCGACCGTGGACACGATCGTCAACGGCGGCTGGCAGCGCACCGGCTGGAACGACTCCGGCAAGCTGCTGCTGGAGGGCGGCCCGAACGACACGTTCGTGATGGGCCAGGGGGTGCTCAACTCCTCGGCGCCCGACCCGTTCGTCAGCGTCTTCGACGGCAGCGGAGAGACCCCCGTACGGAACGCCACCCGCCGGTTCGCCGACAGCGCGGGCAACGGCGCCCTGAACCTGAAGGACATCGCCGTCTCCCCGGACGGCGCGAAGATCGCCCTCGCCGACGCCTCCGCCGGCACCCGGCTGCTGAACACCGGCGACCTGTCGGACGCCACCGACGGCTACCGGGCCCTGCCCGAGGGCGCCACCGCCAGCTCGGTCGCCTTCAGCGGCGACGGAAAGTACGTGGCACGCGGTGCCTCGGCCACCGGCGCCACCCCCGACCTGCTGGTCCAGCCCGCCGACCCGACCGACTCGACCGCGCCGCTGGAGTTCGTCTTCGAGGGCAGCCAGGACGGCGACCGCGTCGTGCCGCGCGGCACGGAGTGGTCCGCCGACGGCTCCCGGCTCTTCACGGTCACCACCAACGCGGCCGGCAACCAGTTCTGGCTGCACATCATCCAGCCCCCGGCCGTCCAGTACGACGTCCGCCTCGGCGAAACGCTCACGCACAGCCCCGCTCGGGCCGTCGCGGGTGAGCCGCTGTCGGTGCGGGGCCGGCTGGAGCACGACGGACCGGCGCCCGCCGAGCCGCTGAAGGTCAAGGCGACCCGCACGGACGCGGAGGGCACCCACGACCTGGGCACCTTCACCGTCAAGGAGGACGGCTCCTACACCGTCCTCGACGAGCCCGGACTGGTCGGCGACGCCACCTACACCGTCTCCTACCTCGGCGACCTCACCCACCGCCCGGCCACCGACGTCACCCACACCGTGTCCGTCGGCAAGGCGGCCAGCTCGATCACGCTCACCGCGCCGGAGGAGGCGTCGAAGAGCACGGGCGTCCACATCACCGGGACGTTCACCGCGCAGGGCAAGGCACTGCCGGACCGGGCGGTGCTGAAGGTGGAGCGTACCGACCGGCTCGGCACCGGCACCCTGTCGTCGGTGACGGTCGCCGCCGACGGCACCTTCACCATC
>NZ_NCTE01000839.1:0-2184 GCF_002114215.1 Streptomyces sp. 13-12-16 | reverse complement strand
GGGCGTCGGCGACGGCCCGCGCCCCCCGCTGACCCCGCCGTTCCCGGGGGGAAGTGCTCCCGAGAGGACCCGCGCCGGCCCGGCACCCCGGACCGGCGCGGGTCGTTCCGGGACGTCGCCCGGCGGCGCCGGGCGAAGAGCCAGTCCCTGGACGGCGTCCGGGACCTTCCGCCGCTTCGGGACGGTCCGGTGGTCGCACGCCCCCCGGGAACCGGCGATCAGGCTCGCGGGGCCCCGGGCCCACGTGCGGAGCGGCTCGTGCACCGCCGCCGGGGCTTCGGCGGCCGCGCCTTGTCCCGTACGGCTGCGCGGAGAACCGGCGCCCGGTCCCCGCACGGCAGCCCGGCGTGCGGCTTCACCGGCGTCCCGGAGACGGGCGTCCCGGTGCGGGCCGGGGCGGACGACCGCGTGGTTCCCCGGCACGCCATCACCGTTCTCGGTGCTTCGTCCGCCCCGGCGCCGCGTGGCCGGGGGCACCTCGTGGAGCAGGGGCGTGACGGAGCCGCCTTCTCGCGCTCCCGGGGGGCGTGCGACCACCTCACCGGCGAGACCGCCGTTTCCGTGCGCGACCCCGTGAGTCGGCGTCAACCACGTGTCCTGGCAAGGGGCAGTGGGAGGAGGCCTTCAAGTCCCTCTCCTGGGGAGCCGGTTGTTCGCGCGCGGGTGGCCGGAGGCCGGTTCTCGATCATTCCCCGGAAGGATGTGGGGACCGTCCCTTTCCCTTGACGATGATCTCGATCGATCATCCGCCGATCCTGAAGGCAAGCGAAAGGACAGGAAGTTGCGCATTGCCCGACTTCTCGGAACCATCCTGGGCACCACGTTGCTGACGACCACCGTCGTCCTCACCCAACCGGCCACCGCCGGCCCCAGAGGCCCCGAAGGTCCCACGTCCCTGGACGGAACCGCACTGCGCGACGCGCTGGACGCCGTCCACGAGGCGGGCATGTACGGCGTCTTCTCGTCCGTCCGGGACGGCGACGAGCGGTGGACCGGGGCGGCGGGTGTCGCGGACGTCGACACCGGCCGCCCGGTCACGCCGGGCATGCGGCAGCGGGTGGGCAGCATCAGCAAGACCTTCACCGCCGTGGGCCTGCTCCAGCAGGTGGAGCGCGGCCGGATCCGGCTCGACGCGCCCGTCTCCGACTACCTGCCGGACCTGATACCCGGGGAGCGCGGACGGCAGGTCACCGTACGCATGCTCCTCAACCACACCAGCGGGATCGGCGACTACGTCGCGGGCGCCTTCCCCTCCCTCACCCGGGGCTCGACGGCCAGCCTCGACGAGGAGCGCTTCCGCTCCGTCCGCCCCCGGGAACTGGTCCGGCTGGGCCTCGAGGCCCCCGCGACCGGACGCCCCGGCTCGGTGCCGGGCACGTACTCCAACACCAACTACGTCATCGCCGGGCTCCTTCTGGAGAAGGTCACCGGCCAGAACGCCTACACGTACCTCACCCGCAACGTCATCGACCGGGCCGGGCTGCGCCACACGTACCTGCCGCGCACCCCGTTCATCAAGGGCCCGCACCCGCGGATGTACGAGTCCTATTACGGTCTGATCGACCCGCCCCGCGACTACAGCGTCTACGACATGTCGTGGGCGTACACGGCGGGATCGGTCGTCTCCACCACCGACGACCTCAACCGCTTCTACCGCGCCCTGCTCGGCGGGAAGCTCGTCGGCGAGGCGTCCCTCGACGAGATGACGCGCACGGTCCCCGTCTCCGGCATGGACTACGGCCTCGGCATCTACGCCCTGGACCTGTCCTGCGGACGCTTCTGGGGTCACGACGGCGCGGTGTTCGGGGCCGGCACGATCGCGCTGTCCAGCCGGGACGGCAAGCGTCAGATGGCCGTCGCGCAGAACCTGATGAAGTACCAGGAGCTCGACGGGAAGGGCGTACCGCAGGCGCACCCGATCGACGAGGCCCTCGGCGCGTACGTCTTCGGCGCGCTCTGCCCGGATGCCCCCGAGGCCGGGGCCGCGAGCCCGGAGGCCCGCGGGGAGCGGCTCACGCTGCTGCCCCGCATCGACGACTCCCCGCTGACCGGCGGCGTCCCGGCCGGTCGTCCGTCCGTCTAGTCCCGCTCGCGAGCCGGCCGCACGTGCGTCGGCCGGCCCGGCGTGATCGTGCGGCCCATGGCCGACGGGGCCGTCGCCTGTGCGGCCGGCGCGTCACGGCG
>NZ_NCTE01000838.1 GCF_002114215.1 Streptomyces sp. 13-12-16 | reverse complement strand
CGGGGAGCGGTGCCGGGCGGGGCGTCATCGGTCGCTCTCGGAGGACGGGTGGGCGAGCAGCCGGCGCGGGTCCGCCGCGCGGGTGATGGCCGACTCGACGGCGGCGATGCGGTCGCCGAGGAGGGCGAGGGCGGCGACCGCGCGGGCCAGGGCGTCCTCGTCGGGGCCGCCCAGGGTCAGGGTGCGGACGTGGGCCGCCTTCAGTTCGCTCCAGCGGGCCGCCCGGTCGGGGGTGAGGGTGCCGCGCAGTTCGGCGAGTTTCAGGAGGTTCGACTCCGCGCCCGTGGTGAGGGTCTGGGCCTCGGCCGTGTAGTGGTCGTCGATGACGGCGGCCAGTTCGGCGGCGTTCATGACGGGCTGGATCCGCTGGGCGATCTTGTTCATGTTGCGGTAGGAGCCCTGGAGCCGGAACGGCGGCTCGGTGCGGGCGTCGTCGGACTGGGCGGCGGAGGCGATGTACGCCGCGTTGACGGCGAGGACGGTCCGGCGGGCGGTGAGCAGGTGGCGCAGCACCGCCAGGACGCGGTCCAGTTCGGTGGGGGCGTAGGGGTGGGCGAGACGGTCGGCGCGGGCGGTGGGGTCGTCCCCGGCGAGGCGGATCAGCAGGTCGAGGTCGGCGCGGTCGCGGCCGGCGAGCGGGGCGAGCACCGGGTTGGCGGTGAGGGCGTTCTCCACGAAACTGAGCGCGAAGACGTCCTCCTTGCCGGTGAGGACGTCACCGAGGTTCCACACGTCGGCGCGGTTGGCCAGCATGTCCGGGACCCGGAAGGCCTCGCCGGACTCGGTGTAGGGGTTGCCGGCCATGCAGACGGCGAACCGCTTCCCGCGCAGGTCGTAGGTGCGCGGCTCGCCCTCCCACACGCCCTCCATCCGGCGCGTGGCGTCGCACAACGGGATGAACTTCTGGAGCAGTTCGGGTGAGGTGTGCTGGATGTCGTCGAGGTACAGGAGGGTGTTGTTGCCGGCGGCCAGCGCGAAGTTGATCTTCTCGATCTCCCGGCGGGCGGTGGCGTTCGGCGCCTCGGCCGGGTCGAGCGAGGTGACCGCGTGGCCGAGTGCGGGGCCGCTGATCTTCACCAGGACCAGGCCGAGGCGGTCGGCGACGTACTCCATGAGGGTCGTCTTGCCGTAGCCGGGCGGGGAGACGAGCAGCAGCAGGCCACCGGTGCCGGTGCGGCCGGACTCGCCCGTGGTGCCGAGCTGTTTGGCGAGGCTGTCGCCGACCAGCGGGAGGTAGACCTCGTCGACCAGGCGGTTGCGGACGAACGACGACATCACGCGCGGCCGGTGGTCGTCCAGGCGCAGCCGGGTGCGCTCGGCGGCCACCAGGGCGGTGCGGCGGCGCTGGAAGGCGCGGAAGGCGGGTACGCCGCGCTCCCTGAACTCCTCGGTGCGGGCGAGGAATTCGTCCAGGCGGAGGGCGAGGCGGCGGTCGGTGATCCGGGGGTGGGTGCCGAGCAGGCCGTCCACGGTCACGGTCAGGGGTGCATCCGAGGTGTGACGGGGCGTGTCCGGGCAGAGTTCGGCGGCCACGGCCTCGGCGAGGTCGCCGGCGGCCGGCTCGTCCCCGGTGGTCGCGGCGTACGCGGTCAGCCAGGCCTCGACCAGCTGGCGGCGGGCGGTGAGGTCGGCGAGGGCGGTGAGGTCGTCGTCGTACTCCTCGGTGGCGACCGTGCGGCGGAAGGCGTCGAGCAGGGCGCGGGTGCGGGCGCTGATGACGAAGCCCTCGGGTCCCGTGGTCAGTTCCTCGAAGAGGTAGGCGGCGCAGGCCTCCGGGCGGGCGGTGGCGTCCCGGGCGCCCATGGCCCGGGCGAGTTCCTCCCGCAGCGCGTCGAGGGCGGGCGGCGGCCCGAAGGCGTCGCGGACGCGGGCCAGGGAGCGGGCGCGGCGGGTGAGGTACCACGCTTCCTGCGC
>NZ_NCTE01000837.1 GCF_002114215.1 Streptomyces sp. 13-12-16 | reverse complement strand
CGCGCTGGTGGGCGGGGGCGAACTCCTCGTGCCGAAGCGGAAGTCGGCGGCCCGGCCCGCGATGGCGACCTGTGCCGTCGTACGGCGGCCGGGGCGCGGGCGGCTCGCGGTGGTCGGGCTGGGGCCCGGTGCGCGGGACCTGCTCACCCCGCGGGCGAAGGCCGAACTGCGGCGCGCCTCCGTGCTGGTGGGGCTCGACCAGTACGTCGACCAGATCCGCGATCTGCTGCGGCCGGGCACACGGGTGCTGGAGTCCGGTCTCGGGGCGGAGGAGGAGCGGGCGCGGACGGCCGTCGCCGAGGCCCGGCGCGGACAGGCGGTCGCGATCATCGGCAGCGGGGACGCCGGGGTGTACGCCATGGCCTCCCCGGCGCTCGCGGAGGCGTCCGACGACATCGACGTGATCGGGGTGCCGGGCGTGACGGCGGCGCTGGCGGCCGGGGCGGTCCTGGGGGCGCCGCTGGGCCACGACCACGTGTCGATCAGCCTGTCCGACCTGCACACGCCGTGGGAGGTCATCGAGCGGCGGGTGCGGGCGGCGGCCGAGGCCGACATCGTGGTGACGTTCTACAACCCGCGCAGCCGGGGCCGCGACTGGCAGCTCCCGAAGGCCCTCGCGATCCTCGCGGAGCACCGGGAGCCGGCCACACCGGTGGGGGTCGTGCGCAACGCGTCCCGCGCGGACGAGTCGAGCCGGCTGACCACGCTGGCCGCGCTGGACCCGGCGACGGTCGACATGATGACGGTCGTGACCGTGGGCAACACGGCGACCCGGGAGATCGCGGGACGCATGGTCACCCCGCGCGGCTACCGCTGGCAGGAGGAGGCACGGTGAACCGCGTGGTGCACCCCATCGAGCAGGAGTCCTTCCGGCGGCTGCGGGCCCGTCTCGACACCTCGCACTTCCCGCCGCTGACCCGGGCGGTGGTGGAGCGGGTCATCCACTCCGCGGCCGACCTGGAGTACGCGTCCGACCTCGTCATGGACGAGGGCGAGCTGGTGAAGGCCCATGCCGCACTGCACGCCGGGGCGCCGGTCGTGGTGGACGTGGAGATGGTCGCGGCCGGGATCACCCGCCGGCCGGCCGTGTGCCGGCTGAAGGACGCCGAGGCCGGTCCCGGTCTGACGCGTTCGGCGCACGCCGTGCGGCTGGCGTACGAGGAGGTCGGGCCCGGCGCCCTGTGGGTGATCGGCTGTGCGCCGACCGCCCTGGAGGAGCTGCTGACCCTGGACGCCTCCCCCGCGCTCGTCATCGGTCTGCCCGTCGGTTTCGTCGGGGCGGCCGAGTCCAAGGCCGCGTTGCGGGAGAGCGGGCTGCCCGCCGTGAGCAACGTGTCCGAGAAGGGCGGGTCGGCGGTCGCCGCCGCCGCGCTCAACGCCCTGCTGTACCACCCGTTCCCACCCGAGGAGAACCTGTGACCACCCCGCCCGCCCTGCTCATCGCCGGCCACGGCACCCGGGACGACGCCGGAGCGGAGGCGTTCCGCGACTTCGTGCGGGAGCTGGGGCTCCGCCACCCCGGACTGCCCGTCGCGGGCGGCTTCATCGAGCTGTCCCCGCCTCCGCTGGGCGAGGCCGTCGCCGAGCTGGTGGAGCGGGGGGTGCGGCGGTTCGCCGCCGTGCCGCTGATGCTGGTGTCCGCCGGGCACGCCAAGGGGGACATCCCGGCCGCGCTGGCCCGCGAGAAGGAACGGCACTCGGGGATCTCGTACACGTACGGCCGTCCGCTGGGCCCGCACCCCGCGCTGCTGAGCGTGCTGGAGCGGCGGATCGCCCAGGCGGTGGACCCGTCCTGGGATCCGGCCGGGGTGACCGTGCTGCTGGTGGGGCGCGGGTCGACGGACCCGGACGCCAACGCCGAGGTGTTCAAGGCGGCGCGGCTGCTGTGGGAGGGGCGCGGGTACGCGGGCGTGGAGACGGCGTTCGTGTCGCTGGCGGCGCCGGACGTGCCGAGCGGTCTGGAGAGGTGCGCGCGGCTGGGGGCGCGCAGGGTCGTGGTGCTGCCGTACTTCCTGTTCACCGGGATCCTGCCGGACCGGGTGCGGTCGCAGACGCAGGAGTGGGCGGCGGCGCACCCGGAGACCGAGGTGCGGTCGGCGGACGTCATCGGTCCGGAGCCGGAGCTGCTGGATCTGGTGTGGGAGCGGTACGAGGAGGCCGTGCGGGGTGATCTGCGGATGAACTGCGACTCGTGCGTGTACCGGATCGCGCTGCCGGGCTTCGAGGACAAGGTGGGACAGCCGCAGCAGCCGCACTTCCACCCGGACGACGACGGCCACCACCACGGGCACGGCCACGGGCACGGGCACGGGCACGCGCACTCCCATGCGCACTGAGCCGACGGCCGGCGGGCACGATCTGCGGCACCACGGGGACGCCGAGGTCCGTGACGACGGCCGCGCGCTGGTCGACCTCGCGGTGAACGTCCGCGCGGACACGCCTCCGGGGTGGCTGCGGGAGCACATCGCCGGGTCGCTGTCGGGGCTGGCCGCCTACCCTGACGGGCGGGCCGCGCGGGCGGCGGTGGCGGCGCGGCACGGGCTGCCGGTGGAGCGGGTGCTGCTGACGGTCGGTG
>NZ_NCTE01000836.1 GCF_002114215.1 Streptomyces sp. 13-12-16 | reverse complement strand
GGCGCCGGCGGAGAGCACGGTGCCGGCCGCGAGGCCCGCGCCGAGCAGCCCGGCCCGGCGCAGCAGCGTACGGCGGGACCTCTGCTCGGGGTTCAGTGCCTCGTCGGGCACGGAGGTGTCGAAGGCGGCGGGCAGCGGGGCCGTCGTCTCGTGCTGGTGGTCGTGGTGATGGTGGTGGTGCCCGTGTGCGTGCCCGTGACCCATGAAGTGCCTCCTCGGTACCGCGGCGCGACGACGCCGCGTGTGGAGGATCAAGGAGGCGCATGAACGTTGAACAACTTGCAGATGAGCGCCGGATGCCCCGGACACGGCGGCTCGCTCACATCCGCTCGGTAGGCTGGGCGCTACCTGTCGGGCTTGATTCGGAGGCCTCCATCCCGCGCGCCGGACTCACCGCCGACCGCCTCGTCGCGGCCGCCGCCGACCTCGCCGACGAGGCGGGCTACGAGAACGTCACCCTGTCCGCGCTGGCCCGGCGTTTCGGCGTACGGGACGCGAGCCTGTACGCGCATGTGCGCGGCCTGCGGGACCTGCGCACCCGGATGGCCCTGCTGGCGGGCGGGGAGATGATCGACCGGATCGCGGCGGCGGTCGCCGGCCGGACCGGCAAGGAGGCGCTGGCCGCCTTCGCGAACGCCTACCGGGAGTACGCCCTCACCCACCCCGGCCGTTACGCGGCCACCCAGATCCGCCTGGACCGGGCCCTGGTCCCCAGCTCCCCCGCGATGCGCCGCACCGCCGAGGTCACCTACGGCCTGCTGCGCGCCTACGGCCTGGACGAACCCGACCTCACCGACGCCGTACGCCTGCTGCGCAGCACCTTCCACGGCTACTGCGCCCTGGAGTCCGCCGGCGCCTTCGGCGACCCCCGCGACCATGAGGCATCCTGGTGCAGGGCGATCGACGCCCTGCACATCACCTTGGAGAACTGGCCCCGGGAACCGGCCGGTTGACCGCCGGGAGACGCACACCCCTCAGGGACGGCGGGGACGCGTCCCGGCCCCGGCGCTACCGGCCAGCGCTCCGATCTCCTCGTACGCCGGTGTCGTGCCCTCCGGGATCCGGTGGCCCGACCGGATCGCGGCCGCCGTGTCCACCGCGGCGCCGAGCGCCCGCCGGTACAGCAGCGAGCCGAGGCTGACGCGGCGGACACCGAGGTCGGCGAGGTGGGGCACGGAGGGACCGGTGGGCGAGTAGAGGACGTTGAGGGGGACGCCGGCCAGGCCGCGCACCAGGGCGGCGATCTCCCGGGGGGCGGTGAGGCCGGGCACGAACACGCCGTGCGCGCCCGCCCGGACGTAGGCGTCGAGGCGGCGGTTGGTGTCCTCGCCGTCACCGAGCCAGTACGTGTCGGTGCGGGCGTTCACGAAGAGGCCGGGGGCCGCCGCCCGGACGGCGGCGATCTTCGCGGCGTGCCGGTCGGCGGGCCCCAGTCCGTCCTCCAGGTTGATGCCGGCGGCGCCCAGGGCGTACAGCTCCCGGGCGAACTCGGCCACCTCGTCGGGGTCGTCGCCGAAGCCGCCCTCCGCGTCCACGGAGAGCAGGAACGGTCCCGGGCCGAGGGTGAGGGCGAGCCGCAGTGTCTCCTCGCGGGTGGCCGCGGCCCCGTCGGGCAGCCCGGCCGACGCGGCGGCGGCCAGGCTGGTGGTGCCGACGGCCCGGAAGCCGTGCGCGGCCAGGAGGTGCGCGGAGGCGTGGTCCCAGGCGTTGGGCAACAGCAGGGGTTCGTCCGCGTGGTGGAGGTCGGCGAAGGCGCTCACGACAGGTCTCCGACGGCATCGGCGTAGTAGGCGGACTCGGTGAGGTGGCGGGCGAGTTCGCGGAAGCTCCAGCCCTCGCCGGGCGAGTCGTCGAGCTGTTCGTCGGTGAGCGCGTCGAGGCGGTTGGCCCAGACGCGGGCGAGCCGGGTGAGGCGGCTGCGGGCCTCGTCGAGGTCCTGCGGGGTGAAGGGGGCGAGGTCGGCCCCGGTGGTGATCAGGGAGGCGTGCCAGTGGTCGGGCTGGGGGTCCTCACCGGCCAGCCGGGCCTCCATCTCCGCGAGATGGTCGACGAGGTGGTCGGCGACGCGGCGGATCGCCTTGTGCGGGGTGTGGAGGCGGCCGTCGGCGTGCGCGGGTTCGCCGTCCCAGCGGGTCCAGGTGGCGGCCAGCGCGAGGACGTGGTCGACCATGCCGGTGACGGCCGCGGAAGGGGCGGGGGCCGGTGTGTTCTCGTTCATGCGGCAACGCTAGAAGCCGGACGTTTCGGTGCCGGCCGAACCGTCCGGGTGCGGGAGTGGGCCTGGGGCGCCCCGGTTCCGGTCGGAGCGCCCCAGGGGTTCATCCCGTCCTGACCGCGCCCTCGGGCACCAGACGCAGGTTCAGCAGTTCCTGGCGGACCAGGTCCGCGTACACGGTGGCGCCGTGCACGGAGGTGTGGGTGTTGTCCCGTTTCTCGTTGTGGAGGTACAGCGCCTTGGAGCCCTCCACGCCGAGGGACTCCACCAGTTCCTTGGTCCGTGCGGTGAGGTCGATCAGCGGGACGTCCCGGTCGGCGGCGACGGAGCGGACGACGGCCGGGTGGTCGACGCCGAGCCCGTTGACCAGCAGGGCCGTGCCGTTGTCCAGGGTCCCGTCGGTGTTGAACCAGCGCCGCACGACCGGGGTCACGAGGACCGGCTCGCCGCCCCGCTCCCGCACGCCCGCCACCAGGGACTCGATGTTGGCCCGGTACGTCGCCCCGTCGGTGGTCTTGTCGTTGTGGGCGAGCTGGATCAGGACGAGGTCGCCGCGCCGGATCAGTGGCCGGACGGTGTCCCAGAGGAGCGGGTTCCCGAGATAGCTGACCGTACTCTCCCCGGAGTCCGCGTAGTTGGCCACGGACAGCCCCTTGCGCAGGTACTGGGGCAGCTGCTGGCCCCAGCCGGAGTACGGGTCGCCGGGCTGGTCGCAGACCGTGGAGTCGCCGACCAGGAGGATCTGCCGGGCGTGCCGGGCCGGGGTGACCCGGATGCCGGCGAGCGCGGGCGCGGTTCCGCCGACGGTGAGGTCGAGTCCGGGGGTGCCCTCGGCGCCGAGGGGTTCGCCCTCGGGTGTGCGGACGTTCACGGTGAAGCTCCGCACGACGCGTTCCCCGGCCGGTGCGGTGGTCTCCGGGAGCAGGGCGCGCCGGGTCTCGCCGCCGAGGGCGGTGCTGGACGCCCGGTCGCCGCCGAGGGTGACCCGCACGTCGTAGGTGCCGGGCGGCAGGTCGAAGTGGCAGGCGGTGGCCGTGCAGTTCTCGATGCCGGGGGCGGGCGGACGCTCCTGGTGCTGCCGTTGCGCCTGGGCCGGTACGGCCGACAGGCCGATGCCCAGGGCCACGGCCGTCGTCACGGCGGTCCGTGCGATCGTGCGGCCCGGTCTCATGTCCCGCGTGTCCACTGCTGGTTGGTCCCTCCGTTGCAGGTGTACGTGATGATCGCGGCGGAGTTGGCGGTGGACGCGCCGTTCACGTCCAGGCACTCGCCGGTGGCGCGGGACCTGATGGTGACGTAGGAGCCCGTGGTGGTGACCGACCACTGCTGGCCGGCCGCGGAGGCGTCGCAGTCCTCCTGCGAGACGGTGCTCGCGTTCTCCCGCACGCACAGGCTGCTGCCCCGGACCACCAGTTGGTGGTAGCCGCCGCCGACGGGTTTGAACCAGTACTTCTGGTTGCCGCCGCCGTTGCAGTCGTACTGCTTGACCTGGGTGCCCTGCCACAGCGACTGGCCGGTCACGTCGGCGCACCTGCCGCTGTGCCGGGCGGTCAGCGTGTGGTACGTGGCAGCGGTGCCGTCGACCGTCCCGGCGGCCGTGTCGACGGTGATCTCGGGCGACCAGGACAGGGACATGGACGTGGACGAGGGGAAGGCCAGCGGCAGCCACACGTACCGGGAGTCGTTGACGGTCCCGCCGAAGGAGTTGCCCCAGCGGTCGCCCAGGTACAGGTACGAGGTGCCGGAGGAGCCCTGCACCGGCAGGACGTACGCGGTCTGCGAGCCGTAGGCGGTCGGGTCGCCGACATCGCGCATCGCCGACCAGGGGCCGGAGAGGCTGGTGGCGGTGGCGTACTGCTGCTGGTTGGGGTTCCAGCCGGTGGCGCCCGAGGTCAGCATGAAGTAGACGCCGCCCCGCTTGAACAGGGCGGGTGCCTCGCGGTGGCCGCCGGGCCAGGGGTTGGCGACCAGGCCGGCGATGCCGGTGTGGTCGGCGGTGAGCCGGTAGATGTGCAGGTCGTAGTTCTCGCGGGCGGCGGAGACCATGTAGCCGGTGCCGTCGGTGTCCGTGAAGACGGTGATGTCACGGGACATGTGCTGTCCCAGCGGCCGGAAGCTGCCCCGCCAGGTGTAGTCGCCGTCCACGGTGTCGGAGACGGCCACGGCGGCGCGGGCCTCGCTGTAGTCGCTGCCGTTCTCCTTGTGCATCCACATCACGAACCGGCCGGTGGCCGCGTTGTACATGACCTTGGGCCGCTCGATGTTGGCGGTGGCGAGCTCCGGGTGGCTGTCCTCGGTGAGGACGTGATTGCGGAACTCCCAGTTCTTCAGGTCGGTGGAACGGTAGGCGTCCACGGAGCGGAAGGTGTTGTCGGCGTTGCGGTGCTCGCCGAACCAGTAGTAGAAGGAGCCGACCTTGAGGACTCCTCCGCCGTGGGCGTGTACGGGGCTGCCCGAACCGTCGGTGAACCGCGTGCCGTTGGCGATGGTCTGCGGGGCGGCCTGCGCGGGCCCGGCGGTGGCCAGGGCGCCGGTGAGCGCGAGACAGAGGGCGAGCAGTACGGCGTGGGCACGTCTCATGTCATGCCCCTTCGGTGTCGGCCACGGGGACGCCGAAGTCGGGGGTGCCGTCCGGCTTCCAGCCGAGCTTCTGGATCCTGGTGTGCCGGTTGGGGTCGTGCAGCGGGTCGCCGGTGATCTCCTTGTACTGGCGGGCGTGGTAGACGAGCACGTCGGTACGGCCGTCCTCGGCGACCGTGAAGCAGTTGTGGCCGGGGCCGTACTGCCCGGTCGTGTCGCTGCTGGTGAAGACGGGGACGGGTGACTTGGACCAGTTGGCGGGGTCCATGAGGTCGCTGTCCTCGTCGGCGGTCAGCAGTCCCACGCAGTAGTTGTGGTCGGTGGCACTGGCCGAGTACGTCATGAACAGCCAGCCGTTGCGGTGCAGGACGTAGGGCCCCTCGTTGACCGCGAAGCCGATGCGTTCCCAGTCGTACTCGGGTGTGGAGAGCCTCACCTGGGGTCCGGTCAGGGTCCAGGGGTCGGCCATCTCGGAGAGCCAGACGGCGGTGTTGTTGTCCAGTCCGGGTTCGTGCTGGGCCCAGGCGAGGTAGCGGGTGCCGCGGTGGGCGAAGGTGGTGGCGTCCAGGGAGAAGGTCTCCCACGCGGTCTTGATCCGCCCCTTCTCGGTCCAGGTGCCCTTGAAGGGGTCGCGGTGGGCGTTCTCCAGCACCCAGATGCGGATGGCCCACACGTCCTCGGCGGGCGCGGCGGCGAAGTAGACGTACCACTTGCCGGCGACGCGGTGCATCTCCGGCGCCCAGATGTGGGCGCCCATGTCCCCGGTGGGGTGCGCCCGCCAGATCACGGACTCGGCGGCACGGCCCAGCCCGCCCAGGGTGCGGGAGCGGCGCAGGACGATCCGGTCGTACTCGGGGGCGGTGGCGGTGAAGTAGTAGAAGCCGTCGGTGTGCCGGGTGATGTGCGGGTCGGCGCGGTTGGGGACGAGCGGGTTCACGTACGGGGCTGCCTTCGGGTGTGCGGCGGCGGGGGTCGCGGCGGCCAGGGCGCCCGCGGCGAGGGCGCCCTTCAGCAGGAGTCTGCGGGCGGGGGGCGGGGACGGGTCGGGCAGGCGGTCGGCGGGGCGGCTCATGCGGTCTGCCTCTCGTGGGGAAGATGACATGCACTCGCTTTTCGATATACCGAACGTCATCTGACATGGCGAACGCCGAAAAGGTAAGGGCGTGTCACGGAGAGGTCAACGGGTCCGGCGGGACGGAACGGTCAGGGTCGTGCGGGCGTGACGGTCCAGCCGGTGGCGGCCACCACGTCCCGCGCGATGTCCCCCACGGACCGCCCGTCCGTCACCACCCGCACCGTCCCCGCCGGGGCGCACCGGTCCAGCAGCCGCGCCTTGCGGAGGCTCCCCTCCAGCTCCCGCTCCAGTTCCGAGCCGAGCTCCCGGCCCGTCAGCCGCTCGCGGGCGGTGGCGTCCGACGCGGTGAGCAGGACCCGTACGATCCTCACCCCGGCCCCCAGGGCACGCTCGAACATGCCCGTCTGCTCGGGCAGCACGCTCACGGTGTTCGTGTAGACCAGGCGCCGGTAGCCCCGCCGGGCGAAGTTGGCCCACACGGCGGTCAGATTGCTCTCGGTGATCTCCGAGCGGTGGGGGTCCCCCTCCGGTGCCGGATGCACCTGTCCCATGAAGTCGCCCTCGACGACCGCGTGGGGGACCGCCGCGGCGCGCAGCCGCGCCGAGACCTCCCACGCCACCGTCGTCTTGCCGACTCCGGCCCGTCCTCCGATGAGCAGCACCTCAGCCCCGTCCACACGGGCAGCGTGCCACCCGGCGGCCACCTCCCGCGATCCGATATCGGTCCCGGCCCGGGAGGAGGCGCACGCGGGGCCCGTCCCCGTCAGGCCGTGCGGCGTACGACGACCGTGACGGAGCGCGACCGGTCACCCGGCCGCAGTCCCGGCCGGCCGCTCACCGCGCTGGGGTCGTGCGCGTCCGCACAGAGGCCGGACGCGAAGGCCCGGCCCGGCCCGGTACTCCGGCGGACGGGCCGCCCCCCGCG
>NZ_NCTE01000835.1 GCF_002114215.1 Streptomyces sp. 13-12-16 | reverse complement strand
CGCCCGCCGGCACGCCGCCGCGACCGCGGGCGGCCCCGGCGGCCTGCTGGCCGACCGGCTGGCCGGCAAGCCGGACGCCGAACGCGAACGGATCGTCTCCGACCTCGTCCGCACCCAGATCGCCACCGTCCTCGGCCACGAGAACGGCTCCGCGATCGACCCCCGCCGCGCCTTCACCGATCTCGGCTTCGACTCCCTGGCCGCCGTCGAACTGCGCAACGCGCTCGGCTCGGCCACCGGGCTCCGGCTGACCTCCACCCTCATCTTCGACCACCCCACCCCCCGCGCCCTGACCGAGCACCTGCTCGACAAGGTGAGCGGGGCCGCCCCCGCCGCCGCCCCGTCGCGGACCACCGTGCGGGCCGCGGCGGACGAGCCCGTCGCGATCGTGGCGATGGCCTGCCGCTACCCGGGCGGAGTGACCTCGGCGCAGGACCTCTGGCAGCTGGTCGCCGACGGCACCGACGCGATCAGCGCCTTCCCCGACGACCGGGGCTGGAACACCGAGGAGATCTACGACCCCGAGCCCGGCAAGCACGGCACCACCTACACCCGCGAGGGCGGCTTCCTCCACGACGCCGCCGACTTCGACCCCACCTTCTTCGGCATCAGCCCGAAGGAGGCCCAGGCGATGGACCCCCAGCACCGGCTGCTCCTGGAGACCGCCTGGGAGGCCGCCGAACAGGGCGGCATCGACCCGCACTCCCTGAAGGGCAGCTCCACCGGCGTGTTCGTCGGCGTCATGAACCACGACTGGTCCACCCGCTCCGGCTCCGTCCCCGAGGACCTCGCGGGCTTCACCGACGGCGGCGGCCTCGGCAGCATCGCCTCGGGCCGCATCGCCTACACCCTCGGACTGCACGGACCCGCGGTCACCATCGACACCGCGTGCTCCTCCTCCCTGGTGGCCATGCACTGGGCCGTGCAGGCCCTGCGGCAGGGCGAGTGCACGCTCGCCCTCGCCGGCGGCGTCACCGTGATGGCCACACCGGAGACGTTCGTCGGGATGAGCCTGCAGAGCGGACTCGCCGCCGACGGCCGCTGCAAGGCGTACGGGGCGGGGGCCGACGGCACCGGCTGGGGCGAGGGCGCGGGGCTGCTCCTGCTGGAACGCCTGTCGGACGCCCGCCGCGCCGGACACCCGGTGCTCGCGGTGCTCCGCGGCTCGGCGGTCAACCAGGACGGCGCGTCCAACGGCCTGTCCGCGCCCAACGGCCCGGCCCAGCAGCGCGTGATCCGGCAGGCCGTGGCCTCCGCGGGCCTGACCCTCGCCGACATCGACGCGGTCGAGGGCCACGGCACCGGCACCACCCTCGGCGACCCGATCGAGGCGCAGGCCCTGATGGCCACGTACGGACAGGAACGCGCGAACGGCGATCCGCTGTGGCTCGGGTCGGTCAAGTCCAACATCGGGCACACCCAGGCCGCCGCCGGCGTCGCCGGCGTGGTCAAGATGGTGATGGCGATACGCAACGGCGTGCTGCCCCGCACCCTGCACGCCGACACGCCCTCCCCGCACATCGACTGGACCGAGGGCGCCGTCGAACTGCTCAGCGAGGCCAGGGAGTGGCCGGCGCACGGCCGCCCGCGCCGCGCCGCGGTGTCCTCGTTCGGCGTCAGCGGCACCAACGCCCACGTGGTCATCGAGGAGGCGCCGCCACCCGGACCGCAGGAACCGCGCGGCGAACGGCCCCCGGTCCTGCCACTGACGGTGTCGGCGGCGTCCGCCGAGGCGCTGCGCGCCCAGGCGGCACGGATCGCCGCCCACCTGCGGGCCCACGACGACGTGGACGAACTGGACGTCGCCGCCTCGCTCGCCCGCGGCCGGGCCGCCCTGGAG
>NZ_NCTE01000834.1 GCF_002114215.1 Streptomyces sp. 13-12-16 | reverse complement strand
CCGTCCGGCTCCGCGTCCGCCGCGACGTGCTCAGCGCCCTCGCCGTCGCCGCCCTGCGCGGGCACCGACTGCGGCGCGTCCTCCACGGCGGCCACCGCGTCGCCCTCCCCCGCGGGTGCGGGGACACGGGCGTCGCCGTTGGCCTGGCGCCGGGGGGTCGACGCCTGGAGCGCCATCCCCCCTGTCGTACGGAAGAGTTCGTCGGCCCCCGGCAGACTCACTCGGCGTGACACCGGGCGAGCACCTCCCTGGCGAGCTGGCGGTAGGCGGCGGCACCGACGGAGTTGGACGCGTACGTGGTGATCGGCTCACCGGCGACCGTGGTCTCCGGGAAGCGGACCGTGCGCCCGATGACCGTGTGGTAGACGTGGTCGTCGAACGCCTCGACGACACGCGCGAGCACCTCACGGCTGTGCACCGTGCGCGAGTCGTACATCGTGGCGAGGATCCCGTCGAGCTCCAGGTCGGGGTTGAGCCGCTCCTGCACCTTCTCGATCGTCTCGGTCAGCAGCGCCACACCGCGCAGCGCGAAGAACTCGCACTCCAGCGGCACGATCACCTTGTGCGCGGCGGTCAGCGCGTTGACCGTGAGCAGGCCGAGCGAGGGCTGGCAGTCGATCACGATGTAGTCGTAGTCGTCCATCAGCGGCTTCAGCGCCCGCTGCAGCGTGGACTCGCGCGCGACCTCGCTCACCAGCTGCACCTCGGCCGCCGACAGGTCGATGTTGCTGGGCAGCAGGTCCATGTTGGGGACCGCGGTCTTCAGCAGCACCTCGTCGGCCGCCATGCCCCGCTCCATGAGCAGGTTGTAGACGGTGAGGTCGAGCTCCATCGGGTTGACGCCGAGACCGACCGACAGCGCGCCCTGCGGGTCGAAGTCGACGAGCAGCACCCGGCGTCCGTACTCCGCGAGCGCGGCGCCCAGGTTGATGGTCGACGTGGTCTTGCCGACGCCGCCCTTCTGGTTGCACATCGCGATGATCTTCGCGGGACCGTGGTCGGTCAGCGGGCCCGGGATCGGGAAGTACGGCAGCGGGCGTCCGGTCGGGCCGACGCGCTCACGGCGCTGGCGCGCCGCGTCGGGCGCGAGCGTGGCCGCGTACTCGGGGTCGGGCTCGTACTCGGCGTCAGGGTCGTAGAAGTGCCCCTCGGGCAGTTCGTCGTAGTCGGCGAAATGGTTGTGGGGCGCGCCACTTCCGTCGCCGGCCATGGCGTTCACGTGATGGCCATCCATGCTCTGGGGTGCTGGTTGAGTCACCACCGAAGTCCGGTGGCTCCGGTGGGCTGCGAAGGTGCGCACAGCTACGGAGCCGACAGCAGCGGATCCCGCGGGCTCCTGGTCCGGCGCAGGCATTCCTGGGTGACCACCCCCGGGAGTAAATGTCGACTCATTCACAAGTCGTCTTACCTCCTTGGTGACCAGGAAACTTCTAGACAGGTCAGCGTGGCACCATGCCGACGATTGGCGACTCTATGGCGTGTCGGCCGTCCGCAGCAACACAATCCGCCGGACCCGGCCCGATGTGTCGGCAATGAAACATCCCTCTGTCAAGGGCGTACGGCCGTCGCACGGCAGGTTTCACGGGTGTGCGAATCGGTAGAAGGGTTACGTTCGAGGCGAGTTGTCCCGGAAACAGGAAGTGACCATACACACACCCGGCCGGACCTTGTCGGGCAAGGTCCGGCCGGGTACGTGTCGTTGACGACGGAAGTTGACGTATCGCCTTTACCGATCGACGACTTGGTCGACTTGCCGTCCGGGACGCTCAGCCGAGCAGGGAGGCGAGCTCCACGTGCTCCAGGCCGTGCGCCTCGGCGACCTCCTTGTAAACCACCTTGCCGTCGTGCGTGTTGAGCCCCTTGGCGAGCGCGGGGTCGCGGCGCAGCGCCTCCACCCAGCCGCGGTCGGCGAGTTCGACGATGTACGGCAGCGTGGCGTTGGTGAGCGCGTAGGTGGAGGTGTTGGGCACCGCGCCGGGCATGTTGGCGACGCAGTAGAACACCGACTCGTGGACCTTGAAGGTCGGCTCGGCGTGCGTGGTCGGGTGGGAGTCCTCGAAGCAGCCGCCCTGGTCGATCGCGATGTCGACAAGGACACTTCCGGCCTTCATCCGCGAGACCAGTTCGTTGGTGACCAGCTTCGGGGCCTTGGCGCCGGGGACCAGCACCGCGCCGATCACGAGGTCGGCCTCCAGGCAGGCCTTCTCCAGCTCGAAGGCGTTGGAGACGACGGTCTGGATCTTCGTGCCGAAGACCTTGTCGGCCTCCTTGAGCTTGTTGATGTCCTTGTCGAGCAGGGTCACGTGGAAGCCCATGCCGATGGCGATCTGCGCGGCGTTCCAGCCGGAGACGCCGCCGCCGATGACGACGGCCTTGCCGGCCAGCACGCCGGGGACGCCGCCGGGGAGCACACCGCGGCCGCCGTGGGCGCGCATCAGGTGGTAGGCGCCGACCTGGGTGGACAGCCGGCCCGCGACCTCGGACATCGGGGCGAGCAGCGGAAGCGCGCGGCCGGGCAGCTCGACGGTCTCGTAGGCGATGGCGGTGGTGCCGGACTCCAGGAGGGCGTCCGTGCACTCCTTGGACGCGGCCAGGTGCAGGTAGGTGAAGAGGGTCTGGTCCTTGCGCAGGCGGTGGTACTCCTCCGCGATGGGCTCCTTGACCTTCAGCAGCAGGTCGGCGGCGGCCCAGACCTCGTCGGCGGTGTCCAGGATCTGCCCCCCGGCGGCGATGTACTCGCCGTCCGGGATCGAGGAGCCGACGCCGGCGCCGCGCTCGATGACGACCTGGTGGCCGTGGCGCACCAGCTCGTGCACGCCGGCGGGGGTGATGGCCACCCGGAACTCGTTGTTCTTGACTTCGCGGGGGATGCCGACCTTCACGTGGATCACGGTCCTTGGCTCAGAGGGTATGGGGGTATTGCTGCACATACCCGGGCGCACATGGGCACACCGGGAGAGACCGCAGGAGATGGCGCGGCAGAGCCAGTTTAATGAAGGTGTTCCCGCTGTCTAGCCTTTCATTGCTTCAATCTTCAGCGGATGGGCTACGGATTTCGTAGGCGTTAGCTCCGTGTTCCGGCTCGGAGTCGTCATCGAGGGCCTCCTCTGCCAGCATGCGCTCGGCCGTGTCCCGGTGCAGCGCGGCCGACGCGGGGTCGCCGAGGTGCCCGAAGGAGTCGGCCAGCCGCAGGTGCAGCGCGGCCTCCAGACGGGTGTCCTCGGCCCGGCGCGCCCACTCCACGGCCTCCCGGCAGGTGCGCAGCGACTCCTCGAGCCGGCCGGCGTACTCCTGCACCCGGGCCAGTTCGCTCAGGGCCCGCGCCTGTGCGGCCACGTCTCCGTGCCTGCGGTGTCCGGCGACGGCCGCGCGCCAGTCGCGCAGCGCCTCGCCGTAGCGGCCGGCGTAGGTGTGGGCGGCTCCGATACGGCCGTAGAGCCGGGCGGCGTCCTCGCCCTCGCCGCGGGCCAGCCGCTCGGCCAGGGCGCGGCCGAACCAGTCGGCGGCCCGGTCGTAGTCCCCGAGTTCCAGATGGGCGCCGCCCACGGATTCCATCGCGCGGCCGGTCGCGTACGGGTCGTTCGCCTCGCGTCCGGCGTCCAGCGCGGCCCGGTAGCGCCCCAGGGCGTCGGCGGTGCGGCCGGTACGGGCGTCGAGGTCGCCGAGGTTCAGCAGGGCCGCCGCCCGCTCGCGGGGCAGGTTCCGGCGTTCGGCGACGTCGAGGACCAGGCCGTGGATGTCGTACAGGTCGCTCGCGGC
>NZ_NCTE01000084.1 GCF_002114215.1 Streptomyces sp. 13-12-16 | reverse complement strand
CTGGCCGGGAGCCCCGGGACCCGCGTGACACCCGGCCGGGCCGTCCGCCGGCGAGGCCGGGGCGGGGGCGGGACCACGACCGGCCGAGGACGCCGCCGCCGTGCGGTCCGCACCCAGCCGCAGTAAGGCCGTGGACCGGGGCTCCTCGTCGGAACCGTGGTTCGTCCATGCCTCCGGGTCCCAGTCGCTGTCGAGGACCATCGCGCGGACCTTGTCGGGGAAGAGGTCGGCGTAGGTGGCGCCCAGGAACGTGCCGTAGGAGATCCCCAGGTAGGTGAGCCCGGGGGTCGTCCACCGCCCGGCGGAGCCGGTCGAGGTCGCGGGCCGTGTCCGCGGTCGACACGTGACGCAGCAGCTCGGGGTCGCGCTGCCGGCAGCGCCGGACGAGGTCCTTGTACGCGGCGGTGTAGGCGGCCCGCTCCTTCCCGCCCACCGGGAATCCCGCCGGTCTGCCGGCGTTCCAGGCGGCGGCCTCCTCGGGACTCGCGAAGCAGTTCACCGCGGTGCTGTTGCCGACTCCGCGGGGACCCCAGCTCACGATGTCGAACCGCTCCCGTACCTCCTGGGGGAAGAACTCGTAGTTCTGCGGCATCTGCACCGTTCCGGGGCCGCCGGGACCGCCGGGGTTGAAGAACAGGGTGCCGACGCGCCCTCCGGGCCCGGTGGCCTTCCGCCTGACGACCGCCAGCTCGATGGTGCGCCCGCCCGGGTCGCGGTAGCCCAGCGGCTCCTCGGTGGTGGCACAGTCGAACGGACCGCCCTGGACACAGGGTCTCCAGTCCAGCTCCGGTGCGGGCACCGAGGGGGTCGGCCCGCCGTCGGCGGTGGTGGGACCCGGTCCGGTGAACGCGGTCGAACAGGCCACCACCGCGGCGACGACCGCGGCACGACACCGACGACCGGCTATCGGTCCGGGTATGCGCATGCCTTCGTCCCTCACGCCCGAACGCCCGACGCCACCCCGGCACGCCTCCGCGTCAAGAACACCCCGCCCCGGCGGGACACGCGAGCCGACAGCAGCCGACCGACGGACGGACACCCGGTACGGGACCGGGGACACGCCGTCTACCCCGAAGCCACGGAGTGCGGCACCGTGTCCCTGACCGTGCTGTGCGAGACATGGGGGACCGATGGTGTGGGAGCAGTTACCGGCCTTGGCCGGCGTGATCGTGGGAGCCGTCGGCTCCTACACGGCGACCAGCCTCACGGAACGGAGCCGGTGGCGCCGGGCCAGGGCCGAACGCTGGGACCAGAAGAGACTGGACACCTACGCGTCCTACGCCAACGCCTTGAAGCACCAGATCAACATCGCGCAGCGCATGGGAGCGGCAAGGGGGTTCCAGCACGCCGTGGACCCCCTGGACCCGGAACAGGGTCTCCCGCAGCTCGCCGAGGCCGAGGCCCGGCGCGCGGCCGAGTGGGAATCCGTGCTGCTCGTAGGGGACGCCGAGACCATAGGAGCGGCACGGGAGTGGCACGAGGCGGTCTGGAACGTCGAACTCTACGCGCGTGGTCTGCAGCACGACCCCGCCGGCTGGGAGGGCGCGGTGCGGCGGATGAGCCGGGCACGCGACGACTTCTACGCGCTCGCACGACGCGACCTCGGCATCTCAGGGCCGCCCCCGCCGTCCGGCAACTGGCCACGCGTCTGGCAGCGTCAGGAGGAGGCGAACTGAGGACGGGGTTCCTACAGCTTGGTCATCTTGGAGTACGGGCTCAGGATCCGCCGTTCCGCCGAGCCGAAATCCACGACAGCGGCGATTCCCTCCTCCATACCGACGACCCGACCGAGGCCGTACATGTCATGTGTCACCTGGTCGCCCACGGCGAACTGCTTGGGAGGCAGCACGACCGGGGCCTTGAAGGGACTGGTGGGCAGATGGCGTTTGGGTGCAGCAGGCTTAGTCATCGCCCCCAGTATGCGCCTGCCACGCCCCCACCCGCTGCAGTCCTGCGGTGCTTAAACCGTCACACTCCCGCGGCGCCGTCGCCCGGCCGATCTCCGCGATCCGTGAGCGCGGGCGGTGCCGAGGGCGTTGACCTGCGAAAAGGCATGCAGAAACACGAGGAACGGCCCCCTTCCGGCGCCGCCACCCCGCCCCGAGCCGGGAGCGGACCGCCGGAATGCCGCGTATGAGCGGCACGAAGGACTGGCCGACATCGGTCCTGCCATCCGGATCGGCAGGTCCAGGCACCTCAGGACCCCCTTGTCGCCTGGCCGTCACACCCCGCAGAGGCCGACGACCGAGCCAAGATCCGCTGCCGAGCTGCCGAGCTGCCGAGCTGCCGAGCTGCCGAGTCTGTCAGGCGTCCGTGTCGCCGGTCGCTTCCCACGGCGACCGGGCGACTTCCCGAATGGCTGTGATACGCGCTGATCGTTCTGCGCCGGAGCCCACCCGAACCCGCCTCTCCGACCGACCCCGGCCTGTCTGAGCCGAGGGCTTCGCTGCATCTCGGCCGTGTACCGCCGGGCCGTCGGTTGCCGACCACACCTGCCGCGTCGTGTTCCGCCTCACCGGTGGCCCCCTGCCCCAGGCGCCCCGTCCGGTTCGCGCTCTACGCCCGCGCCGACGGGCTGGCGACCCTCACGGTATGGGGGTTGCACTGGTCGGTGGGGAGTCCCGTTGCCCGTACTGCGGGCTGCCGCAGGAACGGGTGGCGACGATCGAGCACGACTGGGTCCTGCTGGAGCCGGATATGCACCCGCTGGCCCATACGGTGCCGGCGGAGCACCGCTGGATCGAGCTGTCCGACGGCCGGGTGACGGTCTACGGCGTATGTCCACCGGACCAGTTCCAGCGCTGCCGCATCGAGCACCGTCTCGCCTGCCCGGAACAGCCCTTGCCGGATCTATGGCGATGGTTGACGGCCCTGAGAGGGGAGAACGCCCGGCAAGCGGTCCGGCGGAACACCCTGGCGCCGCCCGCACCTCCCGAGGCGTGGCCGGACACCGGCTGACGCGCACACGAAGAATCCGCTCTCGACATCTCCGTTGAGCACAGCGGGCCTTGCACACCGTGGAGGCCGGTGACGACTGGAGCAGGGCACCGGCCCACAGTGAGGACGTGTGGTCCGGACCCGAGCGCGGCACCTCCTTCGTCCGCGAGATTCCCGTCGGCGTGCGGTGCCCGGGGGCGTTCTCCGGTTCTCGGGGAACGCCCGCGGAGGACCTGGCCGTCGTTACGATCGTCGGTACCGCTTCAAGCCGACGGCTCCGCTTCCGGGACACCCCGTACGCGGTCGCAGGCCGCGAGCGCCCGCCCTTGACGGGCCCGCTCCCCGTCGAGGGCGGACCCGTCGTCGCGGGGGCTCGCCCAGCCTCCTGCCACGACCAACCCGCAGCACCGACCCACCGTCCGCCCGGAGCGTGCCGTGACACCATTCGCCAACGAGGAAGACACCCGCAAGGTCCAGACCGCCGTCATCGGGCGGGCCGGATCCGACACGCCGGTCTTTCTCCCGTACGACCACGACGAGTTCGACCTCTTCCTGGAAGGCCGCTCCCGCGACGACTTCTACTGCGGCACTCTTCTCGGGGGCTGCGGCAAGAAACTCAGCGCCAAGCGCTACACCGAGAAGAAGTGCCACTTCGCCCACCGCCCGCCCGTCCAGTGCCGCCGCACCGCGAACGGCGAGTCCAGCGCCGACCACCTCTACATCGGTCAGGCCCTGACCCGGTGGCTCGCCCGGCAGAACCACCGGCAGGCCAAGGCGTCGTATCGGACCGTCGGTGACAGACCGGGCGGGACCGTGGACTTCAGACTGTCCGGCGGGCGGCAGCTCATACGGGTGCAGATGGCCCGGCTGGGGCTGCACCCATGGCGGCGGGAGGCGGCGGACCTCGCTGGGCGTGCCGACCACGTCGAATGGCTCTTCGGGCCGGACAGCATGCTGGCCTACGACCGGGTGGAATCCCACGGGTACGCGATCCGTGTCGAGTGCCGGACCGCCGGGGCCACGCGTGAGGTGCGGATCGGAACCCAACTGCCCGGCAATACCGTCGAATGGACCACGCTGGAGGAATGCGCCCTGACCTCCCAGGGGATCGTCACTCCGAGCCTGGTCTCTTCCGCCCAGGGCATCGTAGTCCGTGGGTCGGTCGAAGCGACCGCGCTCACCGCGCCCTCACTCTCCTTCTCGCTGGCCGATGACACTGTGGCGTTCACCGGGGCCGTGCCGCGGGCCGACGCGCAGTCGCCGACCGGTACACCGGGAAGCGTGTACGACGCGGACATCCAGCCTCTGGGCTCGACCGTGGCCCGGGCCCGCATCGTCCTTCCTCACGCTTCGACGCCGCCCAGTCCTTCGCGGGTGTACCTCCTCCGGGAGCGGGTGACCTTGACATCCGTCGCCGGTGTTACGACGGGCACTCCCGGCTGGCTCCTCACCGCGGCCCAGACCCGACGCCTCGACGCCAGGGAGGCGGCGGCCTGGAACGGACTCAAGCCACCTCAGCCGGTACCCGCGGCAGCCACGCCCGTCCCGGTCGTCGAGCAGCCGCCCGCAATTCCGCGTCCAGAGCTCGACGACCGGGAGATCGTGGCCTCCTTCCGGAAGACCCTGGAACGGACCGCCCGCGCGCAGGACTGGATCACATGGCCGAAGCTCGTCGAGAGTGCGAAAGCGACGCCCCGGCAGTTCACCGCTGAGTACCGGCTCAAGCTCCTCATCGCGCTCGATTTCCCTCGTGCCCAGGACAAGCCGGTACTGTCCTCCCTCGTCAGGACGGAGAACGGTGAGGTCCCGTCCTTCTTCGCCGCCGTGCTCTCCGGGTTGGGCTGGGCACCGGGCCTTCCGGAGCACCAGGTCCGTGAGGTCAGCGAGAGGGAACAGCGGCGCGCCCACGAATTCTTCGGCGACAGCCCCGCCACGGTATCCACGGCCTCGCCCGTCTCCCCGACGTCCCCCCGGCCCCAGCCCCAGCAACTGCGGAGTCGGACACGGGCCGCAGCCAGACTGACCTCACCAGCCGGTCTCCCGACCCTCCAGCTCGTGCTCGCCGTGCGCGAACACCTCAAGGCACGGGCGAGGAACGGAGCCGTTGACATCACGTGGCAGGAGCTCTCGGTGAACACGGGGTTCGACTTCGCCGCTCTCTCGGACGAGCGGCGCGCCAACCTCCTGTTCCGTGTGGACGAGCCCCTCAAGAACCACGACCTCATGTACGCAGCCCTCGTCGTGACCGACGACGGCAAGCCGCTGCCGTACTTCCCGGCGATCCTCCGGCGCCATGGACGCCCGGTACCGGGCCTCCAGAGCGAGGCTCATCAAGCCAGGCGACTGGAGGCGGGCCGCATCCGCGACGCGTACGCGGGCAGCGCGAACCGGTCGAGGAGTACGGAAACGGGGCCCCTCGCGGCCATGACCTCCACCTCCCCCCTCGCAGGGTCCGCCGCGGAGGTCCTCGGAACACTCACCGGACTGCGTTGGCGATTCGACCATGCCCGGCAGGCCGGCGACCTCGCCGAGGCGAAACGCGTCTGGCAGGCGGCGGGCAAGTTGTACGGTTCGAAGCTGTCCGCCGAACAGCGGGCCGAGTGCCGCCCTCACCTGCGCGACATGAGCGAGTGGGTGCACGAGCGTGAGAACGAGAGCACCCTGGCGGAACTTCGCCGGCTGCTCGACGGCCTGGTGCGGCGACAGGAACCCGCCGCTGTCGAAGCCCTTCGCGACGGCTTGGCCCAGGCGAAGGAGCTGAAGAGGAGGCACCACGGCAAACTCCCGCAGGACCTCCAGGACATTTATCGCGTCTGCGGGGAACGACTCGCCGAGTTGCTCGCCGTACCACCCGGCGACGGCGTGAGCACTCCCGCTCCGGAGGCGGAGGACGTGCCCCGGCCGGACGATCGCAAGCTGGCCGAGATCGCAGCTGTCGTGCGTTCCGTGCTGGAGGACTCCGCACGTGCTCGGACCACTGTCACCTGGTCCGTGATCCGGCACCGGCTGAGCGTGGAACTTCCTCATCTGCACCCGGACGACCAGGGGCAGGTACTGGTCCTCGCCGACGCGGACACCCCGGCGGACGAACCGCTCCTCTCCACCCTGGTCACCACGAACAACGGGGATCTCCACCCGCTGTACCGGCACGTGGCCTACTCGCTGGGTCGGGAGACGCCTTCTCGGCAGGACGAACTCCACACGCGGTGGCAGATGGACGTCCTTCGGCTCCACAGCCTCTGGAAACACCGCTGACCCGGCGTCGTACAGCAGTGGTTCCCTGCCGTGGCGGGCGGTTCCGGTCAAGCCTTCGGGGCAAAGGTCCCGGCCCGGCCCTCGTGCGAAGCGACCGGTGTGATTCCCGGAGTGGGCGGCTCACTTGCCACATGGATTGTCATACTGTCCGACTAGCCTTCGGTGTATGGGGCTTGGCGACATCAGGTACGAGGACGTCATCGCGGCGACCGAGGAATTCCGCCGTCTGGGCCGGGACGACTTCCTTCAGAGGTACGGCTTCAGGCGAGCCAGGTCGTACGAGATGGTCCTGGACGGTCTTCGCTACGACTCGAAGGCCATTGTCGGTGTCGCCCACGGGCACGCCACAGGCGAATTCCTCCGCGCGGGGGACTTCAGCGGCGGTGCGGCGACGGTGGCGCGATGCCTGCGCGAACTCGGCTTCGTGGTGGAGACCGAGGAGGCCCCCTTCGACCGTGCCGCCCTGCTGAAGCACCTCCGGAAACTCAAGGTCTCCCGCGGTCCCGGGAACCCGGCACCCAGCCGTCACCAGCCGCTGAGCCTCCTGTGGGCGATATCCCGCGAAGCCGACGAGAGGCCCCGCACGACCCCGTGGCCACGGTTCCGGGACGAGGTCGGCCCGCTCCTGGTCGAGTTCGGCCTTCCCAACGCGAAGGCGACACCCGAGTACCCGTTCTGGCATCTCCGGGGCAGCGGACTGTGGGAGGTCCAGGGCATACCGGCCGAGCTGGCCAAGGAGATGCCGAAGATGAGCATCCTCGACGCGCACCACCTGCAGGCCGGCTTCACGGAAGAGGCCGCTGCTCTCCTCCGGGACCCGGTGACCCGCCTCGACGCCATCACCACGATCTGCGAGACGTACCTCCAGGACGTCGACCGCCGGGCCCTCTTCGAGCGAACAGGCCTCGACGGGTACACCACGGCCGGCAGCCTGCCGAATTTGCCGGAGGACGAGAGCGGCGGCGCCGACACGGACGACGAGCACGGGCGGGCGACCGGCCCCGCACCGCGCCGTGCCGCGACCCGCTCCGTCATCGTCCGCGACGAGGCCCTGGCCAGGAAGGTCAAGGAGCTGGAGGGCGACCGGTGCCAGATCTGCGACACGACGCTCCGCTACCTGAACCGCCCCTACAGCCAGGCGGCGCACATAAGAGGCCTGGGCGGACCCCACCACGGCCCCGACGAACTGCAGAACCTCCTGTGCCTGTGCGCCAACTGCCACGTCCTCTTCGACGGCTTGGAGATCTACGTCGACCCCGACGGCCTGGTCAGGGGAGTGAGAGACGACAGAGAACCCCGCCCGCTCCGCCGCGACCCCGGACACCCGATGGACGAGGCGCACATCGGCTACCACCGCGACCTCTGCAACCTCAACGCTCGCAAGCCCGCCGCCGGCTGACTCGGCCCAGGGCCGGGGCGCTGCGGTCCCTACAGCAGGTGGTCGGCCTTACCGGCCTTGATGTCGGTGATGAGGGTGCGCAGGGCTTCGAGGGAGTCGGTGAGAGGGCTCTCCTCCTGACCGGCGACAGCTATGTACCCGTTGCCGTCGGCATCGGTACCGAGACGGAAGCAGGAGCTGCCCTCGGCGCAGAACGGGTCTTCCCAGGTGATGTCGGGCATTGACACTCCTCATAGTTGGCGTGAGATGTCGCGGACGAAGTCTCTGGACCGCTCTGGCGACAGAGCCAGACTTTCCAACAGATCGAGCTGCGCCCGGTATTTCGCCAACTGACCTTCGGCGTGGAGGAAGGTGGGCCCGTGGGAGCTGTCCACCTGCACCGTATCGAGCTGTGGAACGGGCCCTTCGATGTGGACGACCGTCTGCCCGGCGCCAGGGAAGGCACCGTGGGCGAAGGGCAGAACAAGCACGGTGACGTTGTCCACCTCGGCCCTGTCTTCCAGACTCTGCGGAACTCGGGTCTGTCCGGCGGGCCTTCCGGGCGTGCGCCGTCGGGCATCCTGCCGGGCCCGGCTCGATGTATGGAAGGGTCGGACGCCGTTGCCCGTGCCGGCCGTACGAGACGGGGCCGGACCGTGTGGTCGAGAGGATCAGGAGTCGTTCCATGTCCGATGAGATCAGGCTGCGCCCGGTGACCGGCGAGGATCTCGATCTGTTCGAGCGTGAGTTCAGTGGGCCGGAGGGGACCGGCCCGTACCAGTGGTTCGGCTTCACGTCACCGGCCGGCCTGCGTCGGCAATTCGCGGAGACCGGCCTGCTCGGCCCCGATGGCGGCGTGCTCTCCGTCGCGGAGGCGGGCAGGACGGTGGGCCGGGTCGAGTGGTTCGCCGGCACCTGGGGACGGCCCGCCACCTCTACCTGCTGGAGTCTGGCGATCGGTCTGGTGCCCGCCGCGCGGGGACGAGGCATAGGCGCCCAGGCGCAGCGACTGCTGGCCGAGTACCTCTTCGATCACACCAGGGCCGAACGGCTTCAAGCCTGGACGGACCGCGCCAACCTCGCCGAGCAGCGCGCGCTGGAGAGGGCGGGCTTCGTCAGGGAGGGCGTGCTGCGCTCCGCGCAGTGGCGCGGCGGCCAGTGGCACGACCAGGTGCTCTTCTCCATGCTCCGCGCGGAGCGGCCAGGCGGCGAACCAGGGCGGTGATCGCCTGTACGCCAACCTGTCGGACGGCACCGCGGTCGGCTGGGCGGACGTCACGACGGGGGACATCACGGTCTTGCGGTCGGAGTACCACTCCGACGTGATCGCCGTGCTCACGCAGCACTTACAGAAGCTCACGGAACCGGTTTCGCCGGCCAGGGCGCCCGGGGTCGCAGCGCGTCCGACGCTGCCACCACTGACGCCGGCGGACGACCTGGCCGTGAACCCTCCCGGAGCGTCCTCGCGCGATCTGCTCGACGAATCCGGCCCGGGACTGATGGAGCGAGTGATCTCACGGGTTCTCCGGCGCCCCTCGGAGTGGGATTCCTGGCGGAAGGGGCTGGCGGGGGAGCGGCGGGTGGGAGCCGAGCTGAACCGCTTGGGGCGCCACGGTTGGCGCCTCCTGCACTCCATCCCCTTGGCCGGCAAAGTGGATATCGATCACTTGCTGATCGGGCCTGGCGGGGCGTTCAGCATCAATACGAAGCACCACCACGAGAGGGCCGTGTGGGGCCGGTCAGGCGGCCGGCACGGTGCCGGGCTGGTCATGCACGTTCGCTACCGCGTTGATCTGATCCGTGCCTGCCTGGGTGAGGAAGACCCACGTCCCGTAGACGCCCCACATGAGGCCGAGCAGCGAACTCGCGGCGTAGAAGCCCATTCCGTTGGTGGAGCCGACGGTGGCGAACAGTCCGGCGGCGGCGATACCTGCCGCGAACACGACGAGTGCGACGACGAGGATGGGCCGCGCATGCTGGGACGTGCCACGGCGGGCCGCGTGGTCGAGCACCGAGAGCAGACTTGCGCTTGCTGCCGCGGCGACCAACAGTTCGACCCCGAGCGCCCAGGTCGGCTGCGGCAGGGTGACCAGCGACGCGGTGACTGTGGTTGTCAGGAACAGGGAGACGGTCTGCGCGGCGCGGTTGCGGTATTCCTGGGAGGTGGCGACGACGTCGAAGCGGAAGGCGACAACGATGAAGGTGAGGCCGGTGAGGCCGGCGGCGCTTCCGCCGACGGTCGCGGCGAACGTGGTCCACATGGCGGTTGCTCCTGTGCGATCCGTGCTGGGGTGAAAGGTCGCGGTGCGATGAAGTGCGGTGGGCGGCGGCCGTCGCGCCGCCGCCCACCTCGCGGAACTACCTCGTTTCGACCATGGCCATCGGGTCTTCACCGTTCTCCAGGGCGTTCACCGCGTTCTTCCAGGACGGGTCGGCCGAGTAGAGCTGGCTGCGCAAGTAGGCCCACACGAGAGCCCGCAGAGTCGCCACGCGCTCGGGATTCTCGTCGTCCGTCTCTGCCGCGTCGTATCCGGATATGCCACCGAAGATGTGACCGGCGCCGTACATGGTCACCATGGTCTTGTTGCCGCCGGGGCTGGCCGAGTAGGCGTCGGCACGGTAGCTGAGCCGATTGGAGAAGTTGGGGTTGAGGTCCTGATCGCCCACGATGATCAGGGCGGTGCCCGTCATCTGCTCGAAGTCGGTGTAGTACAGCACCGGGTAGTTCGTCTTGGCCCACTCGGCGAAGTGCTCGTCGTTGCCGATGCCCGGAGCTCCGATGAGCACTCCCGCCTTGACACGAGAGTCGGAGAGGTCCTTCGGCCGGTCGTCGTCCGGGTCCAGCATCCGGGCTCCGAGGAGGAGGGAGACGGTGTTGCCGCCCAGGGAGTGTCCTACGGCGCCGACACGGTCCCTGTCGATCCGCCGTTCGGCAAGACCAGGAACGGCGGCCTCGATGTCGTCGAGGCGGTCGAGGATGGTGTGCATGTCGGTGGCGCGGTCACGCCAGAACAGGGGCGCGTCCTTGAGGTCGGTGTCGCGCAGACCGAGGGCCGTCGAGTCCAGGTGGGTCGGCTGGATGACCGCGAACCCGTGGGCGGCGAAGAAGTTCGCCAGCGGCCCGTAGCCGTTGTAGGAGGACAGGAAGTTCGCCATCCCGTGCCCGTGGGACAGGAGGATGAGCGGCAGGTCGGTGCCGGTCGCGGGGATCGACACCTTGGCCTCCAGCGGCACGGGCCGGCCGGGGACGTCGAGGGTGACCGGGTGGTAGGTGAGGACGGGTTGCGACGCGTTGACCGGGATGTTGGCGGCGTCGCTGTACGGCTTGCTCATCGGAGCCCTTTCGAGGTCGGCGTCGACATGGCGCTTGTCGTAACTGGCGGTAGGCATGGAATCGGCGGTCGTGGCCGCGAGCCTGAGTAGTCAGGGACGGCCGCCCGGCACCCGGGTCGGTGTGGACGGTGATCTCCGCAGTGGTGCACAGATGTCGGCAGGTGTTCGTCCCGCGGTCCGACGGCGGGGGGAGGACGACCGACTCAACCTGCGACTGTCGTGCCTCCCCGGCCCGACGGATGCGCTTGTCCTGCTGGGAACTGTAAGATCGATCGAACAAGCCGAACTAGGGCGAAAATGACATGGCTGAGTCCGCGATCGATGGGCATCGCAGAAGAGCACGGTTCGGAGTCGAGAGCCTGGTTGTGCGCGTTGCCGATGGTGCCTTCCCGACCGTCGTGAACAGCGGGTACACCGTCAAGATCGCGCATGGCGGCTCTGCGCCCCCTTTTCAGTACCTCGGGCGAACCCAGGGTCCCCCTGTTCCTGGCGCGGTGACGGTGATCGAGCCCCATGAGGTCGTGAGCTGCCTCGATCAGGACAAGGCCGCCGCTGACGGCCAGGCCGTTGTGCAACTGATGTTCATCGACGCCGATCTCCTGCCGGTCGGCACAGGCCGGCCGCGTTTTCATGGGGTGACCTATTCAGACCGCAGCCTCTTCAACGGCATTGCTGCGCTGCACAGGAGTTTGGCGGACGGCGAGGACGAGTTGGATCTCGAGTCGTCACTGATCCGCTTGCTGAACGTCCTGCTCGTCAGGCATGCGGATGCTCCCGGCGCAGCGAGTCCGGCACTTCGTCCTCGAGCGCTTCGTCAAGTACGGGAGATGCTCCACAGCCAACTGGACTCCAACATCAAGCTCGACGACCTCGCGGCAGTCGCCGGTTGCAGCAAACGCCATTTGATCAGGAGTTTCCGGCAGGCTTACGGGGTTCCACCGCACCATTACCGGACCCTGTTGCGCTTGGCACGCGCCAAGTCCATGCTGGCAGCGGGACGATCCGTGGCAGAGACCGCCGCCGAGCTTGGTTACTGTGACCAGAGCCAGCTCAACCGGCACTTCCGGCGGGAGTTCGGCATGAGCGCAGGTGGCTATGCCAGGAGCGTGCGGTAGACCTGCGATGTCTTGGCTCGACTGCCACCTTGCCGGCCCCCATGGGAAAGCCCGGAGACCGCAGAGCGGGTATGCCAGGGACTTTCCATCCTTCTCGACAGTGAGGACGGTCGCTTCGCGGAGCTGGTGGTCGTCACCGAACTCCTGCAGAGCGCCGAACGCGGGGACAACGTGGAACTCGTTCCCGCTTTGCGGCAGCGTGCGAAAGAGGTCTGGTGCCGGACGGCGGCCGATGGCGTGGAGGCCCTGCTCCGCGAGTACGAATGAGGTCACTTGGTCACGCCCGAGGCCCCAGGCATCCACCAGGAGCCTCGGTGTTTTCCCGGTGTGCTCGCTCAGAACGCCGGTTCCCCGGGGTCCTCGGTCGGGAGCCGCTGTGCGCGGGTGCCGAAGGGGTTGTCGATGACGTACCGCCAACGGCCGTCCGGGCCCCGCCGGGCGATGTCGGTGGCGGTGCCCTCGACGTGCACGGTCTGCCCGTCCCGGCCGGTCCCGTCGATGACCCAGTCGACGATCAGCAGCGCCACGTCCCCGCTGCGGTACACATGCCGCGGACGCACCTCGATGGGAACTCCGAGCCTCTGCAGGCGGCTGTTCGCGGCGTGCAGGTCCGGGCCGGTCGCCGGTGCTCCCGGCTGCGGGACCAGCACCGCCGCCTCCTCGTAGACCTGCGCCAGCGCGGCGGCGTCGCCGCTGTTGAACCGCTCGGCGAACACGGCGGGCACTTCTTCGGGCCGTTCGGCCAAGGCTCGCATGATCGACAGATGTCCTTCCGGGCCGGGAGAATCGAAGTGCCCCACACGCTAGGAGGCGATCCTGTGACTCACCGAACGGTTGGTCACCCGGCAGGGCTCCCCGACGACCCGCGCGCGAACGTCACCGCACCCACCCCCGAATGCCCGGTGGAGATCACGCTGGCGGCACTGCACGGCCGCTGGACGACGCTGGTGGTTCGCGAACTGCTGCGCGGCGATCACTCCTACAGCGAGCTGCGGACGGCCCTGCCCATGCTGTCGGACAAGGTGCTGTCCGACCGGCTGGCACAGCTCGGCGAGGCCGGAGTCGTCGAGCGCGACCGTCGACCGGGCTGGCCGCCGCGCGTGCGCTACGCACTCACCCCGAGCGGACACCGCCTCGGCCCTGTCCTCCAGGCCCTGTGGGACTGGGGAACGGAGGCGTCAGCACGGGACGGCGCTCACACCTGAGCAGGTGGCCTCACCGCCGGCTGCTCGGCCGTACGGTCTGCGGCACGCCGCGCTCTCCCCGCGGCTCAACGCCGGCGTGGATCCCACCGAGGTCGCGGAGCGCGCGGGCAACAGCGTCGAGGTGCTGCTGAGCCGGTGTGCCAAGTGCCTCGACGGCCGCCAGGACGTCGCCAGCCGGCAGGATCGCCGAACTCCTCGGCGACGAGGACGGCCAGGAGGACGGGCACCCGGACGAGACCTGATCTCGACCTGTCTGCGCTGCACTCATAGGCATGATGCCCCCCGGACCCCCGTCCGGGGGCCTTCGGTTTTGCGGACGGCAGCTGTGGATGAGTCGCTCGCGCCCTTCACCCTTGGGTGCGGCGCCTGTAGTAGTGCACGGTCACCGCGCCGAGCAGCGGCCCCCAGACCACCACGGGCAGATAGCAGGCGGTCAGGAGCCAGTTGCCCCACGGCGTGATGTCCATCTCACCGTGCAGGGTCGTCCAGACGAGAAGCACGCCGTAGACGCTGCAGGCGACCGCGCCGAACGCGGCCGGCACGACCGCGGCGAGGACCGGGACCGGACGGCCTCCGAGGTACGGCAGCCAACGCGGCCACACCTCACCCCACGGACGGACCAGCCCGAGGGTCAGCCAGGCCAAGCCCTCCTGGGCCAGCGACAGCAGGGGCAGCACCAGCAGGCCCCAACCGGGTATGAGCATCGCGTCGTACTCGGACCGTCCCAGGCCGAGCGGTATGCCCAGCACCGCGGCGAGACGCCACAACGCCGACGGCAGGGATGCCCAGACAACCGCTGCAGCCGCGCGTCTCGCCCAGCCCGGGACGCCGGGGACCGTCCGGCCCCAAGGGCGGCAGGGTAAGTGACCCTTGTCCGCGGGGCCGTTGGCGGGGAGGGAAGCAATGGTGGGCATGCGGCACGCTCCTCGATCGGCGATGCAGTGCGGTGCCCTTGATGCTTCCGCGGTCCCCTACCGCTTTCGTCCGGCCAGGGTATGCACTGCCTACGCCACAGGACGTAACCGCAGCGTCGCCGCATCAGCCTGGGGAGGTATGCATGGACGCCGTCGCCCACTGCTCCGTGGCCAGTCCACGCACAGGCCACAGTGCCCGACGTACGGCCGCTCCGAGCTGCACACGCCCGCACATACGCGAAGACCCCGGCCTCAGCGTTTCCGCTGGTGACGGGGTCTTTGGGCACCTCATGCGAAGTGCCCCCGGCAGGATTCGAACCTGCGCACACGGCTCCGGAGGCCGTTGCTCTATCCCCTGAGCTACGGGGGCGTGTCCGTCGCGGTGATCGCGGCGACGGGTAGAACATTACCAGCTCCCGGGGGGTGGTCATGAACCCGTTTTCGCAGCAGGCGGCAGCCGGCCGGGGTCGGTCCGGGGTGCGGGGTGTCGTCCGTGCGGGGTGGAAGTGGGGAAACGCCGGACGTGGTGGCCGGGTCCGACCTACTCTCGAGTTGTGCCAGGCGCATCGGGCCGGGTTCTTGTTGTGGACGACAACAAGGTCATCCGGCAGTTGATCAGGGTCAACCTCGAGCTGGAGGGCATCGAGGTCGTGACCGCGGCCGATGGTGCCGAGTGTCTGGAAGTCGTCCATCAGGTGCGGCCCGACCTCGTCACCCTCGATGTCGTCATGCCGCGGCTCGACGGGCTCCGGACCGCGGCCCGGTTGCGTAAGGACCCCCGGACCAGTCATCTCCCGCTCGTCATCGTCAGTGCCTGCACCCAGTACGAGATCGAGAGCGGGCTAGATGTGGGAGTGGACGCCTTCCTGGCCAAGCCCTTCGAGCCCGGGGAGCTCGTCCGGCTCGTCCAGCGGTTGATCCTCGGTCCCCTCGGGCGGGTGCGGGGGCCCGGGGACGCCGAGCCGGCCGCCGGGCACGCCGGAGGGTGAAGCCGGCGGCCGTCCACATCTCGGAATCGCGGCCCAACTCATTCGTCTACCCACCCCCCTCCTCCCCTACGCTTGTCCCGTGACCCCCGTCGAGCTCTCCCGCACCGTGCTGCACGCGGTGCGCCGTGCCGTCGACGAGGGGGAGCTGAGGGTGGTGCCGCCGGAGAAGGTCCTCGTCGCGCCTCCCGGGCCCGGAGGGTGCGGGGACTACGCGACCAACGTCGCCCTTCAGCTCGCGCGGCCGGCCGGACAGCCCCCCCAGCGGGTCGCCGAGATCCTCCGGCCCCGCCTTCTGCGTGCCCCCGGCATCAGTGACGTCGTCGTCACCGGGCCCGGGTTCATCAACATCAGCCTCGCCGGCGCGGAAGGGCCCGTCGGGCTCGTCCGCGAGATCCTGCGGTGCGGGGCCCGGTACGGGCACGGTGACGCCCTGGACGGTCGCACCGTCCGGCTGCGGCCGGCCCGTGAGGTGCGTGCCGTCGTCCAGGTCGAGGCTCTCGTCCGTATCCTGCGGTCGCAGGGGGCCGTCGTTCACGTCGACGATCACGACGGCATCGACGACCACGACGGTGTCGTCGTCCGGCCCGTTCCCGCGCCCGCCGATCCCGCCCGCCTCGGTCCCGACGCCGCGCGCTGGGCCCTGCTGCACCCCGCCCCGCACGACCGGCCCCGGATCGGCGACGAGCACCTGGTGCAGCGGGAGAGCAATCCGCTGTTCCGGGTCCGGTACGCCCATGCCCGCACCCGGGCGCTCCTGCGCAACGCCGCCGACCTCGGGTTCGGCCCCGAGCCCGGTCCCGTGGACGGCGCCCGGTCGCTGCTCCAGGTCCTCGCCGACCACCCCCGTGTCCTCGTCGTCGCCGCCGCCCACCGTGCGCCCGACCGGCTCGCCCGGCAGCTCGTCGCCGTCGCCGACGCCGTACCGCCCCTGCTTCCCGCCGTGCTGCCGCTCGGCGGGGAGAAACCCTCGGCCGCCCACCGTGCCCGGCTCGCGCTCGCCGACGCCGCCGGGACGGTGCTGGCCGGTGGCCTGTCCCTGCTCGGCATCGACGCACCCGATCACCTCTGAGAGAGTCCAGAGAGACACTGACATGAGCCGTTCCGCACACCCCGCCGGGCCCCGTCACGCCGACGTCCTCCCCGAGGGGCACTACTCCGCACCGCCCACCGACCTCAACGCCCTCGACCCCAAGGTGTGGGCCGAGACCGTCACGCGTGACACGGACGGCGTGCTCACCGTCGGCGGGATCGACGTCAAGCGGCTGGCCGAGGAGCACGGCACGCCCGCCTACGTCCTCGACGAGGACGACTTCCGGGCCCGGGCGCGGGCCTGGCGCACCGCCTTCGGCAGTGACGCCGACGTGTTCTACGCCGGCAAGGCGTTCCTCTCCCGGGCCGTCGTGCGGTGGCTGGACGAGGAGGGGCTGAACCTGGACGTCTGCTCGGGCGGGGAGCTGGCCACCGCGCTCTCCGCGGGAATGCCCGCCGAGCGCATCGCCTTCCACGGCAACAACAAGTCCGTGGCGGAGATCCGGCGGGCCGTCGAGGCCGGGGTCGGGCGGATCGTGCTCGACTCGTTCCAGGAGATCGTCCGGGTCGCGCACATCGCGCAGGAGCTCGGCACGCGGCAGCGGGTGCAGATCCGCATCACCGTGGGCGTCGAGGCGCACACGCACGAGTTCATCGCCACCGCCCACGAGGACCAGAAGTTCGGCATCCCGCTGGCCGGCGGGCAGGCCGCGGAGGCCGTGCGGCGGGCGCTGAAGCTGGACGGTCTCGAGCTCATCGGGATCCACTCCCACATCGGGTCGCAGATCTTCGACATGTCCGGGTTCGAGGTGGCCGCGCACCGGGTGGTGGGGCTGCTCAAGGACATCCGGGACGAGCACGGGGTCGAGCTGCCCGAGATCGACCTCGGGGGCGGGCTCGGGATCGCGTACACCAGTGACGACGACCCGCGAGAGCCGCACGAGATCGCCAAGGCGCTGACCGAGATCGTCACCCGGGAGTGCGAGGCCGCGCGGCTGACGACGCCCCGGATCTCCGTCGAGCCGGGGCGGGCCATCGTCGGGCCCACCGCCTTCACGCTCTACGAGGTCGGCACCGTCAAGCCGCTCGACGGGCTGCGGACCTACGTCTCCGTGGACGGCGGGATGTCGGACAACATCCGCACCGCGCTGTACGACGCCGAGTACAGCGTCGCCCTCGCCTCCCGCGTCTCCGACGCCGAGCCGATGCTGTGCCGGGTCGTCGGCAAGCACTGCGAGAGCGGGGACATCGTGGTGAAGGACGCCTTCCTGCCGGGGGACCTGGCACCCGGTGACCTCATCGCCGTCCCGGCGACCGGGGCGTACTGCCGGTCGATGGCCAGCAACTACAACCATGTGCTGCGCCCGCCCGTCGTCGCCGTCAGGGGCGGCGAGGCGCGCGTGATCGTGCGGCGGGAGACGGAGGAGGATCTCCTCCGTCTCGACGTCGGATGAGTGACGACGTGGGATGAGCCACGACGACGGAAGACCGTGACCGGGTGACGGAAGATCTTTTGTCTTCCCGGGCATGAAAATGAAATAGATGTCTCACGATCCGGACATAACGCAGAAAGTCCCGTCCGGTGAGTGAGACTGGTGCAACCGAGACGGTAATCAGGAAACGAGGTCGGATGATGCGTACGCGTCCGCTGAAGGTGGCGCTGCTGGGCTGTGGAGTGGTCGGCTCAGAGGTGGCGCGCATCATGACGACGCACGCCGACGACCTCGCCGCCCGGATCGGGGCCCCGGTGGAGCTCGCGGGCGTGGCCGTGCGGCGGCCCGACAAGGTGCGGGAGGGGATCGACCCCGCGCTGGTCACCACCGACGCCACCGCGCTCGTCAAGCGCGGCGACCTCGACATCGTCGTGGAGGTCATCGGCGGCATCGAGCCCGCCCGCACGCTCATCACCACCGCCTTCGAGCACGGCGCCTCCGTCGTCTCCGCGAACAAGGCGCTGCTCGCCCAGGACGGCGCCGCGCTGCACGCCGCCGCCGAGGAGCACGGCAAGGACCTCTACTACGAGGCCGCCGTCGCCGGTGCCATCCCGCTGATCCGGCCGCTGCGCGAGTCGCTCGCCGGCGACAAGGTCAACCGGGTGCTCGGCATCGTCAACGGGACCACCAACTTCATCCTCGACAAGATGGACTCCACGGGCGCCGGGTACCAGGAGGCGCTCGACGAGGCCACCGCGCTCGGGTACGCCGAGGCCGACCCCACCGCCGACGTCGAGGGGTTCGACGCCGCCGCCAAGGCCGCCATCCTCGCCGGGATCGCCTTCCACACGCGGGTGCGGCTCGACGACGTCCACCGCGAGGGCATGACCGAGGTCACCGCCGGCGACTTCGCCTCCGCCAGGGAGATGGGCTGCACCATCAAGCTGCTCGCCATCTGCGAGCGGGCCGAGGACGGGGCGTCGGTCACCGCGCGGGTGCACCCGGCGATGATCCCGCTCAGCCATCCGCTGGCCTCCGTGCGCGGCGCGTACAACGCCGTGTTCGTCGAGTCGGACGCCTCCGGGCAGCTGATGTTCTACGGGCCCGGCGCCGGTGGCGCGCCGACCGCCTCCGCCGTGCTCGGCGACCTCGTCGCCGTGGGGCGCAACCGGATCGGCGGGACGACCGGACCCGGTGAGTCCGCGTACGCCGCGCTGCCCGTCTCGTCGATGGGCGAGGTCGTCACGCGGTACCACATCAGCCTCGACGTGGCCGACAAACCGGGTGTTCTCGCCCAGGTCGCGACCGTGTTCGCCGAACACGGCGTCTCGATCGATACGGTTCGCCAGCAGGGCAAGGACGGTGAGGCATCCCTCGTCGTCGTCACGCACCGTGCGTCCGACGCGGCCCTCGGCGGGACCGTCGAGGCGCTGCGCAAGCTCGACACCGTGCGCGGTGTCGCCAGCATCATGCGGGTTGAAGGAGAGTAACCAGCAATGACCCACCAGTGGCGCGGAATCATCGAGGAGTACCGGGACCGGCTGCCGGTATCCGACACCACGCCGGTCGTGACGCTCCGCGAGGGCGGCACGCCGCTCGTGCCCGCGCAGGTGCTCTCCGAGCGCACGGGCTGCGAGGTGCACCTCAAGGTCGAGGGCGCGAACCCGACCGGGTCCTTCAAGGACCGCGGTATGACCATGGCCATCTCCAAGGCCAAGGAGGAGGGGGCCAAGGCCGTCATCTGCGCCTCCACCGGCAACACCTCCGCCTCCGCCGCCGCGTACGGGGTGCGCGCGGGCATGGTGTCCGCCGTCCTCGTGCCGCAGGGCAAGATCGCGCTCGGCAAGATGGGGCAGGCGCTGGTCCACGGGGCGAAGATCCTCCAGGTCGACGGCAACTTCGACGACTGCCTCACGCTGGCCCGCGCGCTGAGCGACAACTACCCGGTGGCGCTGGTCAATTCGGTCAATCCGGTGCGGATAGAAGGCCAGAAGACGGCCGCCTTCGAGATCGTGGACATGCTGGGTGACGCGCCCGACGTCCACGTCCTGCCGGTGGGCAACGCGGGCAACATCACCGCGTACTGGAAGGGGTACAAGGAGTACGCCGCCGACGGTGTCAGCACCAGGACGCCGCGCATGTGGGGCTTCCAGGCCTCCGGCAGCGCGCCGATCGTGCGCGGTGAGGTCGTCAAGGACCCGTCGACCATCGCCACCGCCATCCGCATCGGCAACCCCGCCTCCTGGGACTTCGCGCTCGCCGCGCGGGACGAGTCGGGCGGCGCCATCGACGAGGTGACGGACCGTGAGATCCTGCGCGCCTACCGGCTGTTGGCCTCGCAGGAGGGCGTCTTCGTCGAGCCCGCGTCCGCCGCGTCGGTCGCCGGTCTGCTGAAGGCCGCCGAGCAGGGCAAGGTCGACCCGGGGCAGAAGATCGTGTGCACCGTCACCGGCAACGGTCTGAAGGACCCGGACTGGGCCGTCGCCGGCGCCCCGCAGCCGGTCACCGTCCCCGTGGACGCCGCGACCGCCGCCGAGCGGCTCGGCCTGGTCTAGCACCCGGCCCGGTACGACGCCGCGAACCGTGACGCCGTCCGCAAAACGGGCGTAAGGGCGCGTCCGCCTGGGGAAGTTCTCCACAGGGGGTGCACAGGGGGCTTGCGACACGCATCGTGCGCCTCCTGTGCGCCCTATGTCGCCACTGAACCTTCCTTCGATAGGCTGTACCGAACCCGCCCGCCGCATATGCCGCGGTATCGCGGCGTCTCCGTGGTCCGGAAAGCGGCCTGGAGCGGCCCGGAGAGCGGCCGGCCACCCCGGTCGGCGGCGATCCCGGGAGTCGACCCCGAGGGGTTGACCCCAGGGGGTTTTGTACACCCTCGAATGTCCATCGAATGCCCTCGAACGTTCATCGAATGTCATTCGACAGTCACGCAGCTCAAGGAGAGTCTTCGAGCGATGGCCGGTCCCGCGTTCCGCGCCGCCGCCGTCCGGGTGCGCGTCCCCGCCACCAGCGCCAACCTCGGCCCGGGCTTCGACGCCCTCGGCCTCGCGCTGGGTCTCTACGACGACGTGGTCGTCCGGGTGGCCGACTCCGGACTGCACATCGACATCGCCGGTGAGGGCGGCGAGACCCTCCCGCGCGACGAGCGCCATCTGCTCGTACGTTCCCTGCGCACCGCCTTCGACCTGCTCGGCGGACAGCCGCGCGGCCTGGAGATCGTCTGCGCCAACCGCATCCCGCACGGCCGCGGCCTGGGCTCCTCCTCCGCCGCCATCTGCGCCGGCATCGTCGCCGCCCGCGCCGTGACCATAGGCGCCGAGGCCCGGCTCGACGACACCGCGCTCCTCGAGCTCGCCACCGAGATCGAGGGCCACCCCGACAACGTCGCGGCCTGTCTGCTGGGCGGTTTCACCCTGTCCTGGATGGAGGGCGGCGCGGCCCGGGCGATCAGGATGGAGCCCGCCGATTCCATCGTTCCGGTGGTTTTCGTGCCCGGGAAGCCGGTTCTCACCGAGACCGCGCGCGGTCTGCTCCCGCGCACCGTGCCGCACGTCGACGCCGCCACCAACGCGGGCCGTGCCGCCCTGCTCGTCGAGGCCCTGACCAGGCGCCCCGAGCTGCTGCTGCCCGCCACCGAGGACCGACTGCACCAGGAGTACCGCGCCCCGGCCATGCCCGAGAGCGCCGCACTGGTGGAGCGGCTGCGGGGGGACGGGATCCCCGCGGTGATCTCCGGCGCCGGACCCACGGTCATGGCGCTGGCGGACGCGGAGACGGCCGACAAGGTCGAAGCACTGGCCGGCAACGACTGGGCCGCCAACCGGCTCGGCCTCGATGCTCAGGGCGCGAGCGTGCTTCCGCTCGCCACCTGACACACGGTTGCCGGATTTGGAGAGGGGGAATGTTTGTTGGATCCGGTAGTGTTAACCTCAAGTCTGCACCCGACCCCACCATGGCGAGGTGCCTCGTGTCCCCGTCCGGGACAGACATTCTTCCGGGAGCCCCCCAAGCCGCACTGTGTTCTCTGCTACGTACGCGGGCAGTACGTCGCACGCGGACACTGAACGGCTCGACGACGGGGGCACCCCCTCTGGGGGAGCTCCGGAACCGGTGCGACCACGCCACGTGACACTGGGTGCCACGACCCGGGGAAGCGCCATCACCAGATATCTCTTCCGCCGCTCAGGCGGACAACCGCCCCGGCACGGTTCACACAGCAAGGACCGATGCCGGACAGCACAACCGGTCGCCGAGCCAGACAGGCCGACGTCCGCTCCAGGGAAGGACCCTTCGTGAGCGACACCACCGATCTGATGGGCGCACGTGTCGAGGAGACCGCTGCCGCGCCCGCCACGGACGCTTCCGCGCCTGCCACCGGTGCCGGCTCCCGGCGGCGCCGCGGTACCGGCCTCGAGGGCATGGTGCTGGCCGAGTTGCAGCAGGTCGCATCCGGCCTCGGAATCAGGGGCACCGCGCGGATGCGCAAGAGCCAGCTGATCGAGGTCATCAAGGAGGCGCAGGCCGCCGGTGGGGGCGCCCCCTCCGGGGGAGCCGCCCCGGCCAAGGCCGAGTCCGCCACCGAGACCAAGCCCAAGCGCCGTGCCACCTCCCGGACCCGTACGGGTGAGGCCGCCGAGAAGAAGGCCGACGCCAAGGCCGAGCAGGCCCCCGCCGAGAAGGCCGCGGCCCAGCAGCAGATCGAGATCCCGGGCCAGCCCTCCCCGAAGGCC
>NZ_NCTE01000833.1 GCF_002114215.1 Streptomyces sp. 13-12-16 | reverse complement strand
CGGTCGCCGGCTCCCCCGCGCCCGGCCGCTCCCCCGCGCCCGGCTTCGCCCGCGCGGGAGGGACCCCCGTGCGCGGGGGCACCCCCGTCGCCCTCGCCCACCGGTGTCGGCCGGGACCGCGCTTCTCCTCCGGCCGGGTCCGCTGGGCAGGCCCTACGCGTCGACCTCGACGAGCAGCTTGCCGTCGAAGGTCATGACCTGGAAGTGGTCGATCTCGTTCGGCGCGAAGGCGGCGCCGCCCTGGACGTACAGGGGCTGCTTGGCCTTGTCCGTCTTGGCGTCGGGCAGTCCGTACCCCTCGCCGGGCACGGACCAGGAGTTCACCGTCTCGCGCTCGCCGTTCTTGCCGACGGCGACGAGCGAGCACTTCTGCGGGCCCTCGACGTTCTTCAGCTCCGTGACGATCTCGGTGCCCCAGAGCTTCTCCTCCAGGGCCACCGTCGCGGTCACCTGGGTGCCGGGATCGGTCGCCATGATCTTGTCGGAGCTCTTGTCGAAGGCCTCCTTCGCGGGGTTGGCCGCGAGCGTCTGGTTGGTACCGCTCCCACCTCCGCCCTCGTCGCCCCCGCCGCTGGCCGCGACGGCCACGAAGGGCCCGCTGATGATCAGCGCGCCGGCGGCCGCCACCATGTAGAAGTTGCGGCGGCGCTTCCTCGCGCGGCGCTCTGCCACCTCGTCGACCAGCTTCTCCACCACGCGCGGGGAGGGCCTGGCGGACAGCGACTCGCCCAGCGCGGGCGTCCCGGTACCGGGCAGGTCCGCGAGCGCGGCCAGCATCGGTTCCATGCCGGCGAGCTCGTCGAGCTGCTGGGCGCACCACTCGCAGGTCGCGAGGTGCGCCTCGAAAGCGGTTGCCTCGGCGTCGTCGAGGATGCCGAGGGCGTAGGCGCCGACGGTCTCGTGTTCGTTCGGCACCGGTGATCCCTGCATGGGACCAGACATACCCGTGCCGCCCTCTCCGTATCCCCCGTAGACCCTCGTCACGCCGTCACCCCCCGCTCCTCCAGAGCCAGCTTCATCGACCGCAGGGCGTAGAAGACCCGGGAGCGGACGGTGCCGCTGGGTATGCCGAGTGTCTGCGCCGCCTCATTGACGGTACGCCCCTTGAAGTACGTCTCGACGAGTACCTCCCGGTGAGCCGGGGTCAGGTCGTCGAGCGCGTCCGACAGCGTCATCAGCCACAGCGCCTTGTCGATCTCGTCCTCCGCGGGGATGACCTCCAGCGGCGACGGATCGACCTCCTGCGGCCGGGCCTGCCGGCTGCGGTGGCCGTCGATGACGATGCGCCGGGCGACCGTCACCAGCCAGGGGCGTACCGAACCGGTCGCCCGATTGAGCTGACCGGCGTTCTTCCAGGCACGGATGAGCGTTTCCTGAACGACGTCCTCGGCGCGCTGCCGGTCTCCGGCGACCAGCCGCAGGACGTAGGCCAGCAGAGGTCCGGCGTGCTCGCGGTACAGCGCGCGCATCAGCTCCTCGTCTGGTTCCGAGGGCTGTGAGGACATGCGATGTCGGGCCCTCGCTCCACGTTCATTGGCCACGGCCGCATCCTTGCGCACGCCCACCTCCGGTGTCCGGGGGATCCCCCAGTCGGTCGCTCGACAACCGGTACGGACGTCAGGGGGCGCGTGTTCAAAGCGAGATGGCAGTTTTCCGCGAGGTCAGGTGACGACCGGGACATGAACCAACAATTCCCCCGCCACTTCTTTACATTTCCGACACAACGACGGGGGTGTGATGCCGATCACAACGCGAGGGCGGCGAACTGCGGTGTAACCGACGTCACTTCGGAGTCCTCCCGTGGACGGCGATGGACGGCACCGGAGACGGTCAGGCCCGCGCGAGTGCCGCGCGCCGGCGGTGGCGGGCCACGCGCTCCCGGTTGCCGCAGATCTCGCTGGAGCACCAGCGCCGCCTGCGCCCCCGGGAGGTGTCGAGGTACACGATCGGGCAGTTGTCGCCCTCGCACTGCCGCAGGCTCCCGAGCGCGACGGGGTCGGTGAGCAGCTCCACCGCGTCCCGCGCGACGGCCGCGAGCAGCGCCGCGCGGCCGGGCGGGCCGTCGAGGCGGCG
>NZ_NCTE01000832.1 GCF_002114215.1 Streptomyces sp. 13-12-16 | reverse complement strand
CGGCGAGCGGGAAGCGCAGGCCGTCCACGTCCGCGCGGTTGACCGGCCGGTCGGGCGGCAGGGCGTCCCGCAGGCGCTCGGGGGCCGCCTCGGGCAGCGGGGCGTTGTCGCCGCCGCCCACCACGGCGAGGGTCACCGCGGCGACCACGACGGCGAGCGCGACGACCAGGAACAGGAACATAACCATCGCCGGGGCCCCCACGGTCGGATGAGTCGGAGTCGGATGTGTGGCTCCGATCGTGCCATGCGAGTCTGACAGTCGGGGCCTGGCCTTCGGATCGACCCGACTCCGAGGTACAGAGCCTCGCACACTCCGGTGAGCGGGGCCGGGTGCGTGCAGCTGCGAGGCGGAGGAAGGAGCCGACGCGGGGCGTCGGCGGCCGACGACGACGCCGCAGATGTGCGTGCCCGGCCCCGCGGCCCCGGGGTGGTCCGAAAGACAGGCCCTCGGGCCGCCGGGTGTTCGTGAGGCGGCCCGGGACGGGATCGTACGAGGAAGAGGTCACAGGGGATGCTCAGGCTGGGCAGGCGGGAATTCGCACCGCACGAGCGGGTCGTCATGGCGATCGTGAACCGGACCCCGGACTCCTTCTACGACCAGGGCGCCACGTTCCGCGACGAGCCGGCGCTGACGCGGGTGGAGCAGGCGGTGGCGGAGGGCGCCGCGATCATCGACATCGGCGGGGTGAAGGCCGGGCCGGGCGAGGAGGTCACGGCCGAGGAGGAGGTGCGGCGGACGGTCGGCTTCGTCGCCGAGGTGCGGCGGCGCTTCCCGGACGTCGTGATCAGTGTGGACACCTGGCGGCACGAGGTCGGCGAGGCCGTGTGCGAGGCGGGCGCGGACGTACTGAACGACGCGTGGGGCGGGGTCGATCCGCGGCTCGCGGAGGTCGCCGCGCGGTACGGGGCGGGACTGGTGTGCACCCACGCGGGCGGTGCCCAGCCGCGGACCCGGCCGCACCGGGTGACGTACGACGACGTCGTGGCCGACATCCTCGACGTGACCGTGGGGCTGGCGGAGCGGGCGGTGTCGCTGGGGGTGCCCCGGGAGTCGGTGATGATCGATCCGGGGCACGACTTCGGGAAGAACACGCGGCACAGTCTGGAGGCGACCCGGCGGTTGGGGGAGATGGTCTCCACCGGGTGGCCGGTGCTGGTGTCCCTGTCCAACAAGGACTTCGTGGGGGAGACGCTGGACCGGCCGGTGAAGGAGCGGGTGGTGGGGACGCTGGCGACCACGGCGGTGTCCTCGTGGCTGGGGGCGCAGGTGTACCGGGTGCACGAGGTCGCCGAGACGCGGCAGGTGCTGGACATGGTCTCCGCCATCGCGGGGGAGCGGGAACCGGCTGTCGCCCGGAGAGGGCTGGCGTAGGGGGTTTCGCCCCCGCCGCCGCTTCCCGTCCCGTTCCCGGGGGGCTCTGCCCCCCGGCCCCCTGCCTTTGCCCACTCACCGCCCGACTCGGTACGTCAAGAAGGCGCCCCTCGGAGGACCTCTAGCGGCCCGCCTCCTTGGAGACCAGGGCCACCGCCTCCTCCACGTCGTCCGTGACGTGGAACAGCAGCAGGTCCTTCTCCGCCGCCTTGCCCTGGGCGATGACCGTGTGGCGGAGCCAGTCGACCAGGCCGCCCCAGTAGTCGGTGCCGAACAGGACGATGGGGAAGCGGGTGACCTTCTGGGTCTGGACCAGGGTCAGGGCCTCGAAGAGCTCGTCCAGCGTGCCCAGGCCGCCGGGCAGGACCACGAAGCCCTGGGCGTACTTGACGAACATCATCTTGCGGACGAAGAAGTACCGGAAGTTCAGGCCGATGTCGACGTAGGGGTTCAGCCCCTGCTCGAAGGGCAGTTCGATGCCCAGGCCGACCGAGACGCCCTTCGCCTCGCACGCGCCCTTGTTGGCCGCCTCCATGGCCCCCGGACCGCCGCCGGTGATCACCGCGAAGCCCGCGTCGACCAGGCCCCGGCCCAGCCGGACGCCCGCCTCGTACTCCGCCGAGTCCACCGGTGTGCGCGCCGAGCCGAAGACGCTGATGGCGGGCGGGAGTTCGGCGAGCGTGCCGAAGCCCTCGATGAACTCCGACTGGATGCGCAGCACCCGCCAGGGGTCGGTGTGGACCCAGTCCGTGGGCGCCCGCTCGTCCAGCAGCCGCTGGTCGGTGGTGCTCGCCTGCACCTGGTCCCGCCGGCGGAGGACCGGCCCCAGGCGCTTCTCCTCCGGCGGCTGCTGCTTCCCTGCGGGGTTGCCAGTAGCCATGTGCGCTCCCTCCGTTTGCTGGTCGTACCGCCTCAGCGTAGATCCACACGGGTTACGTACGAGGGACCTGAGCATGTCCGGAACACAGCGGCGCAAACCCGGTCCGCGTCACGCCGTCAGCCAGGACCGCAGCCGCTCCTCCCCCGCGAGGATCTTCGCGGTGTCCACGCGCTCGTCCCGCTTGTGCGCCAAGTGGGGGTTGCCGGGACCGTAGTTGACCGCCGGGACGCCCAGCGACGAGAAGCGGGAGACGTCCGTCCAGCCGTACTTGGGCTGCGGGGTGCCGCCCACCGCCTCGATGAAGGCGGCCGCGGCCGGGTGGGACAGGCCGGGCAGCGCCGCGCCGCTGTGGTCGTCGACGACGAAGTCCGTCACCCCGCAGTCCGCGAAGACCTCGCGGACGTGGGCGAGGGCCTCCTCCTCGCTGCGGTCGGGGGCGTAGCGGAAGTTCACACTGACAACGCATTCGTCGGGGATGACGTTGCCGGCCACTCCCCCGGAGATGCCGACCGCGTTCAGGCCCTCGCGGTACTCCAGTCCGTCGATCACCGGGTAGCGGGGTTCGTAGGCGGCCAGGCGGGCGAGGATCGGGGCGGCGGCGTGGATCGCGTTGGATCCCATCCAGCTCCGCGCGGAGTGGGCGCGCTCGCCGGTGGTCTTCAGCAGCACCCGCAGCGTTCCCTGGCAGCCGCCCTCCACCTGCCCGTCGGAGGGTTCGAGGAGCACCGCGAAGTCGCCCTCCAGCCACTCGGGGTGCGCCTCGGCCACGTGCTTCAGGCCGTTGAGGTCGGCGGCGACCTCCTCGTTGTCGTAGAAGACGAAGGTCAGGTCGCGGTTGGGCGCGGAGACCGTGGCCGCGATGCGCAGCTGGACGGCCACGCCGGACTTCATGTCGCAGGTGCCGCAGCCCCACAGCACGCCGTCGCCGTCGAGCCGGGAGGGGACGTTGTCCGCGATCGGGACCGTGTCGATGTGGCCGGCGAGGATCACCCGCTCCGGGCGCCCCAGTCGCGTACGGGCCACGACGTTGTTGCCGTGGCGGTCGACCGTGAGGTGCGGCAGGGCGCGCAGCGCGTTCTCGATCGCGTCCGCGAGCGGCTTCTCGGTGCCGCTCTCGGAGGGGAAGTCGACGAGCTGCGCGGTCAGGCGCGCGGCGTCCAGCGTGAGGTCAAGCGGGGTGTCGGCCATGCCGTCGACCCTAGCGCGCCGGGTGTCCGGACCACTGTCCGCACCGGGCTCACAGGAAACCGTACTCTCCAGTACCTTGTACGCGTGTCAGAGCCGTCACTTCCTTCCAAGCGCACGCGTCGCGGCCGTTTCCTCCGCTGGAGCGCGGGCCTCGTGGTGCTGTCCGCGGTCGCCGGATACGTCGTGATCCAGTACGACACCGGCCGCGCGGGCGCCCCCGGCTGCAAGGTCGTATCGGGTAAGGGCGACGGGGCGACGTACGAGTTCACGCCCGAGCAGGCGGTGAACGCGGCGACGATCACCGCCGTGGGCACCGCGCGCGAGCTGCCCGAGCGGGCGGTGACGATCGCGCTGGCGACCGCGCTGCAGGAGTCGGCGCTGCGCAACATCGACCACGGCGACCGTGACTCGCTGGGCCTGTTCCAGCAGCGTCCCTCGCAGGGCTGGGGCACGCCGAAGGAGATCATGGACCCGACGTACGCGGCGGAGAAGTTCTACGAGCACCTGGAGGAGGTGCCGGGCTACACCCGGCTGCCGCTCACCGTCGCCGCGCAGCGGGTGCAGCGCAGCGGCTTCCCGCAGGCGTACGCCAAGCACGAGCCGGACGCCGCGCTGCTGGCCGCCGCCCTCACCGGGCGCTCGGCGGCGACGCTGACCTGCGAGGGCCGGCCGGCGGCGACGCGGG
>NZ_NCTE01000831.1:19161-22444 GCF_002114215.1 Streptomyces sp. 13-12-16 | reverse complement strand
CGCGGCAGCGGGCTCGGCGGCGAGTGCGGGGGCCGCGAGGGAGCCGACGACGCCGGTGGTGGTGAGCGCCGCGACGCCCGCCGCGCGGGCGGTGCCGCGCTGCGTCCGGCTGGGACGACGGTGCTTGCCCGGGGCGCGGGTGAACGCCATGTACAGGCTGGTCCTTTCCTTCCCTCTCGCCTACCGGGTTAGCTGACGGGTTCGGAGCAGGAAGGTCTCCTACGGACCCCCTCGCGACACGCGCGGGCGTCCGATTCACCCCAGGGACTGCGGTGGGTCCCCGGCTCCCCTGGCTCGCGCCGTAGGGGGACTCGGCGATGGCTGTCCGGTGCCGCGGGTGCGGCGCACTGCCCGACGAACAGCCCGGACGACGCTAAGCGGGCCGTCTCCCGATCCTCAAACGAATCCCGGGTTTTGTAGCGCATCCCACAGGCCAGACAGGCAACTTCCGCCCCGATTCGGGCATAAGCGGGCCCTGGTGACTTCCGTGTCACCAGGGCCCCACGCGCGCGTGCGTCCTCGCGGCCCGCTACTCGGCCGTCACGACGGTGACTTCACCGATGCCGAGGGCCTCGACGGGCGCCTTGATCTGCGCCGCGTCACCGACGAGGACGGTCACCAGGCGGTCCACCGGGAAGGCGTTCACGACGGCCGCGGTGGCCTCCACGGTGCCGGTCGCGGCCAACTGCCGGTACAGGTCGGCCTGGTAGTGGTCGGGCAGGTGCTGCTCGACCTGGTCGGCCAGGGTGCTCGCGACGGCCGCGGCGGTCTCGTACTTGAGCGGCGCCACGCCCACGAGGTTCTGCACGGCGACGTCGCGCTCGTCGTCGGTGAGCCCCTCCGCGGCGAGCGTGCGCAGCACCGTCCACAGGTCGTCGAGGGCGGGGCCGGTGTTCGGGGTGTCCACGGAGCCGCTGATGGCCAGCATCGCCGCGCCCGTGCCGTCCGGGGCGGACCGCAGGACCTGTCCGAACGCCCGCACGCCGTAGGTGTAGCCCTTCTCCTCGCGCAGCACGCGGTCCAGGCGGGAGGTGAGGGTGCCGCCGAGGCAGTACGTGCCGAGCACCTGCGCGGGCCACACCCGGTCGTGCCGGTCCGCGCCGATACGGCCGATCAGCAACTGCGTCTGGACGGCGCCGGGACGGTCCACGATCACCACGCGCCCGGTGTCGTCGGCGACCACCGGCGGAACGGGCCGCGGCTGCGCCGAGGAGCCGGTCCAGGCGCCCAGCGTGTCGCCGAGCAGCGCGTCCAGGTCGATGCCGGTGAGGTCGCCGACGACCACGGCGGTCGCCGTGGCGGGGCGGACGTGCTTCTCGTAGAAGGCGCGTACGGCCGCGGAGTCGATGCCGGCGACCGTCTCCTCGGTGCCCTGGCGCGGACGCGACATACGGGCACTCGCCGGGAACAGCTCCTTGGAGAGCTCCTTGGCGGCGCGGCGGGAGGGGTTGGCCAGCTCGTGCGGGATCTCGTCGAGGCGGTTGCGGACCAGCCGCTCGACCTCGCTGTCGGCGAACGCGGGCGCCCTGAGCGCGTCGGCGAGCAGCCCGAGCCCCTTGGTGAGCCGGGAGGCCGGGACCTCCAGGCTGAGGCGGACGCCGGGGTGGTCGGCGTGCGCGTCCAGAGTGGCGCCGCAGCGCTCCAGCTCGGCGGCGAACTCCTCGGCGGAGTGCTTGTCGGTGCCCTCGGAGAAGGCCCGCGCCATGATCGTGGCGACACCGTCGAGGCCGGCCGGCTCGGCCTCCAGGGGCGCGTCGAGGAGCACCTCGACGGCGACGACCTGCTGGCCGGGGCGGTGGCAGCGCAGCACGGTCAGTCCGTTGTCGAGCGTGCCGCGCTCGGGGGCCGGGAAGGCCCAGGGCTTGGCGTCGCCCGCCTGCGGCTGCGGGTGGAAGTCCATCGTGGCGAGCTCGGTCACTTCGCCGCCTCCTCGTTCTCGTCGGTGCCGGCGGCTGCGGCGGCTTCCTCGGCGTCCTCGGCTTCCGGGGTGACGGGCTCGTAGACGAGCACCGCGCGGTTGTCGGGGCGCAGGCGGGCCTTGGCGACCTCCTGCACCTCCTCCGCCGTCACCTCCAGGACGCGCTGTACGGCGGTGAGGGCGAGCTGCGGGTCGCCGAACAGGACCGCGTACCGGCACAGTTCGTCGGCGCGGCCGGCGACCGTGCCGAGCCGGTCGAGCCACTCGCGCTCCAGCTGGGCCTGCGCGCGTTCCATCTCCTCCGCCGTGGGGCCCTCCTCGGCGAACCGGGCGAGCTCCTCGTCGATGGCGGCCTCGATGACCGGCACCTCCACGTCGCCGGACGTCTTCACGTCCAGCCAGCCCAGGGAGGGTGCCCCGGCCAGCCGCAGCAGGCCGAAGCCGGCGGCCACCGCCGTACGGTCGCGCCGTACCAGCCGGTTGTAGAGCCGCGAGGACTCGCCGCCGCCGAGGACGGTGAGCGCCAGGTCGACGGCGTCGCACGCGCGCGTGCCGTCCTCCGGCAGGCGGTAGGCGGCCATCAGCGCACGCGCGGGGACCTCCTCCTCGACGATCTCGCGGAGCTGCTCGCCGATGACGTCGGGCAGCGAGCCGTCGCGCGGGGCGGGCTTGCCGTCGTGGCCCGGGATGGAGCCGAAGTACTTCTCGATCCAGGCGAGCGTCCGCTCCGGGTCGATGTCGCCGACGACGGAGAGCACGGCGTTGTTCGGCGCGTAGTACGTGCGGAAGAACTGGCGGGCGTCCTCCAGGGTGGCCGCGTCCAGGTCCGCCATCGAGCCGATGGGCGTGTGGTGGTACGGATGGCCCTCCGGGTAGGCGAGGGCGGTCAGCTTCTCGAAGGCGGTGCCGTAGGGGACGTTGTCGTAGCGCTGGCGGCGCTCGTTCTTGACGACGTCCCGCTGGTTCTCCATGGACTCGTCGTCCAGGGCGGTCAGCAGGGAGCCCATGCGGTCGGCCTCCAGCCAGAGGGCGAGCTCCAGCTGGTGGGCGGGCATGGTCTCGAAGTAGTTGGTGCGCTCGAAGCTGGTGGTGCCGTTGAGGGAGCCGCCGGCGCCCTGGACCAGCTCGAAGTGACCGTTGCCCTTCACCTGGGCGGAGCCCTGGAACATCAGGTGCTCGAAGAGGTGAGCCAGACCCGTACGTCCCTTGACTTCGTGGCGCGAACCCACGTCGTACCAGAGGCACACCGCGGCGACCGGGGTCAGGTGGTCCTCGGAGAGCACCACGCGCAGGCCGTTGGCCAGGCGGTGCTCGGTCGCTGTCAGGCCGCCGGAGCCTGCCTGGGCTGTGGCCGTGTGACCCATG
>NZ_NCTE01000831.1:8226-18824 GCF_002114215.1 Streptomyces sp. 13-12-16 | reverse complement strand
CCCCCGCCGTGCCCACGGGCAGTCGTGCCTCCCCAGTGCCTCAAGGGCCCGGGAGGTGCCCCCAGGGCGATGGGGGTGCCCCCGCCCGAGCGCAGCCGAGAGCGGGGGAGGCACCCCGCGAACGCCGGGCCGCGCGACCCGCCCCCGGCCGGTTCGCGCCGGGCCGCGTACCCTGCTCGCACCCCCCGCACCTCACCCCCGCCGACCGCCCGGACCCGGGACCCTGGTCCCGTCTGTCAGTGCGACGGTCCACAATGGTCCGCGTCAGATCCCGTCCACTCGCTTCAGCAAGGAGCCGGCAGCGATGGCCCGCCGCAGCACGAAGACCCCGCCGCCCGACGACTCGTACGAGGAGAAGATCCTCGACATCGACGTCGTCGACGAGATGCAGGGCTCCTTCCTCGAGTACGCGTACTCGGTCATCTACTCCCGCGCCCTGCCGGACGCGCGTGACGGTCTCAAGCCGGTGCACCGCCGCATCGTCTACCAGATGAACGAGATGGGCCTGCGGCCCGAGCGCGGCTACGTGAAGTGCGCCCGCGTCGTCGGCGAGGTCATGGGCAAGCTGCACCCCCACGGCGACGCGTCGATCTACGACGCCCTGGTGCGCATGGCCCAGCCGTTCTCGATGCGCGTCCCCCTGGTCGACGGCCACGGCAACTTCGGCTCGCTGGGCAACGACGACCCGCCCGCCGCCATGCGGTACACCGAGTGCCGGATGGCCGAGGCCACCAGCCTGATGACCGAGTCCATCGACGAGGACACGGTCGACTTCGCGCCCAACTACGACGGGCAGGAGCAGGAACCGGTGGCGCTGCCCGCCGCCTTCCCGAACCTGCTGGTGAACGGCGCGTCGGGCATCGCCGTCGGTATGGCCACCAACATGCCGCCGCACAACCTGCGCGAGGTCGTCGCGGCCGCGCGGCACCTGATCAGGTATCCGAACGCCGATCTCGACGCCCTGATGAAGCACGTCCCGGGCCCCGACCTGCCCACCGGCGGTCGGATCGTCGGCCTGTCCGGCATCCGGGACGCGTACGAGTCGGGCCGCGGCACGTTCAAGATCCGCGCGACGGTCACCGTGGAGGACGTGACGGCCCGCCGCAAGGGCCTCGTCGTCACCGAGCTGCCGTTCACGGTCGGCCCGGAGAAGGTGATCGGCAAGATCAAGGACCTGGTCGGCTCGAAGAAGCTCCAGGGCATCGCCGACGTCAAGGACCTCACCGACCGCGAGCACGGTCTGCGGCTGGTCATCGAGATCAAGAACGGCTTCGTGCCGGAAGCGGTCCTGGAGCAGCTCTACAAGCTGACGCCGATGGAGGAGTCCTTCGGCATCAACAACGTGGCGCTGGTGGACGGCCAGCCGCTCACCCTGGGCCTCAAGGAACTCCTGGAGGTCTACCTCGACCACCGCTTCGAGGTCGTACGCCGGCGTTCGGAGTTCCGCCGCGGCAAGCGGCGCGACCGACTCCACCTGGTCGAGGGCCTGCTCACGGCCCTGGTGGACATCGACGAGGTCATCCGCCTCATCCGCTCCAGCGAGAACTCCGCGCAGGCCAAGCAGCGCCTGATGGAGCGGTTCTCCCTCAGCGACATCCAGACCCAGTACATCCTGGACACGCCGCTGCGCCGCCTCACCAAGTACGACCGGATCGAGCTGGAGGCCGAGCAGGACCGGCTGAACGCGGAGATCGAGGAGCTGACCCGGATCCTGGACTCGGACGCGGAGCTGCGCAAGCTGGTCTCCGCGGAACTGGCCGCGGTGGCCAAGAAGTTCGGCAACGACCGCCGTACGCTGCTGCTGGAGTCGGCCGGCACCCCGGCCGCCGCCGTACCGCTGCAGGTGGCGGACGACCCGTGCCGGGTGCTGCTGTCCTCCACGGGCCTGCTCGCCCGTACGGCGGACAACGAGCCGCTCGCCGACGACGGCAAGCGGGTCAAGCACGACGTGATCGTCTCGGCGGTGCCGGCGACGGCCCGCGGTGAGGTGGGCGTCGTCACCTCGTCCGGCCGGCTGCTCCGGCTGAACGTGATCGACCTGCCGCAGCTCCCGGGGACGATGCCGACGCCGAACCTCTCGGGCGGGGCGCCCCTGGCCGAGTTCGTGTCCCTGGAGGACGACGAGCAGGTGGTGTGCCTGACCACGCTCGACGAGTCGTCGCCGGGCCTGGCGCTCGGCACGGAACAGGGAGTCGTCAAGCGCGTGGTGCCCGACTACCCCTCCAGCAAGGAGGAGCTGGAGGTCATCACGCTCAAGGAGGGCGACCGGATCGTCGGCGCGGTCGAGCTGCGCACGGGCGAGGAGGACCTGGTCTTCATCAGCGACGACGCGCAGCTGCTGCGCTACCCGGCCGCGCAGGTCCGGCCGCAGGGCCGTCCCGCGGGCGGCATGGCGGGCATCAAGCTCACCGAGGGGGCGAAGGTCATCTCCTTCACGGCGGTCGATCCGGCCGCGGACGCGGTGGTGTTCACGGTCGCGGGCTCGCGGGGCACGCTGGACGACTCGGTCCAGACGACGGCCAAGCTGACTCCGTTCGACCAGTATCCGCGCAAGGGCCGGGCCACCGGCGGCGTGCGCTGCCAGCGGTTCCTGAAGGGCGAGGACTGCCTGGCCCTGGCCTGGGCGGGCCCGCTCCCGGCCCGTGCCGCGCAGAAGAACGGCACGGCGGTGGCCCTCCCGGAACCCGACCCGCGCCGCGACGGCTCGGGCGTGTCCCTGCCGAAGACGGTGTCGGTGGTGGCGGGCCCGGCCTAGGCCGCCGGATCCTCCGCCGCCCCCTGCACATAGCGGAGAACGCCCCACATGCCGTGGTCGTCGGCGTGTGGGGCGCCGTCGCTCACGCACGCCTCCAGCTCCTCGCCGAGGGCGGTGGCGTCGATGCCCGAGCCGATGAGGACGAGCTGCGTGAGCCGCTCCTCGCCGGCGGGCCAGGGCTCGGGGTAGAACCGCAGGAACGGCCCCACGGCGTGTACGGCGTACCGGTTGCCGACGTCGTACGGACCGAAGTCGACGTACCCCTTGATCCGGTAGAGCCCTTCGGGCCGGCCGTCCAGGAACCGGATCAGCCGCCGTGGGTCCAGCGGGCGCCCGGAGACGAAGGAGACGCTGTCGTACGCGGCGTGCAGGTGCTCGGAGTGGTCGGCGCGGTGCAGATCGTCGAACGACAACTGCCCGACGCGCTCCTCGCTCGGCCTGCAGTCGAAGAGGAACTCGGGGTCGACCCGGCCGTGCGTGGCGGGGACGACGGCCGCGCGGTCGACGAGGGACCGGACCAGGGCCAGTACGCGCGAGGCGTCGGTGACCCGGTCCACCTTGTTGACGACCACGAGGTCCGCGAGGGCGAGGTGCCGGTCGATCTCCGGGTGCCTGGCCCGGGTGGCGTCGAACTCGGCGGCGTCCACGACCTCGACGAGTCCGCCGTACACGAGGCCCGGATGCTCGCTGGCGAGCACCATCCGCACGAGTTCCTGCGGTTCGGCGAGGCCGCTGGCCTCGATGACGATGACGTCGATCCCGGCGGAGGGGCGGGCGAGCCGCTCGAGGTACACGTCGAGTTCGCTGCCGTCCACGGCACAGCACAGACACCCGTTGCCCAGCGACACGGTCGAGTCGCCGAGCGCCCCGGCGACGGCCATCGCGTCGATCTCGACGGCCCCGAAGTCGTTGACGACGGCACCGATGCGGCTGCCGCCGCTGCGGTGGAGGAGGTGGTTGAGCAGGGTGGTCTTCCCCGATCCGAGAAATCCGGCCAGCACCACGACCGGAATCTGCCGACCGCCGTTCCGCACCACCACGCGACCCCTCTCACACCTGGGCGTACCCCGGCTCGCGTCTGCGCGTACGCCCGGGAAACGACTGACGCACCAGGATACGAGCAGTGGGAACGACGGCGAAGTGAACGATTGTTAGCAGCATCCACGGGGCAGACGTTGGGCAAGGCGCCGGTTTGTGCGACCCTCGCTTCCCTCCGTGCGCCGCCTGGCCGCCTTCCCGCCGATCAGAGCCGCTCGGCACCCTGGAAGGCGGCAAGCGCCGCCCACCGCTCGCCGGTTCCCCACAGTCGACCCGCAACCCGACGACCGGCGGACGGCGGCCCGATCGGGGGTATTTGACATGGCCACACAGAACAGTGGGATACGGGGGCTCGGTGCCGTCGCCATAGCCGGCCTCGGCATGGCGGCGGGCGTCCTCGTCACCGTGGCGGCCCAGCGCCACACGCTCGAGTCGCTGCACGCGCGTCTCGAGAGCCTGGAGAAGCAGGCACACACCCGGCGGAACGCCGATCTGGCGATCCAGCAGCGCCAGCACTGGGAATTGCTGAGCAAGGCCATCGACGACCCCGAGCTCGCCGAGGTCCTGGACATCTTCGAGGTGTCCGCCCCTCCCTCGAAGCGTCGGCAGTACCTGTACGCCAACGCCTTGTACACCAACCTGCTGTTCTATTACCGCATCGGGAACCTGTCCAAGGAGGAGTTCTACCAACGCGCCCGGGGCACTTTCCAGAATCCGATCGTCAGGGAGTACTGGTACGCCACCCAGCAGCAGCGGGCGAGCATCGCGAACACCGAGGAGGCGGAAATGGGACTGCTCGTCGACGACCTGCTCCGGCAGCTGGAGGAGGCGGAGACCGACGAATGGTGGGTGGTCGGCGAGCCTCCCGCCGAGGACTGACGGCGGGCATCCGGACGGTGCGCCGGACCGTCCGGACCCCGGTCCGCCGAGAGTGCGGTCACGCGTCGGGGATGTCGGCCTTCGCCCTGACCAAGGTCTCACGCGTGATCACGACGATGCGCTCGTAGTCCGCTCGGGCCGCGTCAGCCGGAAGGTCCGCGTCCAGGGAGTCAGTCATGTCGGTGCCGATGACGGCGAAGTTCCCGTCGGCCAACTCGAAAATGTCGGGACACGTCCCACCATTCGTGCTGCCTCGGTAACGCGGAGCAACGCCGAGGCGGCGGATGATCTGACTCACTGTTCAATTTCCTTTGTCTCAAGGCACAAGCGCGCCTGCGCCCGCTGCCGCGCGATGCGCGAGGGCAGTCTCCCCCACATCCAAGCCCCGGTGAGCGCGGCACGCAGGTGACCGGATCCGGTCATACCCCTCGGACGCGGCGCGTGCGGCATTCCTATCACTCGGACGTGTTCACGCACTCCGGCTCCGGAGAATCCTCCGCAAGAGTGACAAGTAAGCGAAGAATCGATGATCAACCTCGTTCAAGGCAATTGTCACCATTGGGTCGTGCGCACCCACGGGCGCGGCCGGACCACGGCGTACGAGCGGGCCGACAAGCCACTCGCGAGCAAGTCAGGTTAGGCTCACCTTTGTGAGTAGCACGTGCTCGAACGTCTCCCGTGAGTTCGATGAGCCGGTCGCGGGAACCGCGGCCACCGCGCGGACCTGGCTGCTGCTGGAGCAGCCCGGCCCCTGGGGTGCCGAGGCGCTCACCTCCAGCCACCTCGACCCCGCGCTGGGCCGCGCCCTGAAGGCCGCCGCGCAGGGCAGCGGTGTGCGGATCGTGCTCGTACGGCGGCCCGGACGGCACGCGGACCGCCGGACGCCCGCCACGCGCCGGGTGTACGTGGCCCACACCGTTCCCGGGAACGTGTGGCTGTACGCCGCCACCACCACGGACCCCCAACGCCTGCTCGACCTCGACTTCGCCGCGCTCGGCAGGGGCGAGCCGGAGTCCTTCGCGACCGCGCTCCACGGACGGCCCCACGAGGGCGGCCCCCTCGCCCTCGTCTGCACCAACGGCAAACGCGACCGCTGCTGCGCCCTCCTCGGACGGCCCCTGGCGGCCGAACTCGCCGCCTCCGGGGTCGAAGGTGTCTGGGAGGTCACCCACCTGGGCGGTCACCGCTTCTCCCCCACGATGCTCGTGCTGCCGTACGGCTACGCGTACGGGCGGGCCGAGGCGCACACCGTCAAGGACGTGCTGCACGGCGCGCGGGAGGGCCGGATCGTCGTCGAGGGATGCCGGGGAGGTTCCGCCTGGGAACGGCCCGGTCAGGCGGCCGAGCTGGCCGTCCGGCGCGCGGTGGGCGAGTACGCCGCCGAGGCCCTGAGCGTCGTACGGACGGACGGCGCGGCGCCCCGCTGGGAAGTGACCGTCGCCCACGGGGACGGGCGCCGGTGGCTGGTGGAGGTCGCCCGGGGCGCGTCCCTGCCGCCCCGTCCGGAGAGCTGCGGGTCGGTGCTCGGCTCACCCGCGCGGATGGACGTCGTGGGCGTCCGCGAGGTGACCCTGGCGGCGCTGGCGGGCTGACCGCCCCCGCTCACGGAAACACGGGCCCGGGAGATCCCCGCCACACCCCTGCGGCACCCCGCGCCCGTCCACGTACCGTCATGGGTATGAGCTCCACTCCCCCCGCACGCCGCCTGCGCCTCGGCCTGCCGCGGCGGGTGTTCTCGCAGGTCCTGCTGATGCAGCTGGCGATCGCCGCGGGAGTCGCGGTGCTGGCCACCGGGCTGTTCCTCGCGCCGCTCGGCGACCAGCTGGACGACCAGGCGATGCGCCGCGCGCTCGCGATCGCGCAGACCACCGCCCAGCAGCCGCAACTGGCGCGGGACCTGCGCGGCACGGCACCGTCCCCGGACGGGCCGGTACAGCGGGAGGCGGAACGGATCCGGAAGGCCACCGGTGCCGAGTACATCGTGGTGCTGGACGCGCGGGGCGTGCGCTGGTCGCACACCGATCCGGAGCGGATCGGCGGCCTGGTGTCGACCGACCCCGGCGAGGCGTTGGCCGGACACGACGTCATGGAGATCGACGACGGCACCCTGGGGCGCTCCGCGCGGGGCAAGGTTCCGCTGCGGGACGACGACGGGGAGATCGTCGGGGCGGTCTCCGTCGGCATCGCCTACGACAGCGTCCGGGCCCGGCTGATCCACGCCATCCCGGGACTGTTCGCGTACGCCGGCGGTGCCCTGGCCGTGGGCGCGCTCGCGGCCTGGCTGATCTCCCGGCGGGTGCAGCGGCAGACCCGCGACCTGGCCTTCTCGGACATCGCGGCGCTGCTCGCGGAGCGTGAGGCGATGCTGCACGGCATCCGGGAGGGCGTCGTCGCCCTGGACCGCACCGGCCGTGTCCGCCTGCTGAACGACGAGGCGCAGCGCCTGCTGGGAATCGGTGAGGAGGCCGTCGGCCACTCCCCCGACCTGGCGCTCGGCCCGGGACGCACCGCCGATGTGCTGGCCGGGCGGGTGACCGGTACCGATCTGCTCACCGTCCGCGGCCGGCGGGTGCTGGTCGCCAACCGGATGCCGACGGACGACGGCGGCGCCGTGGCCACCCTGCGCGACCGCACGGAGCTGGACCGGCTCGGCCGGGAACTGGACTCCACGCGGGGACTGATCGACGCGCTGCGCGCCCAGGACCACGAGCACGCCAACCGGATGCACACCCTGCTGGGGCTGCTGGAGCTGGAGATGTACGACGACGCCGTGGAGTTCGTCGGCGAGGTGGTCGGTGATCACCGGGCCACGTCGGAGCAGGTCACCGAGAAGATCCGGGATCCGCTGCTCGCGGCGCTGCTGGTGGGCAAGGCGACGGTCGCGGCCGAGCGCGGCGTGGCGCTGTGGGTGTCGGACGGGACCCGGCTCCCGGACCGGCTGATCGACCCCCGGGGGCTCGTCACCGTCGTCGGCAATCTGGTGGACAACGCCCTGGACGCCGTCGCCGGCGCTCCGCACGCGCGCGTGGAGGTCGAACTGCGTGCCGAGGGCCGTACGGCGGTGCTCGTGGTACGCGACACCGGGCCCGGAATTCCGCCGGAGCACCGCGAGTTGATCTTCACCGAGGGCTGGTCCACCAAGGAGCCGCCGGCCCACCGCGAGCGGGGCATCGGACTGCCGCTGGTGCGCCGGCTCGCCGAGCGGCAGGGGGGCAGCGCGGACGTGGGCGAGGCGCCCGGCGGGGGCGCGGAGTTCACCGTCGTGCTGCCCGAGGCCCTGACCGAGCCGGGTGCGGAACCCGTGCTCAGCGGGGCGTCCGCCCCGGGGAGCGCCGAGGAGGAGTCGGAATGATCGAGGTCCTGGTCGTGGACGACGACGTGCGGGTCGCGCGGGTCAACGCCGCGTACGTCGAGAAGGTGCCCGGCTTCCACGTCGCCGGTCAGGCGCACAGCGCGGCCGAGGCGCTCGGCCGGCTGGAGACTTCGCCCCGGCCGGACCTCGTCCTCCTGGACCACTACCTGCCCGACGAGACGGGGCTCGAGGTGGTGCAGGAGATGCGCCGGCGCGGGCACCAGACCGACGTGATCATGGTGACGGCGGCCCGTGACGTGTCCACGGTGCAGGCGGCGATGCGCCAGGGCGCCCTGCAGTACCTGGTCAAGCCGTTCGCCTTCGCCGGGCTGCGCGTCAAGCTGGAGGCGTACGCGGAGCTGCGCCGCACCCTCGACGGCGGGGGTGAGGCGGAGCAGGCGGAGGTGGACCGCATCTTCGGCGCGCTGTCGGCGTCGTCCGAGCCGCAGTTGCCCAAGGGGCACTCCCCCACCACCGCGGAACTCGTACGGCGGTCCCTGATGAACGCGGGCGGCCCGCTGTCGGCCCAGGAGATCGCCGAACGCACGGGGGTGAGCCGCCAGACCGCCCAGCGCTACCTGAAGCTCCTGGAGCGCACGGGACGGGCCACGCTGACCCTGAAGTACGGCGACGCGGGCCGCCCGGAACACCGTTACGTGTGGGCGACCCGCGCCTGAGGACACGGTCCGTGGGGGGCAGGGGACTCCTGCGGACGGCGGCTCCGTCCGTCTCCGCCGGGCGCCCTACGCGGCCCCCGCACCGGTCAGTGAGCGCACCTCGGTCTCCGCGTGCTTGGCCTCGTCGGGCACCTCGGGTGAGGTGAGCGTGCCGAGCCAGCCCGCGAGGAAGCCCAGCGGGATGGAGACCAGACCGGGGTTCTGCAGCGGGAAGAGCTGGAAGTCGGCACCCGGGAAGAGGGACGCGGGGCTGCCCGACACCACGGGGGACAGCAGCACCAGCACCACGGCCGGGACCAGGCCTCCGTACACGGCCCATACGGCACCGCGTGTGGTGAAGCCGCGCCAGAACAGCGAGTACAGCAGCACGGGCAGGTTCGCGGACGCGGCCACGGCGAAGGCGAGGCCCACCAGGAACGCGACGTTGAGGTCACGGGCCAGCAGGCCGAGGCCGATCGCGACCAGGCCGACGCCGACCGAGGCGACGCGGGCGACGGCCACCTCGCCGCGCGGCTTCCCGCGCCGGCGGCGCAGGGAGGCGTACAGGTCGTGCGCGACGGACGCCGAGGAGGCGAGCGTGATCCCGGCGACCACGGCGAGGATCGTGGCGAAGGCGACCGCGGCGACGATCGCGAACAGGATCGTCCCACCGGTGGAGCCGGCGCCGCCGCCCAGGTCGAGGGCGAGCAGGGGCACCGCCGTGTTCCCGGCCGCGTTCGAGGCGCGCACGGCGTCCGGTCCGACGAGGGCGGCGGCGCCGAAGCCGAGCACGATCGTCATCAGGTAGAAACCGCCGATGAGGCCGATCGCCCAGACGACCGACCGTCGTGCCGCCCGCGCGGTGGGGACGGTGTAGAAGCGGGACAGGATGTGCGGCAGCCCGGCCGTGCCGAGCACCAGCGCGAGACCGAGGCTGATGAAGTCGAACCGCGCGGTCCAGTCCGCGCCGTAGGCGAGCCCGGGTGCCAGGAACGCCTCCCCGTGACCGCTGCGTTCGGCGGCGGTGAGGAGCAGCCGGTTGAAGTCGCCGTGGAACCGCAGCAGAACGAGGACGGTCAGCACGATGGTGCCGCCGAGCAGCAGGACCGCCTTGACGATCTGGATCCAGGTGGTGGCCCGCATCCCTCCCAACGACACGTAGACGACCATGAGGACGCCGACGCCTACGACGGTCCAGGCGCGGGCCGCCTCGCCCGTGCCGCCGAGCAGCAGCGCGACCAGGCTGCCCGCGCCCACCATCTGCGCCACCAGATACAGAACGGACACGGTGACCGAGGAGGTTCCCGCCGCGATCCGCACCGGCCGCTCCCGCATGCGCGCGGCGACCACGTCGGCGAGCGTGAACCGCCCGCAGTTGCGGACCAGTTCCGCGACCAGGAACAGGACCACCAGCCAGGCCACCAGGAAGCCCACCGAGTAGAGCATCCCGTCGTAGCCGACGAGCGCGATGAGTCCGGAGATACCGAGGAAGGACGCGGCCGACATGTAGTCGCCCGCGATGGCAAAACCATTTTCCATCGGGGAGAAGAGCCGGCCGCCCGCGTAGAACTCCTCCGCCGAGCCCTGCCGGTGGCGGCTCACCCAGGTCGTGATGCCCAGGGTCACCGCGACGAACGCGCCGAACAGCAGCAGCGCCGGCAACTGGTGATCGCCCGTCATGCCGCGCCGCCTCTCCCGCGCGCCAGCTCCTGGGCGTCCCAGCGCAGTTCCAGCGCCGCCCGGTCCCGGCGCAGCCGCGCGTGGCGGACGTAGGCCCAGGTGAGCAGGAAGGTGGTCAGGAACTGGCCGAGCCCGGCGAGCATGCCCAGGTTCACGGCGCCCGCGACGGGCCGCGCCATCAGTCCCGGTGCGGTCGTGGCGGTCACGACGTACGCCACGTACCAGGTGAGGAAGGCGG
>NZ_NCTE01000831.1:0-8139 GCF_002114215.1 Streptomyces sp. 13-12-16 | reverse complement strand
GGGGAGGGGGGGGGCGCCCGCCGGGACCACGAACCGCCGGTAGCGGCTGCGTACCTCCTGGAAGGCCGCGCTGCGCTGTACTTCGAGGTAGACGTCGGCCCCGTCCGCGCGGCGGGCCGGCGGTGCCGACTCCGCCGGGCCGGCCGACTCGCCCCAGCCCGAGGCCAGGGCGTCGTACCAGGGATCGTCGTACCTCACGTCCCCCGAGTTGCTTCGCTGCATGCCCAAGGATGGACAGAACGGGAAGATCCCCGACTCTTCTTCCCGTTCCGCTTCACCCCATCAGGTGACTGGTCCGTGCGCGCGTCCCGCGTGCCCGCCAGGGCCTGTCCGGCGGATCACGCCGGGGACGCGGAGCCCGGCACACCCTCCCCCTCACTGCCTGGAAGGGCGCGGGCGGTGCCCCGGCGGCGTCGCCGTCGGTCGCCGACCCCCCGCGCCCGGCTTCGTCCGAGCGGGAGGGACCCCCTGCGCGGGGACCCCTCATCGCCCCGCTCACCTGGGCCGCAGGGCGCCTCCGCCTTCCCCCGGACTTGATCAGGCGTCGATGCGCGAGCGGTCCAGGGTCGCCGCGGAGCTGGAGATGAACTCCTTGCGCGGGGCGACGTCGTTGCCCATGAGGAGGTCGAAGACCTGCTCGGCGGCCTCCAGGTCGGTGAGGTTGATCCGGCGCAGGGTGCGGTGACGCGGGTCCATGGTGGTCTCGGCCAGCTGGTCGGCGTCCATCTCGCCGAGACCCTTGTAGCGCTGGATCGAGTCCTTGTAGCGGATGTTCTTGCTCTGGAACTCCATGAGCTTGTCGCGCAGTTCCCGGTCCGAGTACGTGTAGACGTACTTGTCCTGGCCCTTCTTGGGCTGGACCAGCTCGATGCGGTGCAGCGGCGGCACCGCGGCGAACACCCGGCCGGACTCGACCATGGGCCGCATGTAGCGGTGGAACAGGGTCAGCAGCAGGGTGCGGATGTGGGAGCCGTCGACATCGGCGTCGGTCATCATGATGATCTTGCCGTAGCGGGCCGTGTCGATGTCGAAGGTGCGCCCCGAGCCCGCCCCTATGACCTGGATGATCGCGCCGCACTCGGCGTTCTTCAGCATGTCCGTCACGGACGACTTCTGAACGTTGAGGATCTTGCCGCGGATCGGCAGGAGCGCCTGGAACTCGGAGTTCCGGGCGAGCTTGGCCGTGCCGAGCGCGGAGTCGCCCTCGACGATGAACAGCTCGCTGCGGTCGACGTCGTCGCTGCGGCAGTCGGCGAGCTTGGCGGGCAGCGAGGAGGACTCCAGGGCCGTCTTGCGGCGCTGCGCGTCCTTGTGCTGACGGGCCGCGATGCGGGTCCGGGCCGCGGCGACGGCCTTCTCCATGACGACGCGGGCCTGCTGGGCGTCGTCGCGCTTGGTGGAGGTCAGGAACGCCTTGAGTTCCTTGGAGATCACGTTGTTCACGATGCGGCGGGCCGCCGAGGTGCCGAGGACCTCCTTGGTCTGGCCCTCGAACTGCGGCTCGGCCAGACGGACCGTGACCACCGCGGTGAGGCCCTCGAGGGCGTCGTCCTTGACGATGTCGTCCTCGGCCACGCGCAGCATCTTCTTGGTGCGCAGCACCTCGTTCATCGTCTTGGCGACGGCCTGCTCGAAGCCGGCGACATGGGTGCCGCCCTTGGGGGTGGCGATGATGTTGACGAACGACCTGAGCGTGGTGTCGTAGCCGGTCCCCCAGCGCATCGCGACGTCGACGCCGAGCTCGCGGGTGACCTCGGTGGGCGTCATCTGGCCGTGCTCGTCGAGGACCGGGACGGTCTCCTTGAAGGTGCCCTGTCCGGTGAAGCGGAGGGTGTCGCAGACGGGCCGGTCGGAGGCCAGGAACTCGCAGAACTCACTGATGCCGCCGTCGAAACGGAACGACTCCTCGCCCTTGCTGCCGCCCTCGCCGAGCCCGAACTCGTCGCGGACGACGATGGTCAGGCCGGGAACCAGGAACGCGGTCTGGCGGGCGCGCTGGTGCAGCGTGTCCAGGGCGAGCTTGGCGTCCTTGAGGAAGATCTGGCGGTCGGCCCAGTAGCGCACGCGTGTGCCGCTGCGGCTCTTGGGGATCTTCTTGGCCTTGCGCAGTCCGCTCCCGGCCTCGAACTTCGCGTCCGGGCCCACGGCGGCGAAGGCTCCGGGGACACCGCGCCGGAAGCTGATCGCATGGGTGTGCCCGCCGCGGTCCACCTCGACGTCCAGCCGAGCGGAGAGCGCGTTGACGACGGAGGCGCCGACGCCGTGCAGACCGCCGGAGGCGGCGTACGAGCCGCCGCCGAACTTGCCGCCGGCGTGCAGCTTGGTCATGACGACCTCGACGCCGGAGAGGCCGGTCTTGGGTTCGACGTCGACCGGGATGCCCCGGCCGTTGTCCCGGACCTCCACCGAGCCGTCGTCGTGGAGGATCACGTCGATGTGGTCGCAGTAGCCTCCGAGGGCTTCGTCCACGGAGTTGTCGATGATCTCCCAGAGGCAGTGCATCAGACCGCGGCTGTCGGTCGACCCGATGTACATTCCGGGGCGCTTCCGCACGGCCTCGAGCCCCTCGAGGACGAGCAGGTGCCGCGCGGTGTAGTTGGAACCGTCCCGGTCTGCTCCTGCCAGCAGCGCTGTGGACGGCACGGACGTCTCGGCGGTCACGCGGTTCGCTCCTCGCTGAATTTCAGATGCGGCCCTCTTGGGTAAGGGCGCGGCTTCAGTCACCGGTGAGAGGGTACCGAGGCCTGGTAGAGCCGTTGTAACGCCACCCTCGCTTCAGCCCACCCTAGTCCAGGGTCGCATGCGTGTTCGATCCCTCGATGGAGTGAAGCACACATCACGTTCCCTTCCAGGCATGAACCATTTAGGCTCCGGGCACGTCCTCATGAACAACCGGCAAGCCAGCCGGGAGGGCCGACCACCGATACGAACGCGAATCCGTACGACACATCAGACACGCACTACGGCACATTCGCCGCCAACCGGCAACAGCCACCCACCTCGGAAAATTTTTTCGAGGAGAAGCCACGAGCGGGAACGTTTTGGGGCTGGTTGGATGTTGACCCTGGTACGACAGCTCGTCGAGCTAGAGAAGAGGCGACGTGACTACTGTTCTGACCCCCGCGAGCCCACTGACGGCCGCCGATCGCTGCGACCGCTGCGGCGCCCAGGCATACCTGCGCGTCGTCCTGCTGAGCGGCGGAGAACTGCTCTTCTGCGCCCACCACGGCCGCAAGTTCGAGCCGGAACTCAAGAAGATCGCCGCTGAGATACAGGACGAGACGGAGCGGCTCACCACCCCTCCGGCGACCGCTCCCGACGAAGAGCGCTGACAGAGCGCCGACACATCACGTCCGACGACGAGCAGCCCGGCACAGGCCGGTGAGCGGGCGGCTGCCTCCACTCAGGAGGCAGCCGCCCGTCTCGTACCCGCACCCGCCGGGAACCGCTCAGCGGCCCCCCTGCGCCCTCCCGGCCGCCCTCAGCCCTGCGGCCGTCCAAGGGTCCGCAGGATGTCGGAGACACGCGTGTACACCCCGGGACTGCCCGCCCAGCCGCACCCCGTCCCCCAGGAGACGAGGCCTATCAGCCGCCCCTGGGCCACCAGCGGCCCTCCGCTGTCCCCCTGACAGGCGTCCCGGCCGCCCTGCGCCTCTCCCGCGCACAGCATCGTCTCGGCGCGGTAGGTGCCCTCGGAACCCCCCGGATACGCCTTCTCGCACAGCGCGTCGGGCTGCACCCGCACGCGTGCCGCGTGCAGGCTGCCGGCATAGGCCCCGGACCCCGTGGTGTCCCCCCACCCGTAGACGGTGGCCGCGGTACCCGCCCGGTACGCGGGATCGCCGGCCCCCGCCATGGCTATCACCGAGCTCGAGGGCAGCGGCTCGGCCAGACTGAGCACGGCGTAGTCGCCGGAGTTGGTGACGCCGTCGTAGCCCGGGTTCACCCAGGTGCCGCGCACGGCGATCTCCTGACCGCGGTCCGAGAGCAGTTCCGTACGCCCCGTGATCACCCTGAGGTCGCCCACGCGCCCCGGGGGCGCCCCCAGCACCTCCTCGTCCATGCAGTGGGCCGCGGTGAGAACGGTGGTCCGGCCGACCGCCACACCCCCGCAGAACTGTCCCGCTCGCGTACCTCCGAACCGGTCGCGGCTGGACAGCGCCACCGTCCACGGACCCTCCGAGACGTCGACGGGGAAGCCGCCGACGACAATGCTGTCGGCGGCTGCCGGAACGGCCGAGGCCAGCGGTATGACGGTCGCGGCGGCCGCGAGGGCCAGCGGCCGGGCCAGGGCCCGGGCAAGACGACGTCGCATGCACGCTCCTCACACTGGGGTGATCCTGAAACACCCACAGTGATGGACCCCGTCCGAGCCCGCACCCGCGCGGCAACGCGAAGGCCCGGCTCCCCAGGACGGGGAACCGGGCCTGACGCGGACCGGCGCACGACGGTACGTCGTGGCGGGCGGACCTAGTCGAGGTAGTCGCGCAGCACCTGGGAGCGCGACGGGTGGCGCAGCTTCGACATGGTCTTGGACTCGATCTGGCGGATGCGCTCGCGCGTGACGCCGTACACCTTGCCGATCTCGTCGAGGGTCTTCGGCTGACCGTCGGTGAGACCGAAGCGCATGGAGACGACACCCGCCTCGCGCTCGGACAGGGTGTCCAGAACGGAGTGCAGCTGCTCCTGCAGCAACGTGAAGCTGACCGCGTCGGCCGGGACGACCGCCTCGGAGTCCTCGATGAGGTCACCGAACTCGCTGTCGCCGTCCTCGCCCAGCGGGGTGTGCAGGGAGATGGGCTCGCGGCCGTACTTCTGGACCTCGATGACCTTCTCGGGGGTCATGTCGAGCTCCTTGGCCAGCTCCTCCGGAGTGGGCTCGCGGCCCAGGTCCTGGAGCATCTGGCGCTGCACGCGCGCGAGCTTGTTGATGACCTCGACCATGTGCACCGGGATACGGATGGTGCGCGCCTGGTCGGCCATCGCGCGGGTGATCGCCTGGCGGATCCACCAGGTGGCGTACGTGGAGAACTTGTAGCCCTTGGTGTAGTCGAACTTCTCCACCGCGCGGATCAGACCGAGGTTGCCCTCCTGGATGAGGTCCAGGAAGAGCATGCCGCGGCCGGTGTAGCGCTTGGCCAGGGAGACCACCAGACGGAGGTTGGCCTCCAGCAGGTGGTTCTTGGCGCGGCGGCCGTCCTCGGCGATGATCTCCAGCTCGCGCTTGAGCTTGGGCGCCAGCTTGTCGGAGTTGGCCAGCTTGTCCTCGGCGAACAGGCCCGCCTCGATGCGCTTGGCGAGCTCGACCTCCTGCTCGGCGTTGAGCAGGGGGACCTTGCCGATCTGCTTGAGGTAGTCCTTGACCGGGTCGGCGGTGGCACCGGCGGCGGCGACCTGCTGGGCGGGCGCGTCGTCCTCGTCCTCGTCGGAGAGCACGAAGCCGGCGTTCTCGGTGCCCTCGGGCTCCTCCGCGGCCTTGGTGTCCTCGAGGACCTCCTCGTCGCCCAGCTCGGCGTCGTCCTTCTTGGACGTGGTCTTCTTGGCGACCGTCTTCTTGGCCGTGGCCTTCTTGACGGCCGCCTTCTTCGCGGTCGTCTTCTTGGCAGCCGCCTTCCTGGCGGGCGCCTCCTCCTCGGCGGCGGGGTCGGCGGCGGGCGCCGCCGGAGTCGCGGTGGCGGTGGCCTTCCGGGCGGTCACCGTCTTGGCGGCGACCGTCTTGGTGGCGGTGCGCTTGGCGGGACTCTTCGCTGCGACGCTCTTGCGGGTGCGCTTGGGCTCTGCGGCACTGACCATCAGCGTCACACCCTCTTCCTCGAGGATCTGGTTGAGGCTGCGCAGTACGTTCTTCCACTGAGTGGCCGGAATCTGGTCAGCTTCGAAGGCCCGACGCACGTCATCGCCGGCGATCTGCCCCTCAGCCTTTCCCCGCTCAATGAGCGCCATGACAGAGACGGACTCGACGATCTCCGGCGGGAGCGTACGGGATGTGCTGGCCGACACGAACAACCTCTCGGAACGTTGGAAAACGGCTTCCGGCCCCGTCCACGATGGACAGGAGCCGACCGCCGGCTTGGGGATGGGCCGACGGCGCGGGCGGGGGCCGGGGAAGATGCACAGCGCCATGAACGGCGTCCGTATTCCTTCCGCGGCTGTCACCTCTTAGGTCATCGCGTTCTCCCCGGGAGCGTTACGCCCAATCCGCGTGGCCCGAGTCACACCCCGCAAGCGCACAGAATCGGTCAAACAAGCACGAAAGCGTTCACTCAGGGGCGAGGAGGTCACCTCTCCGAGTCTGCCACGCCGTTCTGGGCATCGGACCCCGCGGGATCGTCGATGATCCCGCGGGGTCCGACGGGGGACGGCTCATCGGTGGGGCGCTGCCACAGGAGGGGGATGGCATGCCGGACCGCGCCGTCCGCGGAACGCGGTCAGTGCTCGCGCGGGGCGGGCACCACGCGTTCCACCTCTGGGTGGACCGTGAGCAGTTGCCGCATGGCCGCCTCGGCCGCCGCGCCGTCGCCGTCGGCGAGGGCGTCGACGATCCGGCCGTGCTGCGCCAGGGACGTCTCGTTCGGCCGCTCACAGCCCGTGGCCGGACCGCCCGAGACCTGCAGCGCGGCGGACACGATCCCGGAGAGGTGCTCCAGCATCCGGTTGCCGGCGATCTGGATGAGCAGGGAGTGGAACTCCGCGTCGGCGCGGGCGAAGGTCAGGGCGTCGCCCTGCCCCATGGCGTGGCCCATGATCTCGACCATGTCGGTCAGACGCTGCTGGACGTCCTCCCGCCCGTGGCCGGCCGCCAGGCAGGCGGCGAGCGGCTCGATCGTCCAGCGCAGCTCGCTGAGCTCACGGCGCTGGTCGTCGCGCTGCGGCCCGAAGGCCCGCCACTCGATGATGTCCGGATCGAGGAGGTTCCAGTCGCTGACGGGGCGCACGCGCGTGCCGACGTTCGGCCTGGCGCTGACCAGGCCCTTGGCCTCCAGGACGCGGAGCGACTCGCGGACGACGGTGCGGGAGACCTCGAAGCGCTGGCCGATCTCCTCCGGCACCAGCGGGCGGTCGGCGCCCAGGTCCCCGGAGACGATCATCTGACCCAACTGCTGGACGAGTTGGCCGTGCAGTCCGCGACCGCGGCTGCCCGCGGCCCGTCGGCCCACACGGCCCAGCTCCGGGTCCGCGCCGTCCCAGGCGGGGGCCCCGACGCGGTCGACGGCGGGCGTCTCGGCGTAGGGGTAGCGGTCGAGTCCGCCCGGGCTCGCGAGGCCGGAGTCTGCGGAGCGGGCGGCGGTCATCATGGTGTGCGCAAGGGTACTCACGCATCCTTTGTCGGCTCCGCCTCCAACTCCCTTGAGGTCTTTGGTGAAAAGCACACGAAAGGGTGATCGCTCACCCCGTCGCAATTGACGCCTTATCGGAAAGAAATGTACTTTCTGCGGGGAGTTGCGGGCAGGGACGGACCGATGCGTTCACGGACGGTCGTTATCGGACCCTGCTCCGCAGACCGGTGAGCACGTACGCGCACAGCAGCGCCGCCAGCGACAACGTCAGCGCGCCGCCGACGGGTTGGGCGACCAGGCGCAGGACCGCTTCCAGATGGTGTTCGCCTCCGAAGGGCCACCGGAGCGGCACACCGTCCCGCAGCCGCGACGCGAGCGGGGCCGGGGTGCGCGCCGCCGGCCCTTCCGTCACCTTGTGCACGAGCGGCACGACGAGAAGGGGTACGGCGACGACGACGGCGAGACCGGCGGTGGTGGACCGGAACACGCCCGCGGCCAGCACGCCGGCGCAGGCGCACCCGGTCACCAGGCCGAGCCAACCCGCACTCAGCGGCAGCCAGTCGGCGGGAACCTCGACGGCCTCCCGTCCGTAGACGAGGTAGAGCAGCTCGGCGTCGCACCCGACGGTCAGGACGGCCAGCACCAGCGCGGTGGCCGAGGCCACGAGGAGTTTGGCGGTCAGCAGCCCCAGCCGCCGGGGCACGGTGCCGCGGTCCGCCGCCAGCGCGGGGTGACGGAACTCGTCACCGAAGGCCAGCGCACCGAGCAGTCCCGCGCCGAGCGCCGCGGGCGGCAGCGGCAGCTCCCTCGGCCACGCGGCCAGCAGGCGCGGCTGCGGGGTGTGCCCGACCCGCGCCAGCAG
>NZ_NCTE01000830.1 GCF_002114215.1 Streptomyces sp. 13-12-16 | reverse complement strand
GGTGTCGAGGTCGGCGTCGACCCCGCCGGCCCGGGCCAGCGCGGTCCAGGCGTCGACGAGGGCGTACTGGTCGCGTGCCCTCGCGCGGTCGCCGTCGGCGCCCCGGTCCTCGTACAGCTCGCCGAGCGCGACCAGCGGGCCGGGCAGCGGAGACCGGACGACGACCTGCTCCAGCGTCTCGATGGCGCCCGCGCGGTCACCGCTCGCGGCCTGTGCGCGGGCCCGGCCCTCCAGGGCGGGGAGATGGCCGTCGTCGGCGGCGAGCGCCCGCGCGTAGTGCGTGAGAGCCGTCCCGTACTCGCCCTGGTTCCAGGCGAGCTGTCCCAGCGCGGTCGCGACGTACGCCACGTCGGCGGGCGAGGACGCGCTGTCGAGGGCCCGCCTCAGCACCTCCCGCGCGGTGCGCACATCGCCGCGCAGCTCCCGCACGTACGCGTACCGCGTGAACACGGGTACTCCGGGCCGCCTGCGGTCGGCGGTGGCGGCGGCGTCGGCGGCCTCCTCGTACCGGCCGAGCTCCACCAGCGCGTCGACACGGGAGCACAGGGCGCGTTCGCTGTAGGGGTTCTGCTCCAGGGCCCGGTCGGCGTAGGTCAGGGCGCCGGCGAAGTCGTGCCGCGCGGCGGCGAGGGCGGCCTGCCCGGCGAGGGCCTGCTCGTTGCCGGGTGCGAGCGCGAGGGAACGCTCGAGCGCCCGCTCGGCCTGCGGATAGCGCGAGGGGTCCCCCTGGGTCCGCGCCTGCTCGACATAGGCGGTCCCGAGGGTGGCCCAGCCACCGAAGTCCCGCGGCTGCGCCCGCAGATGCCCCTGCAACGACCGGATCCCGGCCCCGAGATCACCCCTGCCGAGCCCTCCGGCGACGGCCGCCGGCGCGACATCGGCCGCCCCGGCCCGCC
>NZ_NCTE01000829.1 GCF_002114215.1 Streptomyces sp. 13-12-16 | reverse complement strand
AGGGAGTGGCCGGGGCGGTCGGGCAGGGCGAGGCGGTCGGGGAGGCGCTGGGGTCGGGGGACGGGGTCGCGGTCTCCGGTACGCAGTCGTCCGGGGCGGTGGGCGAGGGGCCCGGGTCGGTCGGGTCCGGCGAGGGTGACGGGGTCCCGGTGGGGGACTCGCCGGGCGGCTGCGAGGGTTCCTGGCTCGTCGGGGACGCCGTCGGGGAGGAGGGCTCCGGGGACGGGGAGGCCGGATTCGGGGTGGACGACGGTGAGGGGGCGGAGGGGGACGGCCCGGGGCCGCCCGACGTGCTCGGGTCCGGGCCGATGACGATGCCGCCGCCCCCGTTCCCGTTCCCCCTGCCGCCGCTCCCGCCGTCGACGGGTTCGGTCGCCGGGGTCTCACCGCCCGCGCCGGGGCTCCTCGGGATGACGCCCCTGCCGTCGGGGACGGTGTGGACCCCCCGGCTGTAGAACTCCAGCCAGTACTCGACCAGCCTCAGGTAGGAGTACGAGTGGTTGTAGCTGAGGATCGCCCGGTCCAGGTCCGCCGCCCGGCCCAGGTCCCGGTCGCCGGCGCACAGGTAGTGGCCGGCCGCCAGGGCCGCGTCGAAGATGTTGTTCGGGTCGGCGCGGCCGTCACCGTTGCCGTCCGTGCCCCAGCGGGCCCAGGTGGACGGCAGGAACTGCATCGGCCCCACCGCGCGGTCGTAGACCGCGTCACCGTCGTGGGCGCCCCCGTCCGTGTCCCGGATCAGGGCGAAACCCCGGCCGTTGAGCGGCGGTCCGGTGATGCGGCCCAGCGTCGTGCCGTTCCGGTCGACCGCGCCGCCGCGCGCATGGCCGGACTCGACCTTGCCGATCGCCGCGAGCAGTTCCCAGGGCAGCCGGCAGCCGGGATCCGTGCCGCCGACGGAGGTCTCGGCGGCGCGGTAGGCGCGCAGCACGGTGGCCGGGATGCCCGACTGGGAACGGAGGTCCCGCACGACCACCGGGGGCGCCGACGCGACGTCCGGGGTGTCCAGGGGCGGGAGTTCGGTGTGGTAGGAGCCGTCCCCCGGAGGAGCGAGCTCGGTGTACGGGCCGCCTGCCGCCGGTGTGCTCACGTCGTCGGCGAGCGGGGCGGCGTGGTCGTCCTTCGCGTCCCGGGTGAGGCCGGGCGCCTGGGAGGCGGTGAGGGCCGCCATGGCCGCCACTGCGACGGCGGTCGTCCGCAGTCCCCTGCGGGTCCGGCCGGCATACGGGCGTCGGGCGGCGCGGCGTACGGGCATGGCTGTCGCTCCTGTGGGTGGGGTGCCGGTGGGGGGCGGTGGGGGCGGTCGTACGGTCCTCAGCGGCCGAAGGTGTCGATGCCGGAGACGAGCCAGCGTCCGTCGCGGTGTACGACGTCGACGGCGAGCATGGCCCCCGCGTACACGCCCTCGTCCTCCGAGTCCTCCGCGCTCTTCGCGCTCTTCGCGTCCTTCGTGGTCCCGGCGGTGCCGACGCTGCTCTGGTCCGCGTAGACGAGGACCCGGGCCCGGTCGCCGTCGATCCGTTCGACCGCGCTCTCGGTGACCGTCGTGGTGATCACCGCCTTCTGTTCGTCGGCCCGCTCGCGGACGTCGGCGAGCAGGGCTCCGTGCTGGTCGACGGCCTTTCCCGTGAGGAGGTCCGCCGCGGCTTCCTCGAGGGCGCCGGGGTCGGTGTGGTCGTAGGAGAAGAGCGCGTCGACGGCCTTGGCCGTCTGTCCCTTGATCTCGCTGGTGCGGGCCAGGTCGGTCAGGGCGGTGTTGTGCCGTGCGGGGGCGTCCCGGAGCGCTTCGGCCTCCGCGTGCGCCCAGCCGGCGAAGCCGCCGAGGAGCACGGTCAGCGCGCAGAGCGCCACGAGGCCCACCGGCCGGCGCGGCCGGGTCCGGGCGGCCTTCCCGTCGGCCGCGACCGGTTCCGTCGCCCGCGCGGAGGACGGGGACGGGG
>NZ_NCTE01000828.1:1095-26290 GCF_002114215.1 Streptomyces sp. 13-12-16 | reverse complement strand
GGTCGATCCCGTGCGGTCCGGTGGGACCGGTCGCGCCCACGCGGCGGAGCCGCACGTCGATGCGGCCCCGCGCTCCCGGGGGACGCCGCTCAGCGGAGCCTGGCCACCCGCCACACCGCCAGGGCCACCACCGCGGCGACCATCACGGCATAGGCGGCCACCACCCGCCAGTCGGGCCTGCGTCCGGAGCCGCGGGCCGGCAGACCCGGCCAGGTGGAGCCCACCCTGCGGGCGGCCATCATGCCCCAGCCGGCCGCGCAGGAGCAGATCAGCAGCCCCAGCATGGCGATCACGGCGCCGCTGTCGCCGAAGTCGAAGGCGAGCGGGAAGGCGAACATCAGGGAGCCGACCGCGGCCAGCCCGACGATCGGCGCGAGCTGCCAGATGCGCAGCCGGCGCTGCGGGCGCAGCTCGACCTCGACCTCGTCACCGCCCGCGAACATCTCGTCCGGCTCGGGACCGTCGTCGGTCACGCCGCCCTGCGTCTCGTCCGGTCCGTCCGGACTGAGGCGGTCGGTCGTCTCCTGCTCCGGTGCACCCCGCTCGGTGGCGAGGTGTTCGGTGCCGTGTGCGGTGTCGCGAGGGCCGGCCTCCATCGCCACGCGCCCTCCCAACTTAGGACTCCACTGGTCGATCGAAGCTCGATGATGGCACGGCGCCACAGGCCCGGATGACGGCCTGGGCGTCCCGATGCCAGGACGTGATCAGGCTGTAACCGGTCGTTCGACCAACGACAACGCGAGCTGCGGAAGTTCCGTCAGGTCCGCCGCGGCCCCACTCAACCAGTGCACCCGGGGATCGCGCCTGAACCATGAATCCTGACGGCGCGCGAAGCGCTTGGTGGCACGGACGGTCTCGGACCGCGCCTCCTCGAGGGTGCACTCCCCGGCGAGCGCCCCGAGCACCTGCTGGTAGCCGAGCGCGCGCGACGCCGTACGCCCCTGACGCAACCCTTGCGCCTCCAATGCGCGCACTTCCTCCACGAGGCCGGCCTCCCACATCCGGTCCACCCGGCGGGCGATGCGCTCGTCCAGCTCGGGGCGGGCCACGTCGACGCCGATCTGGAGGGTGTCGTAGACCGAGTCGTGGCCGGGGAGGTTGGCCGTGAAGGGCCTTCCGGTGATCTCGATGACCTCGAGCGCGCGCACGATGCGACGGCCGTTGCTCGGCAGGATCACCCGCGCGGCCTCCGGGTCCGCCACGGCGAGGCGCGCGTGCAGCGCCCCCGGGCCGCGCAGCGTGAGCTCCTCCTCCAGGCGGGCCCTGACCTCGGGGTCGGTGCCGGGGAACTCCAGGTTGTCGACGGCGCCGCGGACGTAGAGGCCGGAACCGCCGACGAGGACGGGCCAGCGCCCCTCGGCGAGCAGCGCGTCGATCCGCTCCCGGGCCAGCCGCTGGTACTCGGCGACGGACGCGGTGACGGTGACGTCCCAGATGTCGAGCAGGTGGTGCGGGACGCCGCCGCGCTCCTCGGGCGTCAGCTTGGCGGTGCCGATGTCCATCCCCCGGTAGAGCTGCATGGAGTCGGCGTTGACGACTTCACCGCCGAGCCGCTGGGCCAGGAATACGCCCAGATCGGACTTTCCGGCCGCAGTGGGGCCGACGACGGCGATGACGCGGGGGGCGAGGGGTGCGCTGCTCACTGATCCAGTCTCGCAAACCTCCCGTCCGGCCCTCGAACGGGTTACGTGACGCGACGGCCGCCGGGTCGTTGCCCGTTGCGAGGTTCCTGCCGCCGGATCACAGGGGGCGGCGGCCCGGGTCACACGGATGGACGCACCGGGCAACGCGGGATTTCGCCCGCACGAGTAACGTATGGAGTGAATATGGGCGTTTTTGCACGGCTTTTTCGGAGGTCGAAGGCCACGGAGGAGACGCGGACCGCCGAGGTCCGGGCGGGCGAAGCGGCGGCCGGGGCCGGCGCGGAGAGCGCGGCCGGGGTCGCGGAGCCGAAGGGGTCGGCCGGGGCGCCGGAGACCACCGGGCCGGCGGAGAAGGAGGCCGGCGAGGTCACCGGCACCGACACCGTCGAGATCCCCAAGCAGCAGTCCGCCGAGGCGGCCGGCAGCGAGACCGGTGAGGGCGCCCGCACGTAGACGGCCGCGAGGGAAGGTACATCATGGGTCTCCTGGACAACCTGAAGGCCAGGCTCGGCCCGGCCAAGGACAAGGTCTCCGGCCTCGCGCACCAGCACGAGGACAGGATCCAGCACGGCCTGGACAAGGCCGCGCGGACCGTCGACGAGCGGACCAAGGGCAAGTACAGCGACCGGATCCGGACGGGTACGGGCAAGGCCAAGGGCGCCGTGGACCGACTCGCGCACAAGAACGACCCCGGCTCGGACGCGGGTGGCACGACCACGCCGCCGGCCGGGCCGCCGCCCACTTCCTGAGCGGCACACCGGCGGACGGCCGCGGAGCACACCGAGAGCTCCCGGCCGTCCGCCGCGTTCTCCCGGCGGCAGCCCGCCTACGCCCAGGTGGCCACGAGGTAACCGACCCCGTAGGGGGCGTCCTCGTGGAGCAGCGTGCCCTTCAGGGCCGGGTTTCCGGACGCCGCGCCGGCGAGTACCTGCCAGGGGGCCCGGCCGGACACCTTCAGTTCGTGTGCCAGTTCGGTGTCCAGCGCTCGCAGGGCTCCGGTGTCGGCCGCGCCCAGCGCGCGTGCGAGTTCCGCGTCGAAGGGGGCCGCCCGCTCGTCGAGGTAGCCGGGCGCCTTGAGCGTGCGGCAGGCGCTGGCGTCGCCCATCACCAGCAGCGCGACCCGCTCCGCCCGGCCGGCGAGGGCCTCCCCCGCCTCGGCGCACCGCTCGGCCGTGAGGGACGCCCCCACGGCCAGTCCCTCCACGGGGGCGTCCGCCCAGCCGGTGCGGTCCAGCAGCCAGGCGCCCACGGCCAGTCCGTACGGGAGTTCCCGCCCGGGGGCACCCCCGCCCTGTCCCAGCCGTACGTCCAGGCCGACGCCGAAGGCCCGGAAGGATCCGGGGGTGCCCTCCGGGTAGGCCTCGGGCCCGGCACCGTCTCCCGGTCCCACGACCACGAGCAGATCGGGCCGGGCGGCGGCCAGCACACCCAGCGCGTCCGTGCACGCGGCCCGCGCGGTGTCCAGCTCGGGGGCGGCCCCTGCGGCGACCTCCGGCACGAGCAGCGGCGGGCACGGGCAGACTGCGGCGGCGACAAGCATGATCGACAGCCTACTGCGGCGGCCCGGAACGGCACCCCTGCCTCACGGGCAGGGGGTGACCGGTCCGCCCTTGGTCTCCACGTAGTACATGGCGGTGCGCGCCGTGCGGCTCCTCCACGACGCCTCGTCGAGCCGTGCGTCCCCCGTCACGGTCCGGTCAGTCGACGGCGCAGCCCCCGGTGACCGCCGGCAGCGGCTCGGGCACGCCCACCTTGGGCAGGCCGAGCAGCACGCCCGCGGGCCGCGCCGCCTTCTCCGTGTTCCGCTTCTCCCAGGCGTCCCCCGCGCGAGTGCGGCGCACCTCGAGTACCGCGCCCTCGGCGAGGAGGTGGTGCGGGGCGGCGTAGGTGATCTCGACGGTGACCACGTCGCCGGGGCGCACCTCCTGCTCCGGCTTGGTGAAGTGCACCAGGCGGCTGTCGGGGGCGCGGCCGGAGAGGCGGTGGGTGGCGCCGTCCTTGCGGCCCTCGCCCTCGGCGACCATCAGCTCCAGGGTGCGGCCGACCTGCTTCTTGTTCTCCTCCCAGGAGATCTCCTCCTGGAGGGCGACGAGACGCTCGTAGCGCTCCTGGACGACCTTCTTGGGGATCTGGCCGTCCATCTCGGCGGCCGGGGTGCCGGGACGCTTGGAGTACTGGAAGGTGAACGCCTGCGCGAAGCGGGCCTCGCGCACCACGTGCAGGGTCTGCTCGAAGTCCTCCTCGGTCTCGCCGGGGAAGCCCACGATGATGTCGGTGCTGATCGCCGCGTGCGGGATGGCGGCGCGGACCTTCTCGATGATCCCGAGGTAGCGCTCCTGGCGGTAGGAGCGGCGCATCGCCTTCAGGATCGGGTCGGAGCCGGACTGGAGCGGCATGTGGAGCTGCGGCATCACGTTCGGCGTCTCGGCCATGGCGGCGATGACGTCGTCGGTGAAGTCGCGCGGGTGCGGCGAGGTGAAGCGGACGCGCTCCAGGCCGTCGATCTTCCCGCAGGCCCGCAGCAGCTTGCTGAACGCCTCGCGGTCGCCGATGTCGGACCCGTACGCGTTGACGTTCTGCCCGAGCAGGGTGATCTCGGAGACGCCCTCGGCGACCAGGGCCTCGATCTCGGCGAGGATGTCGCCGGGGCGGCGGTCCTTCTCCTTGCCGCGCAGCGCCGGGACGATGCAGAAGGTGCAGGTGTTGTTGCAGCCGACGGAGATGGACACCCAGGCCGCGTAGGCGCTCTCGCGCCGGGTGGGCAGCGTGGAGGGGAACGCCTCCAGCGACTCGGCGATCTCGACCTGCGCCTCCTCCTGCACGCGGGCGCGCTCCAAGAGGACGGGCAGCTTGCCGATGTTGTGCGTGCCGAAGACGACGTCGACCCAGGGGGCCCGCTTCACGATGGTGTCGCGGTCCTTCTGCGCGAGGCAGCCGCCGACCGCGATCTGCATGCCGGGGCGGCTCGCCTTCTTCGGGGCGAGGTGGCCGAGGTTGCCGTACAGCTTGTTGTCGGCGTTCTCCCGGACGGCGCAGGTGTTGAAGACGACGACGTCGGCGTCGCCGTCGGAGCCCTCGGGGGCGCGGACGTAGCCCGCGTCCTCCAGCAGCCCGGACAACCGCTCGGAGTCGTGGACGTTCATCTGGCACCCGTAGGTGCGTACTTCATAGGTGCGTGTGCCGCCCACTGACTGGCTCCGGTCGATGCTGCTCATGTCCCTAAGGGTAGGTGGTGCCGCGGACCTCCTCCGCCTTGTGGGCGACTCCCTGCCAGGCAGCTTCCTGGCCTGGCCGGATGCGAACCAAGGGGGTGGCGTGATGGCTCTCTCCTGTCAGCGGCCGGAAAGCGCGGGGAACGCGGACCGGCCCGGGGCCGGATCGACCCGCTGCCCGCCGTGAAGCCGGCGCCGGACGGCCCTGTGACGGAGCCGTACCGCCGGGAGTCCTCGGTCGGCGACTTCCTGCTGGGCATGCCGGCGCCCGGGTCCGCGGTGCCCGCCGAGCCGGGCGAGGAACGGCACGCGGTGAACAGCCCCGAATGGGAACTTTCGGCGGCCCTCAACGAAAAGCCGGGCGCCGGGGAAACATCATCCGGACCGTGACGAATGTCAGCCGACACCCGCGGGGGTGGCGCACGGGTGGGTGACCGAGCAATACAGATGCAAGCCGGGCGGAAAGGAGAAACTTTCCGGAAGGCGACCGGAAATCATCTCGGAACCGGCCGGTCGGCACATCCTTGCGTTCGTTTCCGGGGCGGCCCGTCGGCCCCGACCGGTTCAGCGGTGCTCAGCCCCGTACAGCCAGGTGGTACGCGGAGCCCCAGAGCACCGCCGCGCAGGCCAGGCCCACCGCGACCAGCACGCTCTCGTCCGACAGGCCGGCCACGACCAGCACCGCGCCCACGACCGCCACGGCGGTCATCAGCCCGGCCGTCCACCGGTACTGCCACTGGTCGTACAGGCGCGCGAGGGGGAAGAAGTGCAACCCCACGACGAGGGCGATGCCGACCGGGACGAGCCCGGGGCGGCCGACGGCGTTGGAGCCCGCGATGACGGCGAAGACGGCCAGCACCTCGATGCCGTTGACGACACCCACCCCGCGCGCCCAGTTCTCCGGGAGGCTCACCATGCGGGGCGAGGGCGCGGCGTCCCCGCGGTGCCCCAGGTAGATCGCCGCCGCGGTGACCACGAGGGCCGCCACCTCTATGGACACCGGCACGACGTCCGTCGCCGAACCGGTTCCGGAGGCCCCGGCGAAGGCCCACACCAGGGCGAAGAAGGAGAGCACGAGGGTTCCCCGGCGCCGCAGTTTCCGGGTGAGTTCCAGGCACTCGGCGTCCGTGGCGGACGGCACCGGGCCGGTGGCGGGGGGATCAGTCGTCATCGGCGGAGAGTACAACGATCATCGTCACTGCCAGAAGTTTTTCGACCAGTCCACCGGCCGACTCAAACGTAATTCACCATTCCGACGCTTTGCCACGGGGCGCACACCTCCCGGGTTCCCCGGAAAAGGACGCCTCGTGTCACGAGAACCGTGACGCATGCAAGCCGTCGCCCTCTCTCCACCTCCACCGGGCATTCCGGGCGCCAATGATGTGGAGCACATCCCCGAATTCATTTCCCGTTCGTCCCGGAAGGTGCGAAGGACATGGTGGTCGACGTTCCGGAGCGTATTGCCGTGAGGCCGGATCCCGCCGACCCGACGGGGGTGCGACTCCACACCCGGATGCCGGTGACCCCGGCCTGGCCGGCCCGGTACGTCATACCGGCCGCCCCGTCTACGCCCACGAAACAGGCCGCAACGTGGTCACCACCGCATAACTGCGGGCACCCGTGCCTCCCCCAGTGCCTCAAGGGCCTGGGAGGCACCCCGCAAACGCCGGGCAGCGCGCCCCACCCCCGCCCGGCGACCGCGCCGGACAGCATCCCCCGGGGCGCTGCTCAAGCCGCCCCGCCCGGCACCCACCCCTGCCGCCGCAGCACCCCCGACACGTCCGGCGCCTCGTAATGCTCCCCCTTGAGCACCTTGCCGTCGGCACGACGGCTGACCTGCCCGTCGGGCCCCAGCTTGCTCATGTTGGAACGATGGACCTCGGCGATCACCGCGTCGAGGTCGACCCCATGAACCAGCGCCGTCCCGTACGCGACGTACACCACGTCGGCCAGCTCATGCGCCAGCCGGTCGAGCGGCCCCGCCACCGACACCTCCGCCACCTCCCGCGCCTCCTCGGCAAGCAGCTCACCACGATGGGCACCGAGCTCCGGCGAAACCTCGGACGGTGTGTCGCGGACGTCCAGCCCGAAGGCACGGTGGAAGTCACGGACCAGATCGGCGGGCGAAGAACTCATGCCCGCGACTGTAACGGCCACCACGGACACTCCCCGGCCCGCTGTGAGCTCCGCCCTGGTCAGCGGCCACCCCGACTGGCAGGATCGCGCGCATGCCCCACACGCTGTCCCGGATCGGCAGGCGACGGGCCCTGCGGGGCACCGCCGCCGGTCTCGTCGTACTCGGACTGCTGCTGTGGTGGCTGGCGCCCTGGGACGAGGAACCACCGGGCGGGACGATCACCCTGAGCACGGGCACCCACGCGGGGGTCTACCAGAAGTACGGCGTACTCCTGCGCAGCTCGCTCGGCAAGCACATGCCCGACCTCGACGTGCGCCTGAAGACGAGTGCCGGGTCGCAGGAGAACGTGCGCCGCGTGGCGACCGGGGAGGCCGACTTCGCGATCGCCGCGGCCGACGCGGTGGAGACGTACCGGCTCAGCGACCGGCCGGGTGCCGACCGGCTGCGCGGGGTGGCACGCCTGTACGACGACTACGTGCAGCTCGCCGTCGCGCCCGACTCGGGCATCAGGACCGTCGACGACCTGCGGGGCAAGCGGGTCGCCATAGGGCCGCCCAAGTCGGGCGTCCGGCTCATCGCCAACCGGGTGCTCCGGGCGGCCGGCATCGACCCGGAGACGGACATCAAGCCCTCCTCGGCCGGCATCGACACCGGCCCGGAGCGGCTCGGGCACGGCCTGGACGCCTTCTTCTGGTCCGGCGGACTGCCCACGGACGGCTTGAAGACGCTCGCCGAGCAGTCCGCGCTCCGGTTCGTGCCGATCGACGCCGATCTCGTCTCCAAGCTGCACGAACAGGGCGGTGCCACGCGCTACTACCGCGTCACCAACATGCCGGAGTCGGCCTACCCGGGCAGTAGGCCCAGCACGCCCGTCGCGACGATGGCGGTGTCCAACCTCCTGATCACCCGGGCGGACGCGGATCCCCGGCTCACCGAGTGGCTGACCAGCATCGTGCTCAAGAGCCGGGACAACATCGGGGCGCACGTCCACTCCGCCCAGCTGGTCGACGTACGCACCGCGATCTACACCGACCCGCTCCGGCTGCACGAGGGCGCCCGCCGGTACTACCGGTCCGTCAAGCCCTGAGCCGTCGCCTCACCCGTCGGGGCGTTCCTCGGCACCATCACGGTCACCCGCAGTCCGTGCGGCTCGTGACGCTCGTACGCGATCGAGCCGCCGCCCGCCGCGAGCAGCGCCCGCGTGATGGACAGGCCCAGGCCGGAGCCCTTGATGTTCTGGTGCCGCCCGCTGCGCCAGAAGCGGTCGCCGACGCGGGTCAGCTCCTCCTCGGTCAGTCCCGGACCGTTGTCGGTGACGACGATGGTGGACATGTCACCGTTGGAGGCGACGGTGACCTCGACGGTCTCGCCCTCGGGCGTGAACTTCACCGCGTTGTCGATGACCGCGTCCAGGGCGCTGGACAGCGCCACCGGGTCGGCCCACGCGGTGGTGGGCGGGCAGGTGCCGGTCAGGCGGACGCCCTTGGCCTCGGCGGTCGGCGACCAGGCCGCGACGCGCTCGGCGGTCAGGGCCCCGATGTCGGCGACCTGGAGGTCTGCCTCGCTGTGCTCGGCGAGCGCCAGGTCGAGCAGGTCGTCCAGGACCTGCGCCAGGCGCTTGCCCTCGGCCTGCACGGAGGCGATCTCCTCGTTGCCCTCGGGCAGCTCCAGGGCGAGCAGCTCGATGCGCAGCAGCAGCGCCGAGAGCGGGTTGCGGAGCTGGTGCGAGGCGTCGGCGACGAAGGCGCGCTGCTGCTCCAGCACGCTCTCGACGTTGTCCGCCATCTCGTTGAACGACCGGGCGAGCCGTCTCAGTTCCGGCGGCCCGCCGGCCGCCGCGACCCGGGACTTCAGCCGTCCGGTGGCGATGTCGTGGGTGGTGGCGTCCAGGATCCGTACGGGCTTGAGCACCCAGCCGGTCAGCCGCAGCGCCGCGCCGACCGCGAGCAGCATCGCGGCCGCCTCCCCCGCGGCGATGACCAGCCAGCCCCGGAGGATGCGGGAGCGCATCTGCCCGGTGGGCGAGTCGGTGACCACGACCGCGACGACGTCGCCGTCCCGGATGACCGGTGAGGCCACCACGAGGCTGCGCCGCTGCCAGGGCCACACCTGCTCGGGATCGTGGCTGCGGCGGCTGAGCAGCGCCTCCTCGAAGGCGTCGCGCACCTCACCCGTGCGGGGCAGGAACCAGTCGTCCGGGGCGTGCGCCATGGGCGAGTCGCTGCGGTAGAAGACGCCCGCGCGGATGCCGTAGACCGAGTGGTAGCTGCGGAGCTCGCTGCTGAGGGTCTCGCGGCGCTCGTTGATGTCCGCGTCGACCGGGTCGGCTGGCTCGGTGACGAACTGGGCGAGGGCCGCGAAGCGCGCGGTGTCGTCGATCCGGTCGACGACCACCCGCTGCTGCTCCGCGCCGGCCAGGCTGACGGCCAGCGGAACGCCCAGGGCCAGCAGGACGGCCGCCATCAGGACGATGAGCAGCGGAAGCAGACGTGTGTGCACCCGGCCCCGCTACGCCGTGGGCGCGACGAGCCGGTAGCCGACGCCGCGCACGGTCTCGATGAGGGCGGGCATGCGGAGCTTGGCGCGCAGGGAGGCCACGTGCACCTCCAGGGTGCGCCCGGTCCCCTCCCAGCTCGTGCGCCACACCTCGCTGATGATCTGTTCCCGGCGGAAGACGACCCCCGGCCGCTGGGCGAGCAGGGCGAGCAGATCGAACTCCTTGCGGGTCAGTTGGACGACCGAACCGTTGACGCTGACCTGGCGGGTCGACAGCTCGATGCGGACCGGGCCGAGCCGCAGCTCGGTCTCCGTACCGCCCCCGGCCTCCTCGTGGACGGTGCGCCGGCTGACGGCGTGGATCCGCGCGAGCAGTTCCCCCGTGTCGTACGGCTTGACCACGTAGTCGTCGGCGCCGAGGTTGAGGCCGTGGATGCGCGAACGCACGTCGGACCGCGCGGTGACCATGATCACCGGCGTGCTGGTGCGCTTGCGGATCTTGCCGCAGACCTCGTAGCCGTCCTGATCGGGCAGTCCCAGGTCGAGCAGGACGACGCCGAAGCCGTCCCCCTCGGGAACGAGTGCCTGGAGCGCCTCCTCGCCGCTGCGCGCGTGGGTGACGTCGAACCCGTGCCGCGCCAGGACCGCCGACAGGGCGGCGGCGACGTGGTTGTCGTCCTCGACGAGAAGCAGTCTCACCAGGGCCCCCCTTCGGTTCATCGGCCGTACGCTCTTCATGTGTATGAAAACGCGTGCACGCGCGCGTGCACCTTGCAGTGACGCCGATGAACGAGGACGGCGTCAAGAGGGTTCCGGTTGCTCTTCCGTACCGTTACCCGGCCGAAATCACCCCTGCTCACAAGTGCTACGACAGGTGTCCGATTGCTATCGGATCGTGATGCTCAGATTCCCCTCAGATGTGATGACGCAGGTCTAACGGGTTACTACTGTCCTCCGAAACCGAGGAGGACGGAGCCTGAGAGCGATGACCGAAGTATCGGTGGCCAAGGAAGATGTGGCCGCGACCGGCGATCTGGTCGTCCTGAAGAGCGTCAACAAGCACTTCGGCGCGTTGCACGTACTCCAGGACATCGACCTGACGATCGCCCGTGGCGAAGTCGTCGTGGTCATCGGACCCTCCGGGTCCGGGAAGTCCACCCTGTGCCGCACCATCAACCGTCTGGAGACGATCGACTCCGGATCGATCACCATCGACGGCAAGCCCCTGCCCCACGAGGGCAAGGAGCTCGCCCGGCTGCGGGCCGACGTGGGCATGGTCTTCCAGTCCTTCAACCTCTTCGCGCACAAGACCGTGCTCGAGAACGTGATGCTGGGACAGGTCAAGGTCCGCAAGAAGGACAAGAAGGCGGCCGAGGAGCGGGCCCGTGCCCTGCTCGACCGGGTCGGCGTGGGCGCGCAGGCCGAGAAGTACCCCGCGCAGCTCTCCGGTGGTCAGCAGCAGCGTGTCGCCATCGCGCGGGCCCTGGCGATGGAGCCCAAGGTCATGCTCTTCGACGAGCCGACGTCGGCTCTCGACCCGGAGATGATCAACGAGGTGCTGGAGGTCATGCAGCAGCTCGCCCGCGAGGGCATGACCATGATCGTGGTCACGCACGAGATGGGATTCGCCCGTTCGGCGGCGAATCGCGTGGTGTTCATGGCGGACGGTCGCATCGTCGAACAGGCCTCGCCGGACCAGTTCTTCAGCAATCCGCGCAGTGACCGCGCCAAGGACTTCCTGTCGAAGATCCTTCACCACTGAGGCGCACCTCGCGCCCCTGCCGACCTGCGTCACCGGACACCGCCCGGGCCGCATCACTTCACCAGAGTCAAAGGATGTGCACCATGAAGCTCCGCAAGGTCACCGCCGCCTCGGCCGTCGTGTTCGCTCTCGCCCTGACCGCCACCGCCTGCGGCGGCGACGACAGCGGTGACGGCAACTCCTCCTCCGGGGGCGGCGGTGACAAGATCAAGATCGGCATCAAGTACGACCAGCCCGGTCTCGGCCTGAAGACGCCGGACGGTTCCTTCTCCGGCTTCGACGTGGACGTGGCGACCTACGTCGCCAAGGAGCTCGGTTACGAGGCCGACCAGATCGAGTGGGTCGAGACCAAGAGCGCCGACCGCGAGAACGCCCTCTCGCGCGGGGACGTGAAGTTCATCGCCGCGACGTACTCGATCACCGACGAGCGCAAGCAGAAGGTCGACTTCGCCGGCCCTTACCTGCTGGCCCACCAGGACCTGCTGGTCAAGACCGACGCGGACATCACCGAGGCCACGGACCTGAACGACAAGAAGCTCTGCTCGGTGACCGGCTCCACCTCCGCGCAGAACGTCAAGAAGGACTTCGCGCCGAAGGCGCAGCTGAGCAACCGCGGTGGCTACTCGGAGTGCCTGTCCGCTCTGCAGAACGGTCAGGTGGACGCGCTGACCACCGACGACTCGATCCTCGCCGGCTACGCCTCGCAGGACCAGTACAAGGGCAAGTTCAAGCTCGCCGGCCTGAAGCTGAGCAACGAGAACTACGGCATCGGCGTCAAGAAGGGCGACACCGAGACCGTGAACAAGGTCAACGACGCGCTCGAGAAGATGGTCAGCGACGGTTCGTGGCAGAAGGCCGTCGAGGAGAACTTCGGCCCGGCGAACTACAAGAACGAGCCCGCCCCGAAGATCGGCCAGATCGTCCAGTAACGCGGGACTCCGCCGACGCAGGATCCCCGCGGCAGACGCGGGGATCCGCAGACGCGCCGCCGCCCACCACCGGTCCGGCGGCGGCGCGTCACGTCCGCCACGTACGTCACACACCCGGAAGCGCGGGAGATCGTGTTCGACTTTCTTTCAAACTATGACGACCCGTCCCTGCTGGGCGCTTTCTGGGTCACGGTGCAGCTCACCGTCTTCTCGGCCATCGGATCCCTGATCTGGGGCACCCTGCTGGCGGCCATGCGGGTCAGTCCCGTACCCCTGATGCGGGGCTTCGGCACCGCCTACGTGAACGTCGTCCGGAACATTCCCCTGACCGTCATCATCGTCTTCACGTCGCTCGGTCTCGCCGACATCTTCGGCGTGACGATGGGCGCGCGGGACAACTTCGACCTCATGTACTTCCGACTGGCCGTGCTCGGCCTCGTCGCCTACACCGCCGCCTTCGTGTGCGAGGCGATCCGCTCCGGTATCAACACGGTGCCCGTCGGACAGGCCGAGGCGGCACGAGCCCTCGGGCTGAGCTTCGGCCAGGTGCTCAGGCTCGTCGTGCTGCCGCAGGCGTTCCGCTCGGTGATCGGCCCCCTGGCCAACGTGCTGATCGCGCTGACCAAGAACACGACCGTGGCGGCCACCATCGGCGTGGCGGAGGCCGCGTTCCTGATGAAGGGGATGATCGAGAACGAGGCACAGACGCTGCTCATCGGCGCGATCTTCGCCTTCGGGTTCGTGGTCCTGACCCTGCCCACCGGCCTGTTCCTCAACTGGCTGAGCAAGCGCCTGGCGGTGAAGCGATGACTTCTGTTCTCTACGACGCCCCCGGCCCGAAGGCCAAGCGGCGCAACCTGATCTTCTCGGTCGTCTTCTTCGTCCTGCTCGCCCTGCTGCTGTGGTGGGTCTGGCAGGTACTGGACGACAAGGGCCAGCTGGAATGGTCCCTGTGGAAGCCCTTCACCACGTCCGATGCCTGGACGACCTATCTGCTGCCCGGCCTCGCGGACACACTGAAGGCGGCGGCGCTGGCCATGGTCATCGCGCTTCCGCTGGGTGCGGTGCTCGGCATCGCCCGGATGTCCGACCACCGGTGGGTACGCATCCCGGCCGCCGCGGTGGTGGAGTTCTTCCGCGCCATCCCGGTGCTGCTGCTGATGCTGTTCGCCAACGAGTTCTTCGCCCGGTCCACCGACGTCACCAGTGAGGACCGGCCGCTGTACGCGGTCGTCACCGGCCTGGTGCTCTACAACGCCTCGGTCCTCGCCGAGGTGGTCCGGGCCGGCATCCTCGCCCTGCCCAAGGGGCAGAGTGAGGCGGCCCAGGCGATCGGCCTGCGCAAGAGCCAGACGATGAGCAGCATCCTGCTCCCGCAGGCGGTCACGGTGATGCTCCCGGCGATCGTCAGCCAGCTGGTCGTCATCGTGAAGGACACCGCGCTCGGCGGCGTGATGCTCGGCTTCACCGAGCTGCTGAACTCGCGTGCCACGCTGGCGGCCAACTACGCCAACGTCATCCCCAGCTTCATCGTGGTGGCGGTCATCTTCATCGTCCTGAACTTCATCCTCACCTCCTTCGCCTCCTGGCTCGAAGGACGCCTGCGCCGCAGCAAGCGCAGTACGGGCGCGGTGCTCGGCCCGGAGGACGTCGACGACCTCAACGCGGCGGAGGTCGGTGGCACGCGCGGGACCGGTGCGGAGAAGTGACGCCCGCCTGACGCACGACGTGACTGTGGCCCGCCGGATTCCGGCGGGCCACAGTCATGTCGAGTTCCCGGCCGGTCTCAGCGGTACGGAGGAGCCGTACGCCCCGGACTCATGTGATGAACAGTCAAGTGGTGTGACCGTCTCCTCCCCACTTCATGATCGCCACTGCCCTTCGGTCACTTGACGCAAGCACCGGCAATAGGTTGCATACGTTCTGTGATCGTGCACCCTGCTCCATCTTCCTGTTCCTCCACGTCCCTCCGGACGTCACTTCGAGCAGGGGGCGCCGCGCCGTGGACCCGGTGATCATCGTCGGAGCGGGGCCCGTCGGGCTCACGCTGGCGCTGGCGCTGGCGCGCCAGGACGTGCCGTGCGTGGTCCTCGACGAAGGACCGGGCAAGGACGAACCCCGCCCGGCGCGCACCGTCGTACTGCGCGAGGAGACCGCCGCGCTCATGGAGCGGCTGACCGGTGTGCCGCTCGCGCACGCCGGTGTCCGCTGGGCCGGATGGCGATCGATGCGGCGCAAGCAGGTGACGGCCGAGGTCGCCTTCGGCGATGTCGAGCCCGCGCCCCTGCACATCGCCCAGCACGTCCTGACGGGTGCGCTGCGCGCGGCCCTCGCCGGCGAGCGGCTCGTCAGGATCGCCGTGAACAGCAGGCTGGACACCATAGAGCAGGAGCCCTCGGGCGTCACCGCCCGCACCCGCGGTGACACCGGCACCTGGTGGCGCGGCAGTTACCTGGTCGGCTGCGACGGCCCGCGCTCGACCGTGCGCAAGCTCCAGGACATCCGCTTCCCCGGCCGTACCGCGGTGGAACGTCACGCCGTGGCCGCCCTGCGCACCGAACTTCCCTGGTACGACGAGGCGCTGCTGCACCGCACGCCGCCGTGGCGCACGTCCGGTCCCTCGGCCGGGGAGATCACCGCGCGCCCGCTGCCGGACGGGGTGTGGCGCCTGGACTGGCTGCTGCCGCCGGGCAAGGACCTGGTCACGCCCGAGCTGCTGCTGGGCCGGGTCCGGGAGACCCTGGCCGGCTGGACCGACGGTCCGACCCCGCCGTACGAACTGCTGGACACCGGGGTGCACACCGTCCACCACCGGCTGGCCCGGCGCTGGCGGGCCGACCGGGTGTTCCTCGCCGGGGACGCGGCCCATCTGCTCGGCGCGCTGGGCACGCACGGGCTGGAGGAAGGGCTCCGCGATGCCGACAACCTCGCCTGGAAACTGGCGCTGGCCTGGCACCACGGTCCGCACGAGGCGCTGCTCGACAGCTACCAGACCGAGCGCCGGGCGATCGTCGCCGCCCGGTTGCGCGCCGCCGACCAGGCGCTGCCGCTGGTGCGCGGCGGCGGACTGCGCTCCTACGTCCCCGGGTCCGCGCGGGGACACGACACGCTGCTGATGGACGGTCACCTGGGGCGGGGCGCGCTGGGCGCGCCTGGGACGTACGCCGACTCCCCGCTCGCCCCCGGCCGCCTCGAAGGGGAGGTTCCCATCGGAACGGCTCCCGGTTCCGCGGTGACGGACGTACGGGTCACGGCGGAGGACGGCACCTTCGTCCGGCTGCGGGACCGGTTCGGCCGGGGTGTGCTGCTGGTGGTGCTGATCGCGCCCGGCACGGGGGTGTGGGAGCGCCGGCACTGGGTGTCCGCCGGGATCATGCCCCGGCTGGCGGCGGCCGTCTCGGCGCTGCCGCACCGGGCCGAACTGCTGGTCGCCGAGAGCTATCCGGGGGCGGCGGCCCACACCGTGCTCCTCCTACGCCCCGACGGTCACCTGGTGACGGCGCTGAGCGGGGTCCGCCCGGCGGATCTGTACGCGGCGGCGGAAGCGGCGGTCGGCGGGCCCGTCACCGCGGAGGCGGAGGCCAGGGCCGACGCGGGGGCCGGGTCGCGCTGAGAGGCCCGATCGGTCGAATCGTCGTCACCCCGCGGTCCGCATGGTGACGACGAGTTGAATCGGCGCGCGGCCCCGTGGTGTACTCCGCTCGTGACCGACACCTGCGTGCACCTGTGGCGGAGGGTCCACATGGACCTCGTCCGCTATGCGGGCTGCGTGTGTCGCCCGTCCTGCTGATTCGCGTCTCTCCCTCTTCTCCGCGCGCCGCCCGCCGTCTCGTACGTGTGGCCGCGCGCCTCCGCGAACCTTCTCCAGGACGGTGCACGTGTCTGTCTCCTTCCCTGTTCCGGCCCCCGTCTCCGCGCCCACGCAGGCGGACCTCCTCGGCTTCGTACGGCGTACCGCCGCCGACGCCGAACTGATCGCCACCCTTCCGCTCGATCCCGAGGGGCGCACCTGGGTGCGGCTCGACGGGCCCGGTGGCAGCGAGGCCTGGCTGATCGGCTGGCCGCCCGGCACCGGTACCGGCTGGCACGACCACGCCGACTCCGTCGGTGCCTTCATGACCGCGTCGGGCGAGCTGAAGGAGAACTCGCTCGCCGCGCGGCTGCCCACCGACGGCTGGAAGACCCTGGAACTCACGGACGGCGTGGACCGGGAACGACGGCTGGGGACCGGACAGGGGCGCGCCTTCGGACGGCATCACGTCCACGAGGTCCTCAACGAGTCCCCGGACCGGCACGCGATCTCCGTGCACGCCTACTACCCGCCGTTGCCACGGATCCGCCGCTACAGTCGCAGCGGCCGTGTTCTCCGCCTGGAGCAGGTCGAACGCCCGGAGGACTGGCAGTGAGCGCCGGCATCGACGAGTTGCTGGAGCGGGTGCGCGCCGGTTACGAGCGCGTCGAACCCCGGGAGGCGTACGAGGCCGCACGGGCCGGTGGGGCACTGCTGGTGGACATCCGCTACGCCGCGCTGCGGGACCGGGACGGGCTCGTTCCCGGAGCCCTCGTCGTCGAACGCAACGAACTGGAGTGGCGCCTGGACCCGCGGGGCAGCCACCGCCTCCCGGAGGCCACGAGCCACGACCTGCGGATCGTGGTGATCTGCAACGAGGGCTACGCCTCCAGCCTCGCAGCGGAGTCCCTCCACCGCCTGGGTCTGCACCGGGCCACGGATCTGGTGGGCGGCTTCCAGGGCTGGCGGGAGGCGGGCCTGCCGGTGGTGTCCGCGCCCGCGTAGAAACCGTGCCGGAAGCGGTCCGTCCGGTGCCGCCGGGGCGGGCGGGCCGGCGCCCTGGTCTTCGGCTTCCGAGCCTGGCTGTCCCTGGGGCCCGCTTTGCGCAAGGTGCGGCGGCCGGGTGGGTGTCGCCACGGCGACGCCAACGGGCCACACGTCCGCTCGGCAGTCCTCAGGCCTGGCGGGACACCGGACTGCCGGTGGGGCCGCTGCCCGCGCGGGCGGTGGCCTGGTGCCGGGTCCCCGCCGGGCCACGGACCCGGGTGAGCGGGTTCCCGGTCTGCGGGAGACCGGGGTCACCGGTGGCACCGACGCCCGCGTGGGGCGTGGCATCGGGAGCAGCCGGGGCGGGGTCCGGGCCCCCGTCGGCTCAGAACCCCTCGTCGCCGGGGAACTCCGTGTCCTCGCCCTCCTCCTCCAGCGCCTGCCGGACGACGCGCAGGGCGAGGCCCTCGGGGTAGCCCTTGCGGGCGAGCATGCCCGCGAGGCGGCGGAGCCGCTTGTCGCGGTCGAGTCCACGGGTGGCGCGCAGCTTGCGGGCGACCAGCTCCCGGGCGGTCTCCTCCTCCTGTTCGGAGTCGAGCCGGGAGACGGCCGCGTCGATCAGCGTGGGATCGACCCCCTTGGTGCGCAGCTCCCGGGCGAGTGCGCGCCGGGCGAGTCCCCGGCCGTGGTGCCGGGACTCCACCCAGGCGTCCGCGAAGGCGCTGTCGTTGATCAGTCCGACCTCCTCGAACCGGGACAGCACCTCCTCGGCGGCCTCATCCGGGATCTCCCGCTTGCGCAGGGCGTCGGCGAGCTGCTTCCGGGTGCGCGGGGTCCCGGTGAGCAGGCGCAGGCAGATCGCCCGCGCCCGCTCGACCGGGTCCGCCGGAGGCTCCTCCCGCTCGGCCCTCGACGAGGAGGAGGCATCCCCGTCCTCCGCGACCGCCTCGCCGAAGGTCCGGCGTCTGCGTCCGCGTCCACCGCGCGGCCCGCCGTCACGCGAGCCGCCCGCCCGTGCGCCACCCCCGTCACGAGGGCCGTCCCCGTCGGCGACGTCGTCGTACGCCGCGTCACCGTCCACGGCTGAGCCCTCGCCGCTTCCGGTGCCCCTCCCCCGCGGGGCACCGGAGGCGGCGAACTCGTACTCGGCCCAGTCGGTTCGTCGCGTCACGGGTCAGCTCTTGGCCGCCGCGGCCTTGGACTTGGTGGCCTTGACCGCCGGTGCCGGTACGGTGGCCGGCTCGGCCGCAGCGGTGCCCGTGGCGTCCGCGCCCGGCTCGGCGGCGGCCTCCTCGGGCCGTACGCCGACGCCCAGCTTCGTCAGGATCTTCTTCTCGATCTCGTTGGCGAGGTCGGGGTTGTCCTTCAGGAAGTTGCGGGCGTTCTCCTTGCCCTGGCCGAGCTGGTCGCCCTCGTACGTGTACCAGGCTCCGGCCTTGCGGACGAAGCCGTGCTCCACGCCCATGTCGATCAGGCCGCCCTCGCGGCTGATGCCCTGGCCGTAGAGGATGTCGAACTCGGCCTGCTTGAAGGGCGGCGCCACCTTGTTCTTGACGACCTTGCAGCGGGTGCGGTTGCCGACCGCCTCGGTGCCGTCCTTCAGGGTCTCGATGCGGCGGATGTCGATACGCACCGAGGCGTAGAACTTCAGCGCCCGGCCACCGGTCGTGGTCTCCGGGGAGCCGAACATCACGCCGATCTTCTCGCGGAGCTGGTTGATGAAGATCGCGGTGGTCTTGGACTGGTTGAGGGCGCTGGTGATCTTCCGCAGGGCCTGGCTCATCAGGCGTGCCTGCAGACCCACGTGGCTGTCGCCCATCTCGCCCTCGATCTCCGCGCGCGGGACGAGCGCGGCGACGGAGTCGATGACGATGAGGTCGAGGGCGCCGGAGCGGACCAGCATGTCCACGATCTCCAGGGCCTGCTCACCGTTGTCCGGCTGGGACAGGATCAGGTTGTCGATGTCGACGCCGAGCTTCTTCGCGTACTCGGGGTCGAGGGCGTGCTCCGCGTCCACGAAGGCGACCTGGCCGCCGGCCTTCTGCGCGTTCGCCACCGCGTGCAGGGTCAGGGTCGTCTTGCCGGAGGACTCCGGTCCGTAGATCTCCACCACACGGCCGCGCGGCAGGCCGCCGACGCCGAGGGCCACGTCGAGCGCGGTCGATCCCGTCGGGATGACTTCGATGGGCTCGTTCGTCCGGTCGCCCATGCGCATGACCGCGCCCTTGCCGAATTGCCGTTCAATCTGTGCGAGCGCGGCGTCGAGCGCCTTCTCGCGGTCGGTTCCTGCCATGGGTTCCACCCGATTTGCTTGATTCGATCGCTTCACGTCAAAGACGCTAACGCCTGCCACTGACAACGCGCCCCGACGCACCTCCGGCCTGTGGATAACGCGGGTGCATTCCTAATGAAATTCGGACATAACACCCGTCGTTGAGCCTCATCGGCACTTCCATGAGAATGGATGTTCGATTTTCGTGTCAAGCGCACCACACGGCACACAGGACCGTGGTGCCGTGTGGTGCGGTCGCCCTCAGGAGGCCCCGGTGTCTCCGCCTCGCGGCCGCCCCGCGCCCGGCCGGTGGCCCCACCGATGACGGGCGCGCATGAGGAGACCCGGCCCGCCACCGGGGCCGCGGTGCCCGAGCACACGGGGGTCGTCCGTGACGTCGTACCGCCGCACGTACGCGCCCAGGAACGCCTGGAGGGTGGCGACGGCGGGGATGGCGATCAGCGCGCCCACGGCACCGAGCAGGGCGGTGCCCGCGACGACCGAGCCGAAGGCGACCGCCGGGTGGATGTCGACGGTCCTGGAGGTCAGCTTGGGCTGCAGCACGTAGTTCTCGAACTGCTGGTAGACCACCACGAAGATCAGCACCCACAGCGCGTACCAGGGGTCGACCGTGAAGGCGATCAGCATGGGCAGGGCGCCCGCGAGATAGGTGCCGATGGTGGGGATGAACTGCGACACCAGCCCCACCCACACGGCGAGGACGGGCGCGTAGGGCACCTCGAGGAACTCCAGCAGGACGTAGTGCGCCAGACCGGAGGCCAGTGCCATCAGTCCGCGCGAGTAGAGGTAGCCGCCCGTCTTGTTCACGGCGATCTCCCACGCGCGCAGCACCTCGGCCTGCCGGGCGGGCGGCAGCAGGGAGCAGACGGTGCGCCGCAGCCGCGGGCCGTCGGCGGCGAAGTAGAACGAGAACAGACCGATGGTCAGCAGCTGGAAGAGACCGCCGAGGACCTGCGCGGAGACGTCCAGGACACCGGTGGCGCTGTTCTGGACGTAGTTGCGCAGCCAGTCGGAGCGCAGCAGGCCCTCCTGGATGTCCACGCGCCGCAACTCGGTGTGGAAGTGCGTGTTGATCCAGTTGATCACGGAGTCGAGGTAGTCCGGGAAGTCCTCGACGATCTTGACGATCTGTCCCGCCAGCATGGAGCCGAGCAGCGTGACGAAGCCCGCCGCCGCGATCAGCACGCCCAGGAAGACGAGGAAGGTGCCCAGGCCCCGGCGCACCCCGCGCGCGGCCATCCAGCTCACCGCGGGCTCGACGGCGAGCGCCAGGAAGAACGCGATGAGGATGTTGATCAGCAGGCCGATGAGCTGGTGGAAGGCCCAGCTGCCCAGCTGGAACACGGCGTACAGCGCGAGGGCGAGCACCATGGCACGCGGCAGCCAGCGCGGCATGCGGGCGCCCGGCCCGGATATGGGGGCCGTCGGAGGCCCGGCGGGCGGCGGCGCGCCGGGCGTGGTGGGGTGCCGGGCCGTCTGCCCGGTTTCGTCAGTGGGTGCCACGGGCCAAGTCTCGCCCACGCCGACGGCGGCCGGGGGGCTCCCGGCGGTCTCTGTGACGATCAGCGCTTTTCCGCGGGGACGTTCATGACCGCGCAGACCACCTGCCAGACGTCCTTGGCGCTCCAGCCGGCCGCCAGCGCCTCGTGCACGGTGCGCCCGCCGAGCTCGGACATGACATGGTCACGCGCGAAGGTGTCGGCGTAGCCCGCGCCGAAGTGCTCCGTCATCCGCTCCCAGAAAACCGTCAACCGCATGCACCCAGTATCCCGCCTGCGGAGGCTGCCCCGAGCCGGGCCGCCCGCCGGCGCGGGTGAGCGGAACCCACCCCGGTCAGCGATCACACCGCCCGCGCGACCTGGTGCCGGCGGATGCCCTGCGCGGCACCGCCGGGCACGGTGTCCGGCGGCACCGTGCCCACCGTCTCACCCGCCCAGGGCCCGCACCCCCGCCGTCACCACGACCGCGGCTCCGACGACGACCAGGAACGGAGCACGCAGGACCAGCGCCACGGCCGCAGCCGCCACACCCGCCGCCCGCGCGTCGACGACCAGGGCCTGGCCGTCGGAGAAGGTCTGCTGAGCGGTCAGCGCGGCGAGCAGGGCGACCGGAAGGAGCGCGGCGAGACGCCTGACGAGGGGCCGTTCCAGGACCCCGGCGGGCACCAGCAGCCCCGCGAGCTTGACGGCGTAGCAGCCGACGGCGGTCACGACGATCGCGATCCAGACGTTCACCGGTCCCCCTCCGCCGTGTCACCGCGCGAGGCGCTCTTCCTGCCCTGCGCCCACAGGACGGCCGGTGCCGCGAGCGCGGCCACCAGGACCGGCACACCGGCCGGCAGCACGGGCAGCAGTCCCAGCCCCAGGAGGACGGCGAGCCCGGCGACGGTCCGCTCGGTCCCGGTGCGCAGCATCGGCGCGAGCAGCGCCAGGAAGACCGCGGGCCCGGCCGCGTCCAGCCCCCACGCGGCGGTGTCGCCGATCGCCTCGGCGCCCAGCGCGCCGAGCAGCGTGGTGAGGTTCCACAGGACGTACAGGCTGAGCCCCGTCACCACGAACCCGATGCGCGCGCCGCGCCGGTCGGGCTGGGCGAGCGAGACGGCCGTCGTCTCGTCGATCACCCACTGCGCGGCGAACGGCCGCACCGCGCGGGGCAGCGCCAGCAACTGCGACAGCCGCAGCCCGTAGAACGCGTTGCGCACCCCCAGGAAGAACGCCCCCGCGGCGGCCGTGAACGCCCCTCCGCCCGCCGCCAGCGCCCCCACCAGCGCGAACTGGGAGGCGCCGGTGAACACCAGCAGGCTGAGCGCACAGGTCTGGAGCAGGGTGAGCCCACTGCCCGCCGAGGTCACGCCGAAGGCGAACCCGGAGAGTCCGACGGCGACCCCGACACCGAGGGCGTCCCGTACGACGGCACCGTCCGGCTTTCCTCCTCCGTCGTCCCGTACGTCTGCGAGCGCTTCTGTCCGTTCCACTGCCACGCCCCGGACGGTACGGGCGTGCCGCCCCGCGCGTCTTGTACGTTCTTGCGCTCGCGCTGGTAGGCGCCCGGGGGCACGCCGACGATCCGGCCGAAGTGCCGGTTCAGGTGCGGCTGGTCGGTGAACCCGACCGCGACGGCCGCCTCCGACGGCGCCGTCCCCGCGTCCAGCAGTCGCCGCGCCCGCCGCACGCGGGCGTCGGTGAGCCAGGTGTGCGGCGGCATCCCGTAGGCGTCCCGGAAGGCGCGCAGCAGCGCGAACGGGCCGGTGCCCAGCTCGGCGGCCAGCCGCTCCAGGGTCGGCGGATCCGCCATCCGCTCCTCCAGCACGGCACGCGCGCGTGCCGCGATCCCGGCACCCGCCGTGCGCACCTCGCGTCGCGGCAGCGTCCCGCCGTTCAGCCGCAGCAGCCGGGTCACCGCGACCCGGAGCAGGGTGTCGGCGGCGAGCGCGTTGCCCTCGTCGGTGGCCCGCAGCACCTGGTGCACCAGACGGACGGTGTACGGATCGTCGAGCACCGGCGACACGAACCCCGGTGCGCCGCGCAGCGTGGTGGTCTCGGCGGCGATCGCGCCCACCACCTCGGGCGACGGGTACACCGCCCCGTACCGCCATCCCTCGGGGACGCCCGCCCGGCCGGTGTGCGGGGTGTCCGGGTTCACCAGGGCGAGGGCCCCGGCGCCCGCGTACACGTCGCCGCCGCCGTGGTGGAAGACCTCCACCCCGTCGGAGATGGCGGCGATCACGAAGTTCTCGTGGGTGTGCCGGACGAACGTCTTCCGTATGTACCGGGCACGCAGCAGATCGACACCGGGCAGTTCGTCGTACCGCCAGTGCCGCGCCCGCTCCTTCCGGGATTCCGCCATACGGCCATTGTCACGCGGCCCCCGACCGCCCCCGCCCGTCCCCGGCACGGCCCGATTGTCAGTGGCCGGGTGCACGATGGACGCATGGTCAGCGATCCGCACCGAGCCCTGGACGGCTTCTCCCCCGCGACCCGCGGCTGGTTCACGGGGGCGTTCTCCGCGCCCACCGCCGCCCAGGCCGGCGCGTGGCGGGCCATCGGGGAGGGCTCGGACGTGCTGGTGGTCGCCCCCACCGGTTCCGGGAAGACCCTGGCCGCCTTCCTCGCCGCCCTGGACCAGCTGGCCTCGACGCCGCCGCCCGCCGACCCCAAGAAGCGCTGCCGCGTCCTGTACGTCTCGCCGCTGAAGGCCCTGGCCGTCGACGTCGAGCGCAACCTCCGCAGCCCGCTGACCGGCATCCGCCAGGAGTCCGTGCGCCTGGGGCTGCCCGAGCCCGAGGTGAAGGTCGGCATCCGCTCCGGCGACACCCCGCCCGCCGAGCGGCGCGCCCTGGCCACCCGTCCGCCGGACATCCTGATCACCACGCCCGAGTCGCTGTTCCTGATGCTGACGTCCGCCACGCGCGACGCGCTGACGGGCGTGGAGACGGTGATCCTCGACGAGGTGCACGCGGTCGCCGGCACCAAGCGCGGCGCGCATCTCGCGCTCACCCTGGAGCGGCTGGACGAGCTGCTGCCCCGCCCGGCCCGCCGCATCGGCCTCTCGGCGACGGTGCGCCCGGTCGACGAGGTCGCCAGGTTCCTCTCCCCGCGCCGCAAGGTGGAGATCGTCCAGCCGGAGTCCGGCAAGGAGTTCGACCTGTCCGTGGTGGTGCCGGTCGAGGACCTGGGCGAGCTGGGCGGCTCCCCGGTCGCCGACGGCTCGGAGGGCGCCGAACGCCCGTCGATCTGGCCGCACGTCGAGGAGCGGATCACCGACCTGGTGCAGGCGCACCGCTCGACCATCGTGTTCGCGAACTCCCGCCGCCTCGCGGAGCGGCTGTGCAACCGGCTCAACGAGATCGCCCACGAGCGGGCCACCGGAGAGCCCCTGGACGAGCACCACTCCCCCGCCGAGCTGATGGGCGGCTCCGGGGCCGCCCAGGGAGCGCCCGCGGTCATCGCGCGCGCCCATCACGGTTCGGTGTCCAAGGAGCAGCGCGCCCTGGTCGAGGAGGACCTCAAGGCGGGCCGGCTGCCCGCGGTGGTCGCCACCTCCAGCCTGGAGCTGGGCATCGACATGGGCGCCGTCGACCTGGTGGTCCAGGTCGAGTCGCCGCCGTCCGTCGCCTCCGGGCTCCAGCGCGTCGGCCGCGCGGGGCACCAGGTGGGCGCGGTCTCCACGGGCGTGGTGTTCCCGAAGTACCGGGGCGACCTGGTGCAGGCGGCCGTGGTCACCGAGCGGATGCGCACGGGCGCCATCGAGTCCCTGCGCGTCCCCGCGAACCCCTTGGACGTGCTGGCCCAGCAGCTCGTCGCCATGACGGCCATGGACACCTGGCAGCTCGACGACCTGCTCGCCGTGGTCCGCCGCGCGGCGCCCTTCGCCTCCCTGCCCGAGTCCGCCTTCACGGGCGTCCTGGACATGCTCGCCGGCCGCTACCCGTCCGACGCGTTCGCGGAGCTGCGCCCGCGCGTGGTGTGGGACCGGGTCACGGGCGAGATCACCGGCCGCCCCGGCGCCCAGCGCCTGGCCGTCACCTCCGGCGGCACGATCCCCGACCGGGGCCTCTTCGGGGTGTTCCTGGCGGGCGCCGACCCCAAGAAGGGCGGCGGGCGGGTCGGCGAGCTGGACGAGGAGATGGTCTACGAGTCCCGCGTGGGTGACGTCTTCACCCTCGGCACCAGCTCCTGGCGCATCGAGGACATCACGCGCGACCGCGTCCTGGTCTCCCCCGCGCCGGGCGTGCCGGGGCGGCTGCCGTTCTGGAAGGGCGACCAGCTGGGCCGCCCGCTGGAACTCGGCCGCGCGGTGGGCGCGTTCCTGCGCGAAGTGGGCTCGCTGTCCAAGGACGACGCCCGGCTGCGGCTCCTGGCGGCGGGACTGGACGCCTGGGCCGCCGACAACGTCCTGTCCTACCTCGACGAGCAGCGCGAGGCCTGCGGCCACGTCCCCGACGAC
>NZ_NCTE01000828.1:0-924 GCF_002114215.1 Streptomyces sp. 13-12-16 | reverse complement strand
GCCCGCCCGGGGGGCGCCCGCGCTCGGCGCCCGCCTCTCCGAGCGGTACGGCATGGACGCCCAGGTGATGCACGCCGACGACGGCATCGTGCTGCGGCTGCCGGACGCCGACCTGATGAGTCTCGACCTCCTCGACCAGACCCCCGTGAAGGCCGGCACCGAGTACGACGCGGACCAGGCCCCCGTGGGAGCCGCCGACGTCGTCTTCGACAAGGGCGAGGTCGACCAGGTCGTCACCGACCAGGTGGGCGGCTCGGCGCTGTTCGCGTCCCGGTTCCGCGAGTGCGCCGCCCGCGCGCTGCTGCTGCCGCGCCGCAACCCCGGCCGGCGCACCCCGCTGTGGCAGCAGCGTCAGCGCGCCTCGCAACTGCTCCAGGTGGCCGGCGAGTTCGGCTCGTTCCCGATCGTCCTCGAAGCCGTCCGCGAGTGCCTCCAGGACGTCTTCGACGTGCCCGGACTCGTCGAGCTGATGGGTGACCTGGAGGCGCGCAAGGTGCGCCTGGTCGAGGTCACCACACCCGAACCGTCCCCCTTCGCCCGCTCCCTCCTCTTCGGATACGTCGCCCAGTTCCTGTACGAGGGCGACTCCCCGCTCGCCGAGCGGCGCGCCGCCGCCCTGTCGCTGGACTCACGGCTGCTGGCCGAGCTGCTCGGCCAGGCGGAGCTGCGCGAGCTGCTCGACGCGGAGGTGCTGACCGAGCTGGAGCGCGAGCTGCTGTGGCTCACCGAGGACCGGCGGGTCAAGGACGCGGAGGGCGTGGCCGACCTGCTGCGGCTGCTGGGCCCGCTCACCGACGCCGAACTCGCCGAGCGGGGTGCCGAGCCGCAGTGGGCGCGGGAGCTCGCCTCCGCGCGGCGCGCCATCCGGGTGCGGGTGGCCGGCACCGACCACTGGGCGGCGATCGAGGACGCCGGCCGGCTGCG
>NZ_NCTE01000827.1:2578-3840 GCF_002114215.1 Streptomyces sp. 13-12-16 | reverse complement strand
GGCCGTTCCATCGGCCCGAGCGTGCTGTCGGCCCGAGCGTGCCGCCGGCCTGGCCAGGCTGTGGGTCCGACCACCCCGCCGCCCCGGCCGGGGCACGCGGCCCGGCCGTCCCGTCGGCCCGAGCGTGCCGTCGGCCTGTTCGTGCTGCGCAGGCCGGCCTATGCCGCCTCGCGGTGTTCCTTGGCCGGTTCGCAGGGGTGGGGTTCCGGTGCGCGGGGTGGAGTGGAGATCGCGGCGGCCGCCGCGCAGGACGCCAGCAGGTCGTGCATCGGGATTCCGGAGACCGGCTGTGGCCGCGACTGCGCCGTGGTCCGGCGGGCGCTCTGGTGGGCCGGCATGGACGCCTCCTGAAGGACGGGGGCGGGCGTGGTTAGGTAGACCTAACCACGGACTGGATACCATGTGACCACGCCCGGGACGCCGAACGCAACATCTTGCCGACGTCTTGTCGGAACGTACGGGCCCCGTTCACGCGATCCGGCCGGAACGCGCGCACCGGGACTCACCGAACGACGACGACCTTCCGCCCGATCGTCGCGAACCGCCACAGCGCCTCACCGTCCGTGCGCGTCTCCCGGATGCCGCCCGTCCGCTGTTCCGGGTCGAGCCGCGGCGCCGACCCGTCGACCGCCGCGCTGAACCCGATCGCCGTGCCCTCGACGGACGCGAACCGCACCACGTGCTCGACCGGAACGCCATCCGATCCGGTGACCGCCGCGGACCGGGACGTGACCCGGTAGGTGCCCGGCTCCGGGTCCACCGTGCTGGGGCTGACCCCGTAGGTGCGCCGCACCTTGCCGTTCTCCTCGACCAGCCACACCCGGTCCTTGCCCAACGCGTACACGACCCGTTCGCCCGTCCCCGACCGTGCGGGCAGTGCGGCGGGGTGGCCGCCGTCCCGGAGGGCCTTCTGGACGGCCGCCGCGGTGCCGGGCGCCGGACGGTGCGGCCCGGCCGGGGCGGTCACCGCCGCCCGGTGGCCGAGGTAGCCGATCGTCGCGAGGGCCGCCGCGGTCAGCCCCGCCACGATCACCGAGCTGGTGCCTGCCACCGTCGTCACCTCTGTCCCGCTCTGCCCCGTTATCCACGTACGTCGTCGTGACCGTAGCAGTACGTGACCGGCCGACCCGTGCGGCCGTGGCCGGGGCCCGGGAGCCGTAGGCTGTTTGCGTGCTCTTGCTCGCTCTGGATACCGCCACCCCAGCCGTCACCGTCGCGCTGCACGACGGTCACGACGTCATCGCCTCGTCGAGCCAGGTGGA
>NZ_NCTE01000827.1:0-2224 GCF_002114215.1 Streptomyces sp. 13-12-16 | reverse complement strand
CGCCGCCTCCCGCCCCCGGCTCCCCGAGCCCGCCGTGGACCGGCCTGCCGACATCGCCGGGCAGGTCGCGGGCCTGCCCGCGGTCGGTGCCGGCGCGCTGCTCTACCCGGACACCTTCCCCAAGGCGCACGAGCCCGAGCACGTGTCCGCCGCCGCCCTGGCCCGGCTGGCCGCCGAGCGGCTGGCGGCGGGCGAGGAGCTGCCCGCGCCCCGGCCGATGTACCTGCGCCGGCCCGATGCCCAGGTCCCCAAGAACTACAAGGTGGTCACCCCCAAGTGACCGGATCCGAGACTGCCGTGCTGCGCGAGATGCGCTGGTGGGACATCGACCCCGTACTGGAGCTGGAGCGGGACCTGTTCCCCGAGGACGCCTGGTCGCGCGGGATGTTCTGGTCCGAGCTGGCCCACGCGCGCGGGCCCGGGGCGACCCGGTGCTATCTCGTCGCCCAGGAGGGCGACCGGATCGTCGGCTACGCGGGCCTCACCACCTCCGGCGCGGAGGCCGACGGCGGCGAGGCCGGCGACGGCGACAGCGTCCGGGCGGCCGACGTGCAGACCATCGCCGTCACCCGGGACCACTGGGGCACCGGCCTCGGCTCGCGGCTGCTGACCGAGCTGCTGCGGGCGGCGACCGCCTTCGAGTGCGCCGAGGTGCTGCTGGAGTGCCGGGTCGACAACGTGCGCGCCCAGAAGCTCTACGAGCGCTTCGGCTTCGAGACCATCGGTGTCCGGCGCGGCTACTACCAGCCGGGGAACGTGGACGCCCTGGTGATGCGACTGACCGACCCCTCCACCTCCGTGAACCCGGCGAGTCCCGTCGACGGGAACGGCGTACAAGGAACCGAAACCAATGGCTGACGAACCCCTGGTCCTGGGGATCGAGACCTCCTGCGACGAGACCGGTGTCGGCATCGTGCGCGGGACCACCCTGCTGGCGGACGCCGTCGCCTCCAGCGTCGACGAGCACGCCCGCTTCGGCGGCGTCGTCCCGGAGGTGGCGAGCCGCGCCCACCTGGAGGCGATGGTCCCCACCATCGAGCGCGCGCTGAAGGAGGCGGGCGTCGGCGCCCGCGACCTCGACGGCATCGCCGTCACCGCCGGGCCCGGACTCGCCGGCGCGCTGCTGGTCGGCGTGTCGGCGGCCAAGGCGTACGCCTACGCCCTCGGCAAGCCCCTCTACGGCGTCAACCACCTCGCCTCCCACATCTGCGTCGACCAGCTGGAGCACGGCGCGCTGCCCGAGCCGACGATGGCGCTGCTGGTCTCCGGCGGCCACTCCTCGCTGCTGCTCTCCACGGACATCACCTCCGACGTCCGCCCCCTCGGCGCGACCATCGACGACGCGGCCGGCGAGGCATTCGACAAGATCGCCCGGGTGCTGAACCTCGGCTTCCCCGGCGGCCCGGTCATCGACCGGTACGCGCGTGAGGGCGACCCGGAGGCGATCGCGTTCCCGCGCGGTCTGACCGGCCCGCGCGACCCGGCGTACGACTTCTCCTTCTCCGGGCTGAAGACGGCCGTGGCCCGCTGGATCGAGGCGAAGCGGGCGGCGGGCGAGGAGGTCCCCGTGCGCGACGTCTCGGCGTCCTTCCAGGAGGCGGTCGTGGACGTCCTCACCCGGAAGGCCGTACGGGCCTGCAAGGACGAGGGCGTCGACCACCTGATGATCGGCGGCGGTGTGGCCGCCAACTCCCGGCTGCGGGCCCTGGCCGAGGAGCGCTGCGAGGCGGCCGGCATCCGGCTGCGCGTACCGCGCCCCAAGCTGTGCACGGACAACGGCGCGATGGTGGCGGCGCTGGGCGCGGAGATGGTCGCCCGGGGCCGCCCCGCATCCGGCTGGGACCTGTCGGCGGACTCCTCCCTCCCGGTGACGGAGCCGCACGTGCCCGGGCACGACCACGTCCACGAGGTCGGCGAGGAGAACCTGTACTCGTGACCGTCGCACTGATGTGGGAGGCGCGGGCGGTCCCCGGCCGGGCCTCGGAGCTGCTCGCGTGGACGCAGGAGAGGGCCCGCGAACTCCCCGGGCGTCCCCTGCGCCGCGAGACCTTCCGCGCCCCGCAGGACCGCGTCCTGGTCGTCACCTGGTGGGACGCCCCCTACGACGCGGACCTCCCCGAACTCCCGGAGCCGGGCGACGACCTGGTCGCCCGTCCGGTGCACCGCTGGCGGTTCGAGTCGCTCGGGAGCGTCTGACCCGGCGCCCTCACGCCCCGGCCCCCGC
>NZ_NCTE01000826.1 GCF_002114215.1 Streptomyces sp. 13-12-16 | reverse complement strand
CTCGTCGCCCGGCGCGACCTGACCGCGGGTCTCGCCGCGCTCGCGCTGCTGATCGCCGTCGGGCTCGGCGCGATGCACGCGCTCGCCCCCGGCCACGGCAAGACGCTCATGGCCGCGACTGCGGCGGCGCGCGGGGGCAGGGCCCGGCTGCGGGACGTCCTGCCCATGGCCGCCTCGGTCACCGTCACCCACACGCTCGGCGTGGTCGCCCTGGGCCTGCTGGTCACGGCCGGTTCGGCCGCCGCGCCCTCGGTGATCGCCTGGCTGGGCATCGCGAGCGGCGCACTCGTCACCCTGGCCGGCGCGAGCCTCGTACGCCGGGCCCTGCGCCACCGGAACCACACGCACCACCATGACCACGGGTACGGGCACGGGCACGGGCACTCGCATGGACACACGCACACCCACACGCACGGCGGTCGCGCCCACACCCATCCCACCGCCCCCACCCTGCGCGGCACGGTCCTGCTCGGTTTCGCCGGCGGGCTGGTGCCCAGCCCGTCCGCCGTCGTGGTGCTGGTCGGCGCCGCCGCGCTCGGCCAGGCCTGGTTCGGGCTGCTGCTCGTCGTCGCGTACGGCGTCGGGCTGGCCCTGACGCTCACCGCGGCCGGGTACGCGGTCGTGAAGGCGGGCAGCGGTGTGACCAGGCTGCTGGCCCGGCGCCCCCGCTGGACGGCGGCCCCGTGGGCGACGCTCGTGCGCCGGAGTGCGCCCCTGGGATCGGCGTTCGTCGTCGTGGCCCTGGGTGCCGGATTGGTGTTCAGGGGGGCGGCATCCGCACTCGGCTGAGCTACTTTCATGAGGAAAGGGAGAATTCGCCCGGATGCGAATGGGGGCGCCGTGTCCGAAGAACCGGGCAGTGAGCGGGTGGTCGCGGGCCGGTACCGGCTGCTGTCACCGCTGGGTGAGGGCGGCATGGGCACCGTGTGGCGGGCCCGTGACGAGCTGCTGCACCGCGAGGTCGCCGTCAAGGAGGTGCGCGCCCCGGCCGGACTGCCAGCGTCCGACGTGGAGCGGATGTACGCGCGGCTGGAGCGGGAGGCGTGGGCGGCGGCCCGGATCACCGACCGCAACGTGGTGACGGTGTACGACGTGGCCGCCGAGGACGGCCGCCCGTGGATCGTCATGGAGCTGGTGCGCGGTCTGTCGCTGGCCGAGGTGCTGGACGCGGAGGGACCGTTGTCTCCGCAGCGTGCCGCGCACATCGGTGCGGAGGTTCTCGCCGCGCTGCGGGCCGCGCACGGGGCGGGGGTGCTGCACCGGGACGTGAAGCCGGCCAACGTGCTGATCGCGAACGACGGGCGGATCGTGCTGACCGACTTCGGGATCGCCATGGTCGAGGGCAGTTCCGCCCTGACCATGACCGGGGAGGTCGTCGGTTCGCCCGAGTTCCTCGCGCCGGAGCGGGCGCTGGGGCGCACGCCGGGGCCCGAGTCGGACCTGTGGTCGCTCGGCGTGCTGCTGTACGCGGCGGTCGAGGGCCATTCGCCCTTCCGTCAGGACACCCCGCTCAGCACCCTGCGGGCCATCGTCGACGAGGAGCTGCCGCCGCCGCGCCGGGCGGGCCCGCTCGCCCCGGTCGTCGAGGGGCTGTTGCGGAAGGATCCGGCCGAGCGGCTGTCGGCGGAGCGGGCTCAGCAGGACCTGCGGCTCGTCGGGGCGGGGGGTGCTCCCCGCGCGGACACGGCGCGTTCGGTCCCGTACACCCCGACGGTGGCCGCGCTGCCGCAGCCGGGGGCGCACCCGCCCGCTTCCCCGACACCGGTCGCTGGAGTGCCGGCGGCGACC
>NZ_NCTE01000825.1 GCF_002114215.1 Streptomyces sp. 13-12-16 | reverse complement strand
CCGGCGGCCCGGCGCCCGGGAGGGCGTCCGAGCAAATCGTTTCTTCACCGCACGGGCGCCCCCGCCACGGCGGACACGGCGCCCCGGAGCGGCGTCCGCCCGGCGGACGGACACAATTTCCGCACGTCACGAAGGCAGAGAGCAATCTGGAAGAACATCCGGGACCACTTCGCCAAGTAGCATCCGACTACGCCGAAGGGCGTTGGCCGGAGCGAAGGGCGGTGAGGTGCGATGGCGTTCGACGGACGCCGTGCCGATGCCCCGCGCCGTCTCCCGGCCGTCCCCGCGCGGCGTTCGTGCCTCTGCCCCGGCTCCTTACCCGGCCGAGCGCCCGGCACGGTCCGGATCTCCACCGGATCGCTGCCGGCCCGCACCGGACGACGCAGACGCTGACGCCTCCGTACGGCCCACGGTGTGTCCGGCGATCCCGTTTCCGCCGGCTCCGCGACCAGGAAGGGGCGCCGCCGCGCCCTCGGCCCTCCCGTCCGCGCCGCCCACCCGTTGCCGACCGCCCCGGGCGATGACTCGCCGACCCACGACCGATCCCCCAGGAAGGGGCACGAATTTCCATGACCGTGCCGGGAGAATTCGTCCTCAGGCGCTCCGCGGACGTCTCCGTGGACACGCTGGTGCGACTGGTCAGGGCGTACGAGGAAGGCAGTACGGGCACGGCCGTGTGCACCCACGAGGACATCAGGCTGACGCTCTCGCACCCCCACCACGCGGACAACAGCTGGTGCCTGACCGGCCCCGGCGACGAACTGCTGGCCTGGGCGTCACTGGCCCTGGGCGGCGGCACCGCCGCCGAGGCGGCGCTCACGGTCCCGCCGGGCCCGCGCAGCGCCCCGGCGGCCCGCTTCCTGATCCTGCACCTGCTGGACCGCACGGACGCGCTCGGACTGGCCGGGGGCACCCCGCTGGGCCTGGACGTCGGCGGGATCCTCGAAGGCGACCCGGTGCTGCCCCGCGTCCTGGAGGAGACCGGCTTCGTACGCGGTGCCACGCTCACCCAGTACGACGTCGACCTGTCGCACGGGGCGCCGTCGGCGGCCCTGCCCCCGGCCGGGCACATCCGGCCGGCCGTGTCGGACCAGGACGCCGAGGTGCTGCACGGCCTGCACCTGCGCAGCCGTTCCCGGGTCCCCAAGACGTACGACCCCGCCCTCTTCCGGGCCCGGATCCGGCGGCTGGGCGAGTTCTCCGGGTTCGCGCTGCTCCTGGAGGTCGCCGGTCATCCCGCCGGTCACGTCCTGGCGTACGCGGCGAGCGACCGGGGCCGCGTTCTGGAGGCCGCCGTCGCCCCCGCCCTGCGCGGGATCGGCGTGGGTCTCGCCCTGGTGGCGGCGGCCCTCACGGAACTGCGCCGGCGCGGGTGCGCACAGGCCCTCGTCGCCGTCGACACGGCCCAGCTCCTCGACCCCGACGCCCTGCGCCGGGACCTCGGGGTCCGCGGTGAACGGGCGGTGACCTACTTCCACCGCGAACCCGAGCTCTGATCCTTTCTCCACCTCACTTGGTGAGCGTGAGCTCGGCCCGGTCCAGCGCGGGGCGGGCGGCGTCCGGACGGCGGGAGAGCACCGCCGCCGGCAGCGACAGCAGTACGGCCGCCATCACCGCGGCGATGAACCAGCCGGAGGCGTCCCGCTCGGCGGCGAACGTGGCCGACACCGGCATGACGGCACCGAGCACCGCACTGGTCACGGCGTTGGGCAGCCCGATCCCGAGGGCGCGCACCTGTGGCGGGAAGATCTCCGTCAGGAGCTTGGGCAGCACCGTGGTCGCGCACGTCAGGTAGAGCACGCCGGAGCCGTAGGCGAGCAGCAGACTGGTGAAGGTGCCCCGCATGGTCAGGTACGACCAGGAGCCCGCCACCGCGAACACCACGCTCGCCGCGGCGAGGAAGCGGGCGGCCCCGATCCGGTCCGCGAGCAGACCGAGCGGGACGTTGACCACCATGAGGAACGCGGTGGTGGTCACGGCGACCCACATCATCGTGCCGGGCTCGGCCATCCGTCCGCCCAGCGCGGGGACGACCGCGGTCCAGGTACCGCCGACGGTGCCCGTACCGGCCACGAACAGCACGGCGAGCAGGACCTGGCGCCGGTGGGCGCCCAGGACCCGGCGCACCGAGCCGCGGCCCGCCCGGCTGCTCACCTCGCGGCGGAACACGTCGGTCTCGGCCAGCCGGGCGCGCAGCACCAGCAGCACCAGGCCGAGGACGCCGCCGACCAGGAACGGCACCCGCCACCCCCACGCCGCCATGGCCTCGGAACCGATCACGGCGGTCAGCACACCGCCCAGCAGGGAGGCGGTGAACGCGCCGGCACAGGTGGTCAGCGAGAACAGGCTGCCGTACGTGCACTTGCGCCGCTCCGGAGCGACCTCCATCAGATAGGTGGCCGCGGCCGGCCACTCGCCGCCGTGCGAGATGCCCTGGGCGGTCCGGGCGAGGAGCAGCACGAGCGGCGCGAACAGTCCGATCTGCTCGTACGTCGGGGTGATTCCGATGAGGAACGAGCCGCCCGCCATGAGGGAGATGGCCAGCATCAGCGCCGGCCTCCTGCCGCGCCGGTCGGCGAACCGGCCCAGCAGCAGACCGCCGAGCGGCCGCATCAGGACACCGGCGCCGAGGACCGCGAACACCCCCAGTACGGAGGTCAGGGTGTTGTCGGAGGGGAAGAACCGGGCGGCGAACAGCGGCGCGAACAGCCCGTACGCCAGCCAGTCGAAGGACTCGATGAAATTGCCGACGACCGTCGCGGCGACCGAGCGCCGGTGGGCCTTCCCGTGCGCGGGCACGGACGCGGGCATGGATGCGGGCATGGTGCTCCGTAAGTTGTCGGGCGGCGCCCGGGAGGGCCGGGGCGGGCGCTGGGCAGGGGTCTTCGGCCGTCGCCGTCCGGGGCGGCGGGCCGGTGCCCATCGTGGAAAGCGGCACGGGTTCCGGCCAACTCCGAGCGTGCGCACCTTCGACGGCCGCCCGCCGCGGGTCCCGAGCGTGCGCGCACCCGGTGACCGCCCGCAGCGGCCCTCCGAGGGCTGCGCATCCTCGGAGTTGGCCGCCCTCCCGGCCGCTGACGACGATGGCACCGACCGAGCCCGCCCCAGTGAAGGGTGTTCCGATGGCGCACATCACGCTCGACAACGACCTGCCCGGCATCAGCGGCCTGATGGCCCAGCGTCCCGACACCGGCGCCCCGCTGAACCGGCTCGCTGAGACGCTGCTGCGCAGCGGCGACTCCCCGCTGACCCGTGGCGAGCGCGAGCTGATCGCCGCCTACGTATCGCACCTCAACAGCACGCCGTTCTGCGCCCGTTCCCACAGCGCGTTCGCCGCCGCCCAGCTGGAGGGCGGTGCCGACGTGGTGGGGGCGGTCCTCGCCGACCCGGAGGGCGCCCCGGTCTCCGCACTGCTGAAGAGCCTGCTGCGGGTCGCCGCCGAGGTGCAGGCCCACGCCCGTCCCGTCTCCGACGAGACGGTCCGCGCCGCCCGCGCCGAGGGTGCCACCGACGCCCACCTGCACGACACGGTGCTGATCGCGGCGGCCTTCTGCATGTACAACCGCTACGTCAGCGGTCTGGCCACCGACGCGCCCTCCGACCCGGCCTACTACGACGTCACGGCGGACTTCATCGTCCGGCACGGCTACGGAGCCGCGGCCTGACCTTCCGCGGCGCGCGCCGCCACCCGAGGAGGACTCACGTGACTCCACCCACCGCTGAAGCGGCGGGTTTCCTGTGTCGGTGGCCAAGCACCGTCGCAGAGGACCAGCCCGGCCCTGCTGAGCACATTGAGCGCGCCGACGTGGTCGGCGTTCGCGAGGAAGCCGCACGCGGTGCACTCGAACTTTGCTTGGGTGACGCGGTTCTCCTTGGCGACGTGCCCGCACTCGGGGCAGGTGCGGGAAGTGTTGCGGGCGTCCACCGGGATCACGCGGCGAGCGGCACTCTCAGCCTTCTGCGCCAGGATTCCGAAGAACAGTCCCCAACCCACGTCGAGAATGCTGCGGTTGAGCCCGGCCTTCGCGGCGGCCCCGTTCGGCAGGAAAGCGCCGGGCCGCTCGGGGTCGGGCCTGGTGGCCGGGCTCTTGGTCATCCCGGCAGTGTTCAGCTTCTCGTGGACGATCACGTCGTGCCCGGCGACGAGCGTGTTTGCGGCCTTGTGGCGGTGGTCGAGCCGCTGCCTGCGGATCTTCGCGTGGATCGCGGCAACCTTCCGGACCGCCGCGCGGTGGCGCTTGGTGCGCTGCCGGGTCCGCTCGGGGAATGTCGAAAGGTGCTGCTGGGCGGTGGCCAGCTCCTTTGCCATCGTCTGGAGGAAGCGCGGGTTCTGCACGTGCTCACCGTCGGACGTGGTGAGGAAGTGCCTCACGCCCATGTCGATGCCCACGGTGCTTCCCGTCGCGGGCAGCGGCTCGGCGGGCACGTCGTCGCAGGCGAGGACGACGTACCAGCGGCGGCCCTCCCGTTTGACGCTGATCGTCTTGACCCGGCCGCGCACGGGCCGGTGCCGGTGCACGCGGACGTGCCCGACACCCTGCAGCCGCACCCGGGTTTGCCCATCGTGCGGGGTGGAGTCCCAGCGGCAGCCGTCCCCATCCTTCGGGAAGGTCACCGTGTCGAAGTAGCCGACACCCTTGAACCGGGGGTAGCCCGGCGTGAGACCGGCCTTCACACGGCGAAAGAACGCTTGGAACGCCTTGTCCAGACGGCGCAGGGTGGCCTGTTGGGAGGAGAACGACCAGCGGCCCTGCCGCTCGGGGTCGAACGCCCGGATCTCCTTCAGCTGCGCGGACCGGTCGCCGTACCTGACGGTGGTCTTCGGGGTGTGCCGGTAGGCATCGCGGCGTTCCTGGAGCGCACCGTTGTACAGCGAGCAGTGATCCCGCAGCATCCCGGCAAGTGCCTGCTCCTGACGGACCGTGGGCCGGAGAAGGAACTTGTAGGCACGCATCATTCCGGACCACCCCCTGTCGCAATCGCACGGTCACAGCCAGTACGACCAACCTAGCGGGCCCCACTGACAACCGTGCAGATCCGTACAGAAAGCCGAGGTCAGAGCAGTGAGAGAAGCCATTCCCCACCTCGCTGAAGCGGGGCGTCCCCTGGCCAGGTCCTGATGGACTGGTCCCCGGCCGGCGTCCCCGGCCAGTACGGCAGAACGGCACTGGTCACCGGCGGCAGCGGCGGCCTCGGGCTCGAGGTGGCCCGGGCACTCGCCGAACGCGGCGCGCACGTCGTCCTGGCCTGCCGCAGCACCGCACGCGGTCGGGCGGCCGCTGCCCGCATCGGAGGGAGCACCGAGGTCGTCCGTCTCGACCTCGCCTCCCTGGACTCGGTACGCCGGGCCGCGGACGAGGTACGGCGCCGGCACCGGCGGCTCGACCTGCTGGTGAACAACGCGGGGGTGATGTTCCCCGCCCGTCCGCGCACCGAGGACGGCTTCGAGCCCCACTTCGGCGTCAACCACCTGGGTCACTTCGCCCTGACCGGACTGCTGCTGGACCTGATGCTCCCGGTCCCCGGCTCCCGCGTGGTGACGGTGTCCAGCCTCGCCCACCGGGCCGGCCGGGGGGCCCTGGACGGACCGGGGGCCCGTGACGGCGCCGGCCACCGTTCACTGAGCGCCTACGGCCGGTCGAAGCTGGCGAATCTGCTGTTCGCCCGGGAGTTGCAGCGGCGGCTGGCCGGCAGCGGAGCCGAGACCCTCTCCGTCGCCGCGCACCCGGGCCTGTCGGCGACCGCCCTGTGGCAGGGGGAGGCGCCCGCGTGGCTGCGTCCGGTGAGCGGGGTCGCGCTGCGGCTGCTGGCACAGCCGCCCGAGCGGGCGATGCTGCCGGTGCTGCGCGCCGCCACCGACCCCCACCTGCCGGGAGGGGCCTACCTCGGCCCCGGCGAACGGTTCG
>NZ_NCTE01000824.1 GCF_002114215.1 Streptomyces sp. 13-12-16 | reverse complement strand
GATCCGGGCCTCCCGGGCGCCGCCCGCCAACAGGTGCGCCACAGCCTCCTCGGGCAGCCCGCCCAGGCGCCCGAGGACGGCCTTCCGCACCCACGCGCCGTACCGCCGCATGCCCACCAGCGCCGCCAGGGGAGCCAGTCGCCGCAGCACGGCCTCGTCCGCGCCGGGGAGCGCGCGCTCGAGGGCCGCGCGGGCCAGGTCCCGTACCCGCTCGTCGGTGTCCGCGCACCTGATCAGGACGAGTGGCAGCACGGAGGCGGGCAGAGCCCCGGACTCCGCGCGGGCGAGCGCCGCCGCACGGACACGGGCGTCCGCATGACCGAGACACAGGGCGACCTCGGACTCGGTGGGCGGCAGGCTCCAGGAAGGAGCGCCGGGGCCGGTCTCCCGCCAGTACGGGGCCCGGTCCCAGTCGGCGATCTCCCGCTTGTCGAACCAGTGGAAGCCGACCCGGATCCGGCAGTGAGAACGCCGGCCCCTCATCACGCCGGCGGTGCCCGACCAGACGCCGGCGTCGAGGGCGATCCAGTCCTCGGCCGCCCCGGCACCGACCGCCGGGCCCACACCCTTGCCGCGAAGCAGCCGTTCGCCCGGGGTGTGCAGCAGGGTGGGACGGAGTCCGTACGTCGTCATGGGCGGACTGTAACGTCGTCGCCCACCGCCCCCACCAGCTCTTTTCCGTCTCCCGGTGCTGCCGTCGCGCACGGCCGGAGTGTCCGGGCCACGGAGCGCGGTGGGCTCCGCGGCAGTCACCTGAAACCCGTCCCGCGCTCACGCAACCCGCTTCGACGCCACGACGTCCAACTCCCTGACGGGCGGCTGCCGATCACTCAGGAGAGAACGTGGCGAAGAAGGACCGGACGACGGACGCGGCGAGGGAGAAGGACCGCGAGAAGTGGATGGCGCGTTTCCAGGTCCGGCTGGCCCTGCAGCCGGGTGTGGACCGGGCGGTCGTGCTCCAGGCGGTCAAGGAGGTCACGGCGCACTGCGCGGATACGGGTGAGCACCCGCGGACCGCCTTCGGCGACCCGGACGCCCACGCCGTGCAGACCGCCGCGCGGCTGGTGCCGGCGGACCGGGCGGCACGCGCGAGGCGGCACAACGCCGTGCTGGACGCGCTCGACTCGGTGTCCGGGAGAGCCGGGGACATCGCCGGTCCGTGACCTGTCGAAGCGGCTTCCGTCACGCCCGGCGCACGGGTTCTGACACGAGCTTCTGTCCGCCGGTGCCGCTGGTGGCCCAGCCGGTGCCGAAGGCGGCACCCGGCTGAGCCGGAGCACATCGATCGTCGTGCGGGCGGGCCTGTCGTCACCGGCGCGACTGCGGGCCGGCCCAGCCGGACACCGTGAGCGGTGCCCCGCCGGGCCGGGTGGCGTCAGCGGTCGGTCAGGGCGGCGAGGGTGGCGTCCAGGTCGGCTGCCCCGGGCTGATTGTGGGGGAGCTTGGCGAGGATCCTGGCCATGCCGCAGGTGTTGGTCAAGGCGGAGAAGACCAGGCCGCCGGCGACGCCCGCGGACAGCAGGCGCGCCGCGCTCCAGCGCTGTCCGGCGATCAGGCCGGTCAGGACGAGGGACCCGGCGGCGAGGCGGACCTGGCGGTCCATGGCCCAAGGGGAACGGGTGCCGGCGGGGCGGTGGAGGTCGTGACCGAGCTGCGTCCAGGCGGTGGTGCCCCCGGTGAGAGTGGCGGCGGTGACGCCCTGATCGGCCAGACGCCGGCAGGCGGTCGCGGAACGGGCGCCGGAGGCGCACACGACGAGGAGGTCACCGCGGCCGGCGGCGGTCTTCAGGGCGGGCAGGGCGGTGTCGAGGCGGTCGAGGGGGATGCTGTGGGCGCCGGGCAGGTGGCCGGAGGCGTATTCGCCGGTGGTGCGCACGTCGATGACGATCAGCTCGTGCAGGCGGGCGTCGACCTGGTCGGCGGTGAGGGCGGTGGTGGGTGTCACGGGGGATTTTCCTTTGCTCGGTTGGAGTTACCCCTTCGGTAGGGTACCCACGGGGGTATCTCGAAGGAGTGTGGGTCGTGGAACTGGCGATGGCGGCTGAGGAACTGAAGACGGTGGTCAACCGGCTGCGCCGGGCGCAGGGCCAGATCGCCGGTGTGATCAAGATGATCGAGGAGGGGCGGGACTGCGAGGACGTGGTCACGCAGCTCGCGGCGGCGTCCCGGGCGCTGGACAAGGCGGGTTTCGCGATCATCGCCACCGGTCTGCAGCACTGCCTGACCGATGCGGACATGGCCGCTTCCGGTGACCGGGAGCAGATGCGTGCCCGGCTGGAGAAATTGTTCCTGTCTCTGGCCTGACCCGTCAGGTGAGGGCGTCGATCAGCATGAGGGCGGCCACGACCAGCAGCACGACGGCGAAGGTGCGCTGCAGGAGCGTGCCGGTGACCCTGGCGGCCAGGCGCTTGCCGTCCCAGGCCCCCAGGACCGCCGCCCCGGTGAAGGGGCCGATCACCGTCCAGTCGATGCCGGCGGTGGTGGCGCCGCGGGTGGCCAGGGAGGCCAGCGAGTTCGCCGAGATGACCAGCAGACTGGTGCCGACGGCAGCCTGCATCTCGAACGCCACCACCGTGACCAGGGCAGGGACGGCGAGGAAGCCTCCACCGACCCCGAGCAGTCCGGTCAGCGCGCCCAGTCCGGCGCCGGTGCCGGCTGCCTTGACGGCCCTCGCTCCGCCGGCTCCCGAGCCGGTGGCGGCGCGGCCGGGGCGCAGCATTCCGGCAGCGGTGAGTGCGGCGACGGCGGCGAACGCGGCGGTCAGCACGGACTGGGGCAGGCGGGCTGCGGCGGCGGGCAG
>NZ_NCTE01000083.1 GCF_002114215.1 Streptomyces sp. 13-12-16 | reverse complement strand
ACTGGGCCTTGTAGAGGCGGGCGTACGCCCCGTCCGCCGCCAGCAGCTTCTCGTGCGCGCCCTGTTCGACGATCGAGCCGTTCTCCATGACCAGGATCGTGTCCGCGTCCCGGATCGTGGACAGCCGGTGCGCGATGACGAACGACGTGCGCCCGTGCGCCAGTCGCGCCATCGCCTTCTGGATCAGCACCTCCGTACGGGTGTCCACGGAACTCGTCGCCTCGTCCAGGACGAGGATCACCGGGTCCGACAGGAACGCCCGGGCGATCGTGACGAGCTGCTTCTCACCCGCGCTCACCCCGCTGCCCTCGTCGTCGATCACCGTGTCGTACCCGTCGGGCAGCGTCCGGACGAACCGGTCCGCGTGCGCCGCCCGCGCCGCCTCCTCGATCTCCTCCCGGGTGACCTCACGGGCGGAACCGTAGGCGATGTTCTCCGCGATGGTGCCGCCGAACAGCCAGGTGTCCTGGAGCACCATGCCGATCCCGGCGCGCAGTTCGTCCCGGGACATCTTCGCGATGTCCACCCCGTCGAGCGTGATCCGCCCGCCGGAGACCTCGTAGAACCGCATCAGCAGGTTCACGAGGGTCGTCTTGCCGGCGCCCGTCGGGCCGACGATGGCCACCGTGTGGCCCGGCTCGACCTTCAGTGACAGGTCCTCGATCAGCGGCTTCTCCGGGTCGTACCGGAACGACACGTGCTCCAGCGCCACCCGCCCGCGCAGCTCGGCCGGCTTCTCGGCCGGTGAGGCGTCGGCCTCCTGCTCCTCGGCGTCCAGCAGTTCGAAGACCCGCTCCGCCGAGGCGACACCCGACTGCACCAGGTTCGCCATCGAGGCGATCTGCGTCAGCGGCATCGAGAACTGCCGCGAGTACTGGATGAACGCCTGCACGTCACCGATGGACAGCGTGCCCGACGCGACCCGCAGCCCGCCGACGACCGCCACCAGCACGTAGTTGATGTTCGAGACGAAGAACATCAGCGGCTGCATGATGCCGCTGTTGAACTGCGCCTTGAACCCGGCCTCGTACAGCGCGTCGTTCTCCTCGGCGAACTTCTCCGCCGACTCCCGCTGACGCCCGAACACCTTCACCAGGGTGTGCCCGGTGTACATCTCCTCGATGTGCGCGTTGAGCGTGCCGGTCGACCGCCACTGCGCCACGAAGTGCGGCTGCGACCGCTTGCCGACGCGCGTGGCGACGACGAACGACAGCGGCACCGTCACCAGCGCGACCAGCGCCAGGATCCAGGAGACGTAGAACATCATCGCGAGCACGCCGATGACGGTGAGCAGCGAGTTGATCAGCTGGCCCATCGACTGCTGGAGCGTCTGCCCGATGTTGTCGATGTCGTTGGTGGCGCGGCTGAGCACCTCACCGCGCTGCCGCTTGTCGAAGTACGACAGCGGCAGCCGCGACAGCTTCGTCTGCACGTCCTCGCGCATCCGGAACATGGTGAGGTTGACGGCCCGGTTCACCAGCCGGGTCGCCACCGCCATCAGCAGGCCGGCGACCCCGAACACCGCCAGCGCGAACAGCAGGACGTTGCCCACCGCCGTGAAGTCGATGCCCTCGCCGGGGGTGAAGTCGGTGCTGCGGAGCATGTCGGCGACATCGCCTTCGCCCCGCTCCCGCATCGAGTCGAGCACCTCCTCCTTGGTGGCGCCCTCCGGCATGTCGCGTCCGACGATGCCCGCGAAGACCAGGTCGGTCGCCTCGCCGAGGATCTTCGGCCCGACCACGCTGAGTCCGACGCTCAGTACGACACAGGCCAGCAGCCCGTAGATCGTCCCGCGTTCCGGCCGGAACCGCGCGAGCAGCCGTTTGCTCGACCCCTTGAAGTCGATCGTCCGCTGGTCGGGGCCGCCCCCGGCCATCATCCGTCCTCCGGGCCCCGCCATCAGGCAGCCTCCGCTTCCGTCAGCTGGGAGAGCACGATCTCCCGGTAGGTCTCGTTGTCCGCCATCAGTTCGTGGTGCCGGCCGGTGCCGACGACGCGGCCCTCGTCCAGGACCACGATCCGGTCGGCGTCCCGGATGGTCGCCACCCGCTGGGCGACGATCACCACGGTCGCCTCGGCCGTCTCCCGTCCGAGAGCCGCCCGCAGGGCCGCGTCGGTGGCGTAGTCGAGCGCGGAGAAGGAGTCGTCGAAGAGGTAGATCTCCGGGCGCTGCACCAACGTCCGGGCGATCGCGAGGCGCTGGCGCTGACCGCCGGAGACGTTCGTCCCGCCCTGGGCGACCGGCGCGTCGAGCCCGCCCTCCAGCCGCTCCACGAAGTCCTTGCCCTGCGCCACCTCCAGCGCGTGCCACAGCTCCTCGTCGGTGGCGTCCGGATTGCCGTAGCGCAGGTTCGTCGCCACCGTCCCGGCGAACAGGTACGGCTTCTGCGGCACCAGTCCCACCGTCCTCGCGAGCAGCGCGGGGTCGACGTCCGCCACGGGCACGCCGTCCACCAGCACCTCCCCGTCGGTCGCGTCGAACAGCCGGGGGACCAGACCGAGGAGGGTGGACTTGCCGCTGCCGGTGGAACCGATCACGGCGGTGACCTCACCGGGCCGCGCCACCAGGTCGACGGCCTTGAGCACCGGCTCCTCGGCACCCGGGTAGCGGAAGCCCGCGCCCCGGATCTCCAGATGGCCGTGCCGGCGCAGCTCGGTGACCGGCGCGAGGGGCGGCACCACGCTGGAGGAGGTGTCCAGCACCTCGTGGATGCGCTCGGCGCACACCTCGGCGCGCGGCACCATCATGAACATGAAGGTGGCCATCATCACGGACATGACGATCTGCATCAGATAGGCGAGGAACGCGGTCAGGTCACCGATCTGCATCCCGCCGCTGTCGATGCGGTGCGCGCCGAACCACACCACCGCGATCGACGACAGGTTCACCACGGTCATGACCACCGGGAACATCAGCGCCAGCAGGTTGCCCGTGCGCAGCGACACATCGGTCAGCTCGGTGTTGGACTTCCGGAACCGCCCCTGCTCGTACTCGTCCCGCACGAAGGCGCGGATCACCCGGTTGCCGGTGATCTGCTCGCGCAGCACCCGGTTCACCGTGTCGAGCCGCTCCTGCATGGTCCGGAACAGGGGACGCAGCCGCCGCACGATCAGCGTCACGCAGACGCCCAGCACCGGCACCACCGCGACCAGCACCCCGGACAGCGGGACGTCCAGGCCGAGCGCCATCACGATGCCGCCCACACACATGATGGGCGCCGACACCATCAGGGTGAACGTCATCAGGACCAGCATCTGCACCTGCTGGACGTCGTTCGTCGTACGGGTGATCAGCGAGGGCGCACCGAAGTGACCCACCTCACGCGCGGAGAACGACTGCACCCGGTCGAACACGGCGGCGCGTACGTCCCGTCCCAGTGCCGACGCGGTCCGGGCGCCGTAGTACACGGCACCGATGTTGCATACGACCTGGACCAGCGAGATGCCGATCATCAGGGCGCCGTAGCCCAGGATGTAACCGCTGTCGCCCTCGACGACGCCCTGGTCGATGATGTCCGCGTTGAGCGTGGGCAGGTAGAGCGAGGCGCAGGTCTGCAGGAACTGCAGCAGCACCAGCAGGGTGATGGGTCTCTTGTAGGGCCGGAGGTGTGTCCGCAGGAGTCGTATGAGCACGCTGAATCTCTCGGAGTGGTCGGCGGGGGCGTTGGTTGCCCGTGGCCCCTATCGTCGAACACTCCACCCGCGTTACCTCAACCCAATTAATTCCCCGGCCCGTGCTACGCGCGGAACGCCCCCGGATGCGTCTGCTCGCGCACCGACACGTACTGCTGGCGCACCGCCTGCCCCACCGCCAGGTCCTCCCCGGGGTCCAGCACCTGCGCCACCGGGCCCTGCCACACGGGCGGGGTGCGCGGATCGAGGGTGCCCTGCGACACGCCGAGCGCCCACGCC
>NZ_NCTE01000823.1 GCF_002114215.1 Streptomyces sp. 13-12-16 | reverse complement strand
CGTCGACCCGGCGTGGGCGGCGGCGGCCGGCGCGACAGTGCTGGCCGTACGCGCCCTGTCGCGCCGCCGCACCACCCCGGCGGCGCTCCTCCGCGCGGCCGACCTGCCGTTCCTCGCGTTCGTCCTCGCCCTCGGCGTGGTCGTACGGGCGGTCCTGGACCACGGTCTGGGCGACGCGCTCGGCGCGGTCCTCCCCGACGGCACGTCCCTGCCGGCCCTGCTGGCCGTCGCGGGCCTGGCCGCACTGCTCGCCAACCTGATCAACAACCTGCCCGCGGTCCTCGCCCTCGTCCCCCTGGCCGCGCCGTCCGGCCCCGGCGCGGTCCTCGCGGTCCTGCTGGGCGTCAACATCGGCCCGAACCTCACCTACGCGGGCTCCCTGGCCACCCTCCTGTGGCGCCGCATCGCCCACCACCACGCCCACGAGGTCAGCCTCAAGCGCTTCACGCTGCTGGGCCTGGCCACCGTCCCGGCGGCGCTGCTGGCGTCGACGGTGGCGCTGTGGGTGTCGCTGGAGCTGCTGGGCGGGTGAGCGCGGACGGGGATCCCGGAGACCCACGCCACATTCACGCGGGCCCCGGACCGGGCTCCCGGTGACAAGCGGCACAGGCGTTCCGTCCGGTACTACCCGGAATAGTGGAAAAGTGGTTGAATCCAAAAGGGACATTTGGGGCGCAGAGCTGATCGATCAGCTTGAAATGGGGGTTTCGCCCCGTACGGGCCCACCGGTCAAGAGACGTGCGTCTCACGCCCGAAGTACGGCCTTTCATCGTAGGTCACACCTTTGCGGCTTCTGTCCGGGTCCGGTTACCAAGGAACAGCCAGCACGGCACGGACCCGTTCCGCCGATGGCTTCCCCGTCCCCTCACCCACGAGGTCTCCATGCTCCAGCGCGTCACGTCCCGCCTCCCCCGTACGTCCCTCACCCAGACCCGTGCGGCCGTCCTGGCCGCCGGCATGGGCGCCACGGTCGTCCTGGGAGTCGGGGCCGCGGCCGCCGCCGAGAACACGGCGGCGCCCGCCGCCACCGCCCAGGCGCAGGCCGCCGCCAAGAAGGCGACCGCCTCCTGGGTCTCCCCGGTCAAGAGCTACAAGCTGTCCGCGAGCTTCGCCCAGAACGGCGGCATGTGGGCGCACAAGCACAGCGGCCAGGACTACGCCGTCCCGACCGGCACCACCGTGATGGCCGCGCACGGCGGCACCGTCGTCAAGGCCGGCCCCAACGGCGCCGGCGACGGCCCCGCCTACGGCAACGCCGTCGTCATCAAGCACGGCAACGGCACGTACTCCCAGTACGCCCACCTGTCGCAGGTGAACGTGAAGATCGGCCAGGTCGTCAAGACCGGCCAGAAGATCGCCCTGTCCGGCAACACCGGCAACTCCAGCGGCCCGCACCTGCACTTCGAGATCCGCACCACCCCGAACTACGGCTCCGCCATGGACCCGGCGAAGTTCCTGCGCGCCAACGGCGTGACCGTCTGACCCCGGTCACCCCAGCAGCACCCGAGCGACCCCGAGAACGGCCCCGCGCCGTCCTCGGGGTCGCTTTTCGGTGTTCAGTCTCCGGAGGCGTACGGGGCGAAACGCGCCCACGTATCGGGGGTGAAGGTGAGGCGGGGGCCCGCGGTGTCCTTGGAGTCGCGGACGTGGACGGCGCCGGGGGTGACGACGAGTTCGACACACGACTCGCCATCGGTACCGCCGCTGTAGCTGCTCTTGAACCACGCCAGCTCGGAAGCGTCCCCGGCAGCGGTCTCGCAGATCATGATTCCGAGGCGAACGGCACGAAACGCGCCCAAGCGGCAGGAGCAAGAGCGAGCCGCGGGCCTGCGAGGTTCTTGGAGTCGCGGACGTGGACGGCGTCGGGGGTGAGGGCGAGTTCCACGCAGGAGTTACCGTCAGTGCCGTCGCTGTAGCTGCTCTTGAACCATGCCAGCCCGGAGGCGTCACCAGCGGAGATCTTGCGGATCATGTTTCTCCCAGCAGTAGTTGCTCGATGAAGGCCAGCGACTCCCGGGGCGAGAGTGCCTGCGCCCGGATGGTGCTGTACCGCAGCTCCAAGATGCGCAGTTGCTTCGGTTCGGAAGTCGGCCGACCGTTGAACGCGCCGTCGGAGCGTCCCACCGCCGTGCCGTCCGCGAACTTCAGCAACTCGATCCTGCCGTCCACCCCGGGGTGGGCTTCGGTTTTCGTCGGCATCACCTGAAGCATGACGTTGTGCAGCCGCCCCACCTCAAGCAGACGTTCGAGCTGCTGTCGCCACACCATTGTGCCTCCGACTTCTCTCTGCAGCGCCGCTTCTTCCAGGACGAAGCTGATGGAAGGGGCCGGGTCACGTTCGAACACCGACCGTCGCTCCATGCGAGCAGCCACCATCCGCTCCACGTCGTCCGGGGCATACGGTGGCTGCGCCGCCTGGAACAGCGCCCGCGCGTGCTCCGGTGTCTGCAACAGCCCGCTGATGCTGTTGCACACGTACACGCCGATCTCGACCGCCCGCCCTTCCAACTTCGCAATGTCCCGGACGGTCTTCGGATACCGAACCTTCTTCACGTCCTCCCAGGCCGCCGCGATCAGCCCGCCCGCGCCCAGGATCTCGTCCGCCTTGTCCAGGAACTCCTGCCGGGGGATCCGCTTGCCGCCCTCGATCTTGTAGACCATGTCCTCGCCGTAGCCGACGATCTGCCCGAACTCGGCGGCCCGCATCCCCGCCGCCTCACGGCGCAGCTTCAGCTGGCGCCCGACGGTCGTGATGACCGCGACACCCCACTCGTCGTCCGGGTCGACCTCCCAACCCGGCTCGTCCGCCTCGGTCTTGAGTTGCCCCGTCTCCGCCTCGACCGCCGTCATGCCGCACCTCTCCTTCGTCGTGGTCCGTGACGCACCCGGCGTCCTGCCCGTACCAACCGTCGGAACAGCCACGACAGCACCGGACAACCACCGGACAGTGACCGTACGTACACACCGAGTCACCCCTCACGGTACGCAGACCCCGACACGCTGAGTGACGTGAATCAGCAAACCGCCGAACCCACCGCCCCCGTCCGCAACTTCAGCGTGCTGCTCTCCCCCACGCCACGCGGCGCCCACCAAGCCCGACGACTGGGAGCGGGCCAACTGCGTTCCTGGGGGCTGCCCGTGGACCCGGCCCGTCAGGTCATCGCGGAGCTGGCCGCCAACGCGGCGACCCACGGCCGTGTCGCGGGACGGGACTTCCGGCTCACGCTCTACGTCGTGGCCGACACCCTCCGCATCGAGGTCACCGACACCCGAGGCGAGCGCCTGCCCGAGCTCCAGCCGCCCTCCTCCGACACCGAGTCGGGCCGGGGCCTGCTCCTCGTGGAGGCGCTCGCGGACCGCTGGGGTGTGACCGAGGACCGCTTCCCGCGCAAAACCGTCTGGGCCGAACTGCGCCTCACCGCACCGGAACCCGGAAACTGAAACTCCGGTGCCACCGGCGCCTTCCCAAGGGAAGAACTCAGGGAAAAGCACCCCACCGAGCCCCACCCTTTCCCGCCCGAGGCCCGTGATCACTCGGGCGGGTGAACATCACCGGCTCAGCTGGATTTCCGGACCCCCAACGCCTCTACGCTCAGCGCACACCACCCGAAAAAGACTTCGGCCCCCGCCGGGACTCCACTCCCGTTGCGAGGGCCTGACCACCAAGGAAGAAGAGGCTTCCCGATGGATACCCAAAACACTAGCGCGCCCCCGCGCGCCCGGTCAGCCCCCGCCGGCAATCCGACCCGATCGCGTCACCACAC
>NZ_NCTE01000822.1 GCF_002114215.1 Streptomyces sp. 13-12-16 | reverse complement strand
GCGATGGCCTTGCGGGGACGGGCGGGCAGCAGCTCGGCGCCCGCGCCGGCGAAGGAGTCGAGTCCGGCCGCGTGGATGCGGGTGATCGCCTCCTCGACGCCCACCTCGCTGATCCGCGCCATGTGCTCGACCTCGCTCGCCCCCAGGCTGTGGATGACGAGCTGCGGGAACTCCTTCTTGATGGCGGCGAAGTGCCTCTCGTAGTACTCGACGCCGTAGTCCGGGTGGTGCCCGCCCTGGAACATGATCTGGGTGCCGCCGAGCTCGACGGTCTCGGCGCAGCGCCGCAGGATGTCGTCGAGGTCGCGGGTCCAGCCCCTGGCGGTGTCCTTGGGGGCCGCGTAGAAGGCGCAGAACCTGCACGCCGTGACGCACACGTTCGTGTAGTTGATGTTCCGCTCGATGATGTACGTCGCGATGTGCTCCGTACCGGCGTACCGGCGCCTGCGCACGGCGTCGGCGGCGGCGCCCAGCGCGTGCAGCGGGGCGTCGCGGTAGAGGTCGAGGGCCTCCTCGGGGGTGATCCGCCCACCGGCGGCGGCACGGTCGAGGACGGCCGTGAGTTCGGAGTGCTCCGGGGTGGACCGCGACATGGCAGACGCCCTTTCTCGTGCCTCGGCGATGGTGATGGGTGTCATGCGGTACTCACCGCGCCTCAGCGCCGTCGAGCAACCGCAGGTCGAGCTCGCGGGGGAAGCCCGCCGCTCCGCCCCCGGCCCTGCTGGCGAACTCCCGGACACCGGCCAGCTGACGTCGGCCGAGACGGAAGTCGAGGGCGGTGGTGAAGTAGCGCTGGAGGACCTCGGGACCGTGGGGCACCCAGGACGCTGCCCGTCGGCACACCGTCTCCACGTTCTCCAATGCCACGTCCCGGGAGGCGAGCAGTGCCTCGTGTACCTGGTGGACCTTCTCGGGCTCCCGGGCGAGGAAGTCCCGGCGGGCTGCGAACACGGCGAAGACGAACGGCAACCCCGTCCAGTCCCGCCACATCTGTCCGAGGTCGTGCACTTCCAGGCCGTTGGCGGGCGCCTCCGACAGCGAAGCCCGCAGGGCGGGGTCACCGATGAGCACGCCCGCACGCGCCCGGGACAGCATCGTGCCGAGGTCCGGTGGACACACGAAGTAGTCGGGATCGACGCCCGTCCTCTCGGCCAGCAGCAGTTCCGCGAGACGGACGGACGTACGGCTGGTGGAGCACAGGGCCACGGGCGCGCCGTCCAACCGCTCCAGTGGCGTTCTGCTGAGAATGAGACAGGACATCACGGGCCCGTCGCAGCCCACGGCGATGTCCGGCAGTACCACCAGATCGTCGGCATGGCGGAGGAACTCGACCAGGCTGATCGGACCGATGTCCAGGTCGCCGGCCACGAGGGCGTTGCTCAGAGCGTCGGGGGTGTCGGAGACCAGGTCCATGTCGAGCAGACCACCGGTCCGGGCCAGACCCCAGTACAGCGGAAAGCTGTTGAGGAAACCGATGTGGCCGACCCTGGGCCGCCGGAGGAGCCCGTGCGCGGGCGGTAAGGGATGTGCGGTGGTGGGGAAAACCGCCATGACGGCAACTCCTCGGCGGGTTGGGGACGGGTGGGACTGCGGGCTCAGGCGTCGGGGCCGTACACCTCCACACGGTCCGAGCGGCGACGTACGTGAATGCAGTCACCCGGGCAGTCCTTGGCGGAGTCCGCCACGTCACGAAGCAGTGACAGCGGGACGGGGACGGCGGCACCGGGCGTGGTGCACAGCTCGTCCTCCTCGTCCTTGACGTAGGCGAGACCGTCCACGTCCAGCTCGAAGACATCCGGCGCGTACTGGGCGCAGATGCCGTCTCCGGTGCACAGGTCCTGGTCGATCCAGACTTCGAGGTCGTTCTCGTCCGTGGGGACTGACATGATCATCCTTCCGGTCTGCGAGTCGGTGCGGGTCGGTGTCCGGTTCAGACCTGCATCGGCTGGGGGGACTCCCGGCGCGCCGGGTCGGGACCGTCGTACTCCCGGATCACCTCGTACCGGGTGTTGCGTTCCACCGGCCGGAACCCCGCGTCGCGGATGAGGTCCAGCAGATCCTCACGGGTGAGTTTGTTCGGCGTGCCGAAGTCGTCCGCGTCGTGCGTGATCTTGTACTCGACCACCGACCCGTCCATGTCGTCCGCCCCGTGCTGCAGCGCGAGCTGCGCCGTCTGCACGCCGTGCATCACCCAGAACACCTTGACGTGCGGCACGTTGTCGAACAGCAGCCGCGACACCGCGAACGTCTTCAGCGCCTCCGCCCCGGTCGCCATCTGCGTCCGCGCCTGGAGCCGGTTGCGTACCTTGCCGTCCTTCACGTCCACGAAGTCGTGCTGGTAGCGCAGCGGGATGAAGACCTGGAAA
>NZ_NCTE01000821.1 GCF_002114215.1 Streptomyces sp. 13-12-16 | reverse complement strand
GGCGTCGCCGACGGCGAACCGTCCGGCGCCGGGGCCGGTGGCGGCCACCGTGCCGGAGAGGTCCCAGCCGAGCACGGCGGGGAAGCGGGGCACCCCGACGCCGTGCCCGGCGCGGGTGGCCCAGTCGATGGCGTTGATCCCGGCCGCGTGGACCCGTACCAGGACCTCTCCGCGGCCCGGGACCGGCACGGGCAGATCACGCACCCGCAGGGTGTCGGCCGGGCCGAAGCCCTCGATGACGGCGGCGCGCATGGTGGCCTGTTCTGTCATGCCGTCCGGGTTTCCTCTCGTACGTCGTCCGGGGCGCGGCTCAGGGAGCCAGCTGGAGGTCGTGGAGCGGTGCGAGGTCCACGATCATCTGCTTCTGTTCGGGCGTCAGCGGCAGCGGCGCCTCGCCGGCCCGCGCCTCCCGGCCTATCTCGGTGAAGAACTCCTCGAGGTAGGCCGGGGTGAACATGAAGAGCAGGTGCGCGGTCTGCAGGCCGACGTTGCGGAAGCGGTGCCGGGTCCCGCGCGGCACGAACACGAAGTCGCCGGTGCCCGCGGTGAACGTCTTCTCGCCGTTCAGGAACTCGATGGTGCCGCTGAGGATGTAGAAGGCCTCGTCGGCCCGCGGGTGGATGTGCGGGGGCGGTCCGCCGCCCGGCGGCACGGTGGCCTCGGCCAGGGTCAGCGAGCCGCCGGTGTTCTCGCGGGTCGCCTTGAAGGTGTAGATGGCGTCACCGAACCAGAGGGTCGGGCCGGTGCCCGCCGGGTGGTGGACGACGGCGCCTTCCGGGTGGTCGCCGACCGGTGCCGTACCGGTCTCGGCCGTGGTCGTCATGAGGACTCCCGAGGGGTGAAGGGGGGACGGGTCAGAGACGGAACAGGCCGGGGTCGTCGACCACGACGTCCAGCAGGACCGGGCCGTCGGCGTGCAGGGCGTCGCGCAGGGCCGCCCGCAGGCCCTCGGGCGAGTCGATCCGCTCGCCGCGGACGCCGAACCCGCGGGCTATCTGCGCCATGTCGACGCCGCTGAGGTCGTAGCCCGCCTCCCAGGACTTCTGGTCCTGCAGGTAGTACTTGAGGGACAGGTAGCCGGCGTTGTCGGGGATGACGTAGGTGACCGGCAGGTTGTGCCGCGCCGCGGTCCACAGGGAGTGCAGCGTGTACTGGGCCGAGCCCTCGCCGACGACGACCACGGCCCGGCGGTCGGGGCGGGCGAGCGCGTAGCCGACGGCGCCCGCGAACGGGAAGCCGAGGGCACCGCTCGCGGTGGCGAAGTAGCCGTTGCCGGCACCGAGCGGGATCTGCTCGTGGAAGTCCGCGCGGGCGATGGGCAGTTCCTCGAACAGTACGGCGTCGTCGGGGAGTTCCCTGGAGAGCAGGTGGAAGAGGTACGCCTGGGTGAGCGGGGTCGACGCCTCCGGCACCGCCACCGGTTCGCGCACCGGGGCGAGTTCGGTGCGGGGGCGCTGCCGCACCAGCGGTACGAGACCCTTGACCACCGCGCCGGGCGGGGCGATGAAGGCACGGTCGGCCAGGGTGGCCGCGGCTGCCTGCGGGTCGTCGGTGACGTGCAGGAACTCCACGTCCGCGGTGAGCGCGGGGCGGGGGCTGCGGTCCAGGTCGGCCGGTGCGGTGGAGAACAGGTCCCAGGCCGTGAACAGGGTGAACGCCGGTCCGCCGAGGACGACGACCACGTCGTGCCGGTCGGCCAGCCGCTCGTTGATCAGCTCGGGGATGGGCGGCAGCACACCGGCGAACAGCGGGTGGTCCTCGGGGAACGCGCCGCGGTTCCACACCGGGGCGCCCCACACGCGCGCGTTGAGCTTCTCGGCGAGGGCGATCAGGTCGGCGCGGGCGCCCTGCGCGTCCACCGGTCCGCCCGCGATCAGGCCGGGCCGCTCGGCGCCGTCGAGGGCCGCGGCGATCAGGTCGAGCGCCGCCGGGTCGGGGACGACGGCGCGTTCCACCCGCGCGATGCGCAGCGGCTCGGGGTCGGCGGGCCGTACCCAGTCGTCCTCGGGCACGGCGACGAACACCGGCCCCTGCGGCGCCTGCCGGGCGATCTGGTACGCCTGGGCGATCATCGCCGGGACGTCCTGCGGCCGCGCGGGCTCGCCGGCCCACTTGATGTACGGCTTGGGCAGCTGGGTGGCGTCCTTGGCGACCAGGAAGGGCTCGCCGAGCAGCATCTTGCGGGCCTGCTGCCCGCCGAGGATCACCATCGGGGTCTTCGCGGACGCGGCGGTGTAGACGCTGCCCATCGCGTTGGCGAGGCCCGGCCCGCCGTTGATGATCACCAGTGCGGGTTCGCCGGTGGCCTGGGCGTAGCCGTCGGCCATGCCGACGACGGCGGCCTCCTGGAGGCCCATCACGAACCGGAACTCGCCT
>NZ_NCTE01000820.1 GCF_002114215.1 Streptomyces sp. 13-12-16 | reverse complement strand
CGGCCGGAGCGCTGCTCGCGCTCGCGGCGGCGAGCTGCCTGCTGGTCGGCGGCTGCGGCGCGGGGAGCGACAGCGGCTCCAGGGCGAACGACGCCTCCTACGACCGCGGGGGCGACTCGGGGCCGCCGCCCGCCCCCGACCGGGGCCCGGGAGGGCGGTACGAGGGTGAACGGGGCGAGGGCGGGCAGGACTCCCGCGAGGTCGCCCCCGGTCCCGACCACTTGTCGACCTTCGCGCTGGACGTCGACACCGCCTCGTACGGCTATGCCCGCCGCACCCTCGCCGAGGGCCGGCTGCCGGATCCGTCGACCGTCCGTCCCGAGGAGTTCGTCAACAGCTTCCGGCAGGACTACGAGCGTCCCGGCGGTGACGGCTTCACGGTCACCGTGGACGGCGCCCGCACGGAGGAGGAGGAGGACTGGTCGCTGGTCCGGGTCGGCCTGGCCACCAGGGCCGCCGATCCGGACGGTGAACGCCCGCCCGTCGCCCTGACGTTCGTCATCGACATCTCGGGTTCGATGGCGGAACCGGGCCGCCTCGACCTCGCGCGGGACTCCCTCGCGACCATGACGGACCAGCTGCGCGACGACGACTCGGTGGCCGTCGTCACCTTCAGCGACGAGGCCGAGACCGTCCTGCCGATGACCCGGCTCGGCGGCAACCGGGGCGAGGTGCACGACGCCGTCGACAGCCTGGAGCCGACCGACTCCACCGACCTCGGGGCGGGTGTGGAGGCCGGGTACGGGACCGCCGTCGAGGGGCTGCGCGAGGGCGCGACCAACCGGGTCGTGCTCGTCTCGGACGCCCTCGCCAACACCGGTGACACGGACGCCGACGCGATCCTCGAACGCATCGGGGAGTCCCGCCGCGAGCACGGCATCACCCTGTTCGGCGTCGGTGTCGGCAGCGACTACGGCGACGAACTCATGGAGAGGCTCGCCGACGAGGGCGACGGCCACACGGTGTACGTGTCCGGCGAGGAGGACGCCCGCGAGGTGTTCTGCGAGCAGCTTCCCCGCAACATCGAGCTGACGGCCCGTGACGCCAAGGCGCAGGTCGCCTTCGACCCGGAGACGGTCGCCGAGTTCCGGCTCGTCGGCTACGACAACCGGCGGGTCGCCGACGAGGACTTCCGTGACGACCGCGTGGACGGCGGCGAGGTCGGCCCCGGCCACACCGTGACCGCCCTGTACGCCGTGCGCACCCGGCCGGGGGCGGAGGGCCACCTCGCGACGGCCACCGTGCGCTGGCTCGACCCCGACAGCCGCACCCCGCACGAGGAGACGGGCGACCTGGAGGCCGGCGGTCTCGCCGACTCCGTGTGGAGCGCGCGGCGCGGTCTGGCGGTCACCGCGACCGCGGCCTACTTCGCCGACGCCCTGCGCTCCTCCGACCACCGCTACAGCGCGCTGCCGGGCGCCCCCGGTCTCGGTGAACTCTCCGAACGCGCGGGCGACCTGGCGGACCGGACGGAGGACGAGGACATCCGCGGGCTGGCGAAGGCGATCCGTGCGGCGGACCGACTGGACTGACCCCCGCCCATTGACTGATTCTTACGCACGGGTAAGTTTACTTTGGAGTAAGTACGGCAGCACCAGCACGAGAGCATCAGCCGCGACCGGGAGCCGTCATGGGCGTACGCAGGGATCTGAAACGGGCGACACGACGCACGGGTCCGACGAACCGGACCGTGGTCGAGACCGTCAGGGACGAGCACGGCGTCGTCCGTGAGGCCCGTACGGCGGTTCTGGCCCCGCGGCGGACCACCGGCAGCACGGCCGACATCCCGTTCACCAACGCGGCCGAGGCACCCGACGCGGTGGTGCTGCGGCGCGAGGAGCACGGCACCTGGCGCCCGGTGACGGCGGCGGCCTTCGCCCGGGAGGTCACCGCCGTGGCCAAGGGGCTGATCGCCGCCGGGCTGGAACCGGGCGACCGGGTCGCCGTGATGTCCCGTACGCGCTACGAGTGGACGGTCCTGGACTTCGCGATCTGGTCCGCCGGCGGCCGGGTCGTGCCGGTCTACCCCACCTCCTCGGCGGAGCAGGTGGAGTGGATCGTCCGTGACTCCGGCGCCCGGTACGTCGTCACGGAGACCGCGCAGAACACGGCCGCCGTCACCGCCGGCACCGCCGCCCACCCGGAACCGCCGCGCGTGTGGGAACTGGACACGGACGCCCTCGCCGAACTCACCGCGCTCGGCCGGGACGTCCCCGACGAGGAGGTCACCGGGCGCCGTACGGCCCTGACCCCCGACACCGTCGCGACCGTCTGCTACACCTCCGGCACCACCGGGCGCCCCAAGGGCTGCGTCCTCACCCACGCCAACCTGTACGCCGAGGCCGCCAACACGGTCGAGCTGCTGCACCCCGTCTTCAAGGAGGTCACCGACCAGGTCGCCTCGACCCTGCTCTTCCTCCCGCTCGCCCACATCCTCGGCCGCACCATCCAGATCGCCTGTCTGCTCGCCCGCATCGAGACCGGCCACTGCCCGAGCATCAAGCCCGCCGAACTCCGGCCCGCGCTCAGGGCGTTCCGTCCGACGTTCCTGGTCGGCGTGCCCTACCTCTTCGAGAAGATCCACGACACCGGCCGGGCCACCGCCGAGAAGATCGGCCGGGGCGCCTCCTTCGAACGCGCCCACCGCGTCGCCGTCCGCTTCGGCGAGGCCCACCTCGACAGGTTCCTGGGCCGCGGCAAGGGTCCCGGCCCGCGGCTGTACGCCGCGTGGGCCCTGTACGACCTGCTGGTCTACCGCCGGGTCCGCAAGGAACTCGGCGGGCGGGTGCGCTACGCCATCAGCGGCGGCTCCCCGCTGGAGCGGGACCTCAACCTCTTCTTCTACGCGGCCGGCATCATGGTCTACGAGGGCTACGGCCTGACCGAGACCACCGCCGCCGCCACGGTCGTCCCGCCGCTGGGCCCCCGCCCCGGCACGGTCGGTCTGCCGGTCCCCGGCACCGCGGTCCGCATCGCCGACGACGGCGAGGTGCGGATCAAGGGCGGCATCGTCTTCGGGTCGTACTGGAACGACCCGGCCGCCACCGACGAGGCGCTCGACGACGGCTGGTTCGCCACCGGCGACCTCGGCTCCCTCGACGAGGACGGCTATCTGACCATCACCGGCCGCAAGAAGGACATCCTCGTCACCTCCGGGGGCAAGAACGTCTCCCCGGCCGTCCTGGAGGACCGGCTGCGCAGCCGCCCGCCCGTCGGCCAGTGCCTCGTCGTCGGCGACAACCGCCCCTTCGTGGCCGCGCTGATCACCCTCGACCCCGAGACGGTCGCCCACTGGCTGGCGGTGCGCAAGATGCCCGCCGACACCCCGATGTCCGAGGTCGTACGCGACCCGCGGATGCGCGCCGACGTGCAGAAGGCCGTCGACTACGCCAACGAGGCCGTCTCCCGCGCGGAGTCCATCCGCGCCTTCACCCTGGTCGAGGGCGAGTTCACCGAGGAGAACGGACTGCTGACCCCCTCGCTGAAGGTGAAACGGCGGGCGGCGCAGGAGGCGTACGCGAAGGAGATCACGGCGCTGTACTCCTGACCCCCGCGTCCCGCAGGACACGGAGGTAGCGCCTGCGGACGTGGAGCTGCGCCAGCAGGAGAACGGGGAAGAGCGGGCGCCAGGGACCCGCCGGCGCCGCCCGGGTCAGGGAGCGCAGGGTCAGCAGGACCCGGCCGTCGCCGTCCCGGTGCACGATGAAGGCCTCTTCGCCGCTGACCGGGTGGCCCCGGCGGGTGCCGTAGGCGAAACCGCGCCGGTCCCCGGTCTCCACCACGGCGACGACCTCGACCGGTTCCCGTACGACGCACCGGCCGAGGCCCGCCGTGACGGTGTACCGCCCGCGCTCGCGCACGCCGGTGCCGCCCCCGTCGGCCGGGGCGACGGCGAAGCCGCTGCGCCGTTTGACCTCCCACCGCAGCACCGCCTCGCCGGCGGCGTTCCAGGCGTCCTCCCCCCGTCCGATCGTCACGGTCCTCTCGAACCGGCGGAACCCGGGCGGGGACGCCGGCCAGATGGGGGCCCGCGGAGCGGTGGCGCCGCGGGGGCCGTAGGTGAGACCGCCGTCCTCACCCATGTGCGTCCGTCCTCCGCTCCAGGAAGTCGGACAGGCCCGTCAGCAGCCGGTCGACGTCCTCACCGCTGGTGTAGGGGGCCAGGCCGACGCGGAGGCCGCCGGTGTCGCCGAGGCCGAGGTGGCGGGACGCCTCCAGCGCGTAGAAGCTGCCGGAGGGCGCGTGGACACCGCGTCCGGCGAGGAAACGGTAGGCGTCCTCGGTGCGGTGGCCGTCGAGGGTGAGCAGCAGGGTCGGGGTGCGCCGGGCCGCCCGGGAGTGGACGGTGACCTGCTCCAGGGCCGCCAGCCCCTTCTCCAGCCGGTCGCGCAGGACGCCCTCGTGTTCCTCGATCCCCTCGAACGCCGAGGCGAGCCGTTCACGGCGGCTGCCGCCCGGCCCGGCGCCCAGCCCGGCCAGGAAGTCGACCGCCGCACGGGTGCCCGCGAGGAACTCGTAAGGCAGCGTGCCCAGTTCGAAGCGCTCGGGCACCGCGTCCGTGGAGGGCAGCAGTTTGTCCGGGCGCAGTGTCTCCAGGAGTTCGGGACGGGCGGCCAGGACGCCGTGGTGGGGGCCGAGGAACTTGTACGGGGAGCAGACGAGGAAGTCCGCGCCGAGCGCCTCGACGTCGACCGGGGCGTGTGCGGCGTAGTGCACCCCGTCGACGTACAGCAGGGCGCCCGCCTCGTGCGTGATCCGCGCGATCTCGGCGATCGGGGGCATCGTGCCGATCAGGTTGGAGGCCGCGGTGACCGCGACCAGTCGGGTGCGGCCGGAGAGTCGGCCGCGGACGTCGTCGGCGGTCAGTTCGCCGGTGGCCGGGTCGAAGTCCGCCCATCGGACGGTGCAGCCGGCCCGTTCGGCCGCCTGCACCCAGGGGCGGATGTTGGCGTCGTGGTCCAGCCGGCTGACGACCACCTCGTCGCCCGGTGACCAGGTCGCGGCGAGGGTACGGGAGAAGTCGTAGGTGAGCTGGGTGGCGCTGCGGCCGAAGACGACGCCCGCCGGGTCGGCGCCCAGCAGGTCGGCCATGGCGCGCCGGGCCTCGACGACGACGGTCTCGGCGTTGCGCTCGCCGGGCAGGCCGTCGCCGCGGATCGAGAGCGGCCGGGAGAGCGCGGCGGCGATCGCCTCGATGACGGGCAGCGGCATCTGGGTGCCGCCGGGGCCGTCGAAGTGCGCGGTACCGGCGGCCAGCGCGGGAATCCGGGCACGCAGTGCGGTGAGGTCGTACGTCACGGGGGGGCCTCCTGTCGGTGCGGAAGGTGGGCGTGCCGGTCAGGCGGAGGAGCCGTCGGCCGGCAGTGCGGGCGGCGGGTCGGAGAGCTGCTCGCGCAGGTAGTTCCAGACGACCGCGATCAGCGCGGCCACCGGTACGGCGAGCAGGCTGCCGACGATGCCGGAGAGGCTGCCGCCGAGCGTCACCGCCAGCAGGACGACCGCCGCGTGCAGTCCGAGACCGCGGCTCTGGATCATGGGCTGGAACACGTTGCCCTCGAGCTGCTGCACCACGACGATGACGGCCAGCACGAGCAGAGCGTCCGTCAGGCCGTTGGACACCAGCGCGATCAGCACCGCGACGAAACCGGCGAACAGGGCCCCCACGATGGGCACGAACGCGGACACGAAGGTCAGCACCGCCAGCGGCAGCACCAGGGGGACGTCCAGGATCCACAGGCCCAGGCCGATCAGTACGGCGTCGATCAGGCCGACGAGCGCCTGGGACCGTACGAACGAGCCCAGGGTGAGCCAGCACCGCTCGGCGACGGCGGGCACGTCCGTGGCGAGCCGGCCGGGGAGCTGCCGGCCGAGCCACGGCAGGAAGCGCGGGCCGTCCTTGAGGAAGAAGAACATCAGGAAGAGCGCGAGGACGGCCGTGACCACACCGTTGAAGACGGTGCTCACGCCGGTGACGGCGGTGGTGGCGATGGCCCCGGCGCTGTCCTGGATGCGGGCGGTCGCGGTGTCGAAGGCACCGGCGATCTGTGCGTCGTCGATGTTCAGCGGCGGCCCCGCGGCCCATTCGCGCAGCCTCTGGACGCCCTCGACGACACCGTCGGCCAGCTCGCCGGACTCCGATGCCACGGGCACCGCGATCAGGGCCGCGGTGCCCGCGGCCACCAGCAGGAAGAGCACGGTCACCAGGGAGGCGGCGAGCGCGGGGGCCAGGCCGCGCCGGCGCAGGAAACGGGTCGGGGGCCAGGTGAGCGTGGTGAGGAGGAGACCGACTATCAGCGGCCAGACCACCGACCACATCCGGCCCAGCACCCACAGCACCACCGCCGCCGCCACCAGGACCAGCAGCAGCTCACCGGAGACGCGCGCCGACGTGCGCAGCGCGGCGCGGGTTCTCCCCGCGTTCAACGTGGCAGACATGGAGGCACCTTATGGGGCCCGCCGGTCACGGTGATCGCCCGGGATCCGTTCGAGAGGACGTGCGGCGGGGTTCCACCGTGTCGGCCGGGGGACGGCCGGGGCCGGTGAGGCAGACTGAGACCATGGCCGACCTCGATGCCCGCGGGACACCGTCGCGTCGGTTCCCTCCGGCGCCGGAGAGCGTGGCGGAGGCCCGGCGGTTCGTGCGGGATGTCCTCGGTGGTGCCGCACCGGACCTGGTGGACACGGCTCAGCTGCTGGTCAGTGAACTGGTCACCAACGCCGTCCTGCACGCCCGCACCGAGGTCGAGGTGGCGGCCCGCGTCGACGACGGCACGGTCCGTGTGCGGGTCGGCGACCGCCGGCCGGACCGCGTGCTCGTGCCGCACGGATGCCCGCCCTACGCCGGCACGGGACTGGGTCTGCCGCTGGTCGCCGGGCTGTCGTCCCGGCAGGGCGTCGAGACCGGTGCCGGGGGCAAGACGGTCTGGTTCGAGCTGCGGCCCGAGGGGCCGCCCCGGCGCCCGGACGACTGGGAACCCGCCGCGGCACCCTCCGTCCCGGGAACGACGGTGACGCTGCTCGACGTGCCGGCGGCGCTCTGCGCGGCGGCTCAGCAGCACCGGCACGCCCTGCTGCGCGAGGTGACCCTGGCCGTCGCCGCCGGTCACGATCTCGGTGTACCCCCCGAGGACCTGGCCGTCGCACTGGACATGAGCCAGCTGATCACCACGTCCGTGACGACCGCGCTGCGGCGGGAGCCCTCCGGGCAGGCGATCCGCTCACTGCCCCTGTCGGTGCCGCCGGACGCCGAGCCGTCGGTGCAGACCCTGCGCGCGGTGCTCGACCTGGTCGAGGAGGGCGCCCGTGAGGAGCGCCTGCTGACGCTCCCGGCGCTGCCGCGGCAGCGTCTCTTCCACCAGTGGCTGTTCGACCAGATCGTCGGACAGCTGGCGGGGGCGCACCCCACGGCGTGGACGGTGGTGCCCGGGGATCCGGGCACCAGCCCCTCGGAACTGGTGGCGTGGGACGCCGGGCAGGTGCAGGCGAGCAGGACCCCGACGATCGCCGCCGACGAGCGGAACCGGATCATCGCGGCGAACGGGCCGGCGGCGGACCTGCTCGGCTGGCACCCGGACGACCTCGTCGGACGTCCGCTCACCGCACTCGTCCCGGAACACCTCCGCAGACGGCACGTCGCGGCGTTCACGTCCCTGCTGCTCAGCGGGCAGCCCCGGATCCTGGGCCGCTCGGTGCCGCTGCCCGCGCTGCACCGCGACGGCCGGCTGGTCCCCGTGCGGCTGTTCATCCAGCCGCAGGAGACGGCCGACGGCCGCACCGTCTTCGTCGCCCAGCTCGCCCCGCGGGCGGCCGTTCCCGACCCCTCCACGGACCGGCCCGGCCGCGCCCGGTCCATGCCGGAGGGAGAACCGGAGCGGCTGCCCCCGCCGGCCGCCGGTGAGCACGGCCGGGACACGGACCGGACCACGCTGGAGCGGCTGTCGCTGCTGGCCGACACGTCGGCCGCGCTGAGCAACGCCCCGCACCTGGAGGAGGGTCTGGAGCGGGTGGGCCGGATCATCACCAGGCGGCTGGCCGACTGGTGCGCGGTGGACCTGTTCACGGAGAGCGGCCAGGTGGAGCGGGTCTCCCTCACCCACCGCTCGCTCCGTGGTCCCCGGCCCGAGGAGTACGAGGGCCGGCTCCCGCCGGTGTCCGACGCCGCCCGCGGTCCCCTGGCCCGTGCGCTGCGCGGGGCGGGCCCGCTGCTGCTCACCGGGCCGCCGTCGTCCAGCCAGGTCGCGAGCCCCCTGGACGCCCACTACCTGGGGCTGTTCCGGACCATGGGCGCGGACAGCGCGGTCGTCGCCCCGCTGCGGGCCCGCAGGCAGATCATCGGCGCCCTCACGGTGGCCCGCCGCGGACGCCGGACGCCGTTCACGGAAGAGGATCTGCCGCTGGTCCACGACCTGGTGCGCGGTCTCGCCCTGGGCGTGGACAACCTCCGTCTCCACCAGGAGACGCGCAACATCGCCGAACGTCTCCAGCGGTCGCTGCTGCCGAGGCTGCCGGAGGTCGGTCATCTGCGGCTGGCCGCCCGCTACGCCGCCTCCTCCGCCACCGCGCAGGTGGGCGGTGACTGGTACGACGGCTTCCTCCTGCCCAGCGGGGACACGGCGCTGGTCATCGGCGACGTCACCGGGCACAACCTGGACGCGACCATTGCCATGAGCCAGTTGCGCAGCATGCTGCGGGGCATCGCCGTGGACCGTCAGGAGCCGCCCGAGACCGTTCTGCACCGCCTGGACATGGCGAACCACAGCCTCTACCTCGAGTCCACCGCCACCTGTGTCTACGCTCTGGTCAAGGGCTCCGAGGACGGCCCCTGGGAGCTGGTGCACTCCTCCGCCGGGCATCCTCCGCCGCTGCTCATCGAACCGGACGGCCGTACCCGCTACCTGGAGGACGGCTCGGGGCTGCTGCTCGGGGTGGACCCCCGGGTGTCCCGTCCCCGGGCCCGGGACGCGATCGCGGCGCACGCGACGGTGCTGCTGTACACCGACGGACTGATCGAACGCCGGGGAGAGCACCTGGACGACGCCATGGAGCGGCTGCGCCGGCATGCGGCGGCGCTGGCCCGGGAGCCGCTCGACGTGCTCTGCGACGAGTTGCTCATCGGGCTGGGCGCCGACAGCGACGACGACATCGCCGTCCTGGCCGTGCGGCCCGTACCGCCGCGCTGACCGCCGTCCTCCGGCGGTCCGGTGGCGGCGCGTCCGGTCCGCGCGCCGCCACCGGCCCGGTCAGTCGAAGGGGTCGAGGACGAGGGAGGCCTGGCTCGGGTTGCCGTCGTGGACGAGCGACTCGTGGTTGCCCACGTCGTCGAAGGCGAAGGCGTACGCCTTGCCGTCGGCCGTCTGCGCGTGGATGGCGCGGGCGTAGTGGTTGGTGACGGAGTCCTGGTAGAAGCCGCCGGAGCCGGAGTCGGGCTGGTTGGGGTTGGTCAGGAGCGTGGAGCGGTTGAATCCGGCGCACAGGGTGCGGGAGATCGGGCCGCGCACCTGGTCGTTGGGGGCGTCGAGCATCCTGTGGCAGCCGAAGACGGAGGAGGCGTCCGGCTTCTGGAAGCCGGTGACGACGGTTCCCGCGCCGTTGGTGAAGTTCATGACGCCACCGGAGACCCGGCCGTAGTACTTGGTGCCCGGCTGGTCGGCGAAGGGGGTGACCGTCAGGGTGGAGCCGGTGTACTTCTGCCAGACCCGGTTGATGTAGTCGTCCATGACCGACGCCGGCAGGGCGCCCGTCTCCAGTCCGTACAGCGGGGACAGGGCGCGCAGCACGGTGCCGTCGGAGCGGGTCTGGATCAGGTCGGCCCAGCCTCCGGACCGCCCCCTGAGCGTGTTGAGGACCGCGTTGTAGCCGCCGGGCTTGAGCTTGCCGGTGCTCGTCGTGCTGCCGTCGGCGCGCCGCACCCCCACCGAGTAGGGGGCGGAGAACATGTCCACCTGGGTGCTGTTGAGCCACAGGCCCGAGTCGTTGAGGGTGTACTCGGACCAGTTGAAGAGGATGTCGCGGTTGGGGTCCGTCGGGTTCTGCACGGCGGGCTGCACCAGGCCGCCGGTGGTCAGCTTGAAGACGAGTTTCCGGCCGTAGGAGAAGTAGATGCGGCCGGAGAACTTGGGGACGCGGATGGTCGTGGACTGTCCTGCCGCCGGGCCCGTCATCGAGGCGTCGGGCGCGGGGGTGGGCGGGTTGCCGCCCGCGGGCCAGGGGTGGAACGTGCCGCTCGCGTCGGCCCAGCCCTGTCTGCCGGTCGACAGCTGGGTGCCGAGGTTGTAGACGTACAGCTGCTCGCCGCGGCCCGAGTTGTTGGTGATCTTCAGGGGGATGGTGTCCGGGACCGCGGCGGGAGCGGCCGTCCCGGCGGTGAGCAGTGAGCCGGCGATCACCGAGGCGATGACCGTCCCCAGGGTGAGGACGCGGCGTCCGAGTAGGCGGAACATGCTCTGCCTCCGTTCGACTTCGTCGGTGGGGGGAAGGATTTGAGAGCGCTCTCAAGCGTTCCGCTTTGATGTAGACCTGTCAACAGTTCGGTGCGCGCGCCCCGGTCCGGGGCGCGTGCGTACTACAGCCGCTCGGCCGGGAGCGACGCGTAGCGTTCGACGAGGGCGGTCACCGTGGGGTGATCGGCGGGGAACACGAGTTCGTCCACCTGGGTGACGGGAACGACCCCGACGGCGGCATTGGTCGCGAACACGGCCTCGCACCGGGCGAGTTCGGGCAAGGTGACGCGGGCGGACGTCCCGACCCCGGCGCGGCGCAGGAGCTCGCGGGCGGTGCCCGCCAGGGCCGGACCGGCGGGCCAGACCACCCGGCCCTCGCGGACGACGCCGACGTTCCAGGTGCTGCCCTCCAGCACCCCCGAGCCGCCGTCCGTGAACAGGACGTCGTCGAAGCCGGCCCGCCGCGCCTCGCGCCGCAGCCGCAGGACGCCGAACAGACCGACGCCCTTCACCTCCGGGAGGTCCCGGAGGTGAACGGCGGACCGCACCCGCAGCGGCTCCGCCCCGGCAGCGGGCGCGGGCCTGGCCGTCACCAGGACCCGCGGGTCCGCGTCCTGGGCGATGTTGCCGAGGTGGAGGGCCGGATCGAAGACCGTGATCCGCACGGTGCACCGGCCCGTCGCCGGCACCGCCCGGCGCGCCCAGACCCGCACCCGTGCGAGGTCGAGCGTCGCGTCGAAGAGGACACGGCAGTCCCGGGCCAGACGGTCGAGGTGCAGTTCCGGTCCACGGACCCGGCCGTCCTCGACCGCCATGGTGGTGAAGTGGCCGTAGTTGGTCAGGGCCAGTGCCCTCAGCGCCTCCGGGGCGACGGGCGAGCCGTTCAGTTCGGTCATGGACCCCACCGTGCCACCCGCCGGGGAGGAAGGACCCGCCGGCCGCCGCGGCGGAGCGCGCGCCGGCCGACGGGTACCGGACTCATTTGACGAAGTCCTCGACGACCTTCGGCGGCCAGGTGCCGACCTTGAGCACGCCCATGGAGTAGGCCCGGGACACCAGGGCGGCCCGGTTCGGCACCTTGAGCTTCCGGAGCAGACCGGAGACGTGGTACTCGACTCCCTGGCGGCTGAGGTAGAGACGGGAGGCGAGCGGCACGGTGGAGACACCGGCGGCTATGCCTTCGAGGATACGGGCGTCCACCTCGCTGAGGAGCTTCTTCCGGGGCACCACGACCCCGGAGTCCGTGCCCTCGCCGTCCGCCGCGGGCAGCATCACCAGGATCGCGGCGACGTCCGGGAGGTGGCCGCCGCGCACCGCCGTCGCGGTCAGCGGAAGCGTGTGCGCGGTGTCCTGGCCCACGGTGATGACCTCGGTGGCGAACCGGTGCCGCTTGCCCTCCAGCATGCGCGAGAACTGCCGCATCAGGGGCTGCCGGACGCTGGGGTGCACCAGGTCGCAGAAGGGACGGCCGCAGAGGTCCTCCGCGGGGCTGCCGAACCGGCGGTCGAACTCCTGGCTGACCTGCTGGATGGTCAGGGTGGGGTCCAGGCAGGCCACGGAGGTGGGGGACCCATGGACGCCGGCGGCCGCGGCGTCCAGCGCCTCGGTCCCGTCGAGGATGTTCGGACGGTCCATGACGAGGTCGTGGGGAGAGAGCGTCAAGGAACTCAGACCCTTCTGCGTGGTGCGGCGAGGGAACCAGGAACACGGACGTTTTCCGGAGGACACGGAAGTGCCCGATCCCGCTGAAACGCCGTGCCGGTGACTGAATGATGCGGAGATTACGGAGACGGCTGTCCGCGGGTCAACGCGAAAGTGGTCCGGCCCGCCAATACTGTGGTCGGCCCTTCGGTGGGTACGGTCCCGCACCGAAGGGGGTTCGGTGTTCGGGGGTTCGGTGCGCCCGCGGCGACCGCAAGCGGCCAGACCGCTCATACCGCATCGAAATACCTGGTGGGAGCAGTCGGCGGGGGTGTGACCGACACACCGGGCCGACGGCACCGGCCCGACGCGGGCGGTCGGGCCCGCCCCGGGCGGACGGACGGCCTCCGGGCAGGGACCCCGCCACACCGCGGGCACGGCACACGGAAACGCCCGGGCACGGTGCTCCCATTCCGCACACCGTTTCCGGGCGTCGGGAAGAACTCATTCCCTCGGGTCGGACGTCTTTTACGCGCCGGAAATCAGGGCGATCAGTTCTCGTCGGCCGGCGATGCCGAGTTTCCGATAGGAATGGGTGAGGTGCTTCTCCACCGCCCGGGAACTGACTCCCATGGTCTCGGCGATCTCCTGGTTCGTCAGACCCCTGCACGCGAAGGCGGCGACCCGGCGTTCGGTGCGGGTGAGGACGGCCTCCGGAACGGGGACGGCGGGGAGCGACGGCCCGCCGCCTGCGGCGCGTTCCACCAGCCATGGCGCACCGCACGCGGTGGCCAGCGTGGCGGCCTCCCGGACCAGGGCCTCCGACTCCACTCCCCCGCCCAGGCGTTCGGCGAGCGCGAGCAGGGCACGGGCGAGTTCCAGCTGATTGGCGGAGCCGCGCAGCACGGTGACCGCCTGACGCAGCAGAGCGGTTCCCCGGCCGCCCTGCTCCAGTCGGCCCAGCAGGCGCAGCGCCCTGCCCAGACCCACCGGCGCCCCCCACCGTTCGGCCCGGGCGTGCTCCTCCTCCGCGAGGGAATGCGCCGTACGGAGGTCTCCGAGGCGGCGATGGACACCGATGGCCCAGGGACGCCAGGGGAACAGCACCGGGTTCTGCCAGCCGGCAGCGTCCAGGCGGCGGCCGCAGGACTGGAGGGAGTCCAGCGCTCCGGTGAGGTCGCCGGCCGCCACGTCACCGGCGGCCTGCAGCAGGCGCAGCATCACGGTGACGGTCAGTCCCTCGTCACGGATGTGTTCGGCGCGCCGGACCACGCGCCGGGCCAGCGAGGGGTCCCGGGTCTCCAACGCCACCATGGCGTGCGCGAGGGTGGCGACCGTGCCGAGACTGTGCCGGTCGGCCTCGGTCATGCGCAGGGCGGTCTCGGACTGTTCGCGGGCCTGGTCGAGACGGCCCCGGCCGATGTGGATCAGGGCCCGTTCGATGTGCACCAGCGCGTCGGTCGGCGCGGTGTGCCGTTCCAGGGCCCGGGACTCGACGGCGAGCCAGGAGTCGAGCGCCTCCACGGAGTCGGCGGCGACCATGGTGATGACCACCAGGGGAAGGGTGGACTGGACGCGGGCGGAGGTCGCCGGTTCCCGGTCCAGGACGCGCTCCGCCAGGCGGACCACGTCCGCGGCCGGCAGGCCGGCGCCGAAGGTGGCCGCGAGGAGCAGGGCGATCGTCAGTTCCCGCTCGCCACCGGTGTCCAACGGCGGTCGGGAGCCGAGGCGCCGCAGGCGTTCGGCGGCGTCGGCGAGTTCGTAGGGATCCTCGTAGGCGCAGTGGCGCAGCCTGGCCTCCAGGCGCAGGGCGAGGTCACGATCGGTTCCGGTGAGCGCGGCGGCCGGCCCGAGTCCCTCCGCGGCCTGGCGCAGCAGGTCGACCACACCGGACGGGGCGGGGCCGAGGGGGGTGGGTGCGATGCGCAGCACCGCCGCGGCACGGTCCCGCGCCTCGGGCAGCAGGCTGATCGCCTGAGCGATGTGCCGTTCGCAGGCCGGCGGGTCGAAGACACGCTCGGCGGTGCCGAGTTCGACGAGCAGGCGGGCCCGGTCGGTGCCCTGCGCGGCGCTGTCGAGAAGGGCGCGCCGCAGGTAGCGGGCCGCGGCGTCGGGG
>NZ_NCTE01000819.1 GCF_002114215.1 Streptomyces sp. 13-12-16 | reverse complement strand
ACCTCGCCGCCCGTGCCGCCGAACGCCTGCCCGCCACCGCGCAGGGCATCCGCGTCGCCGGCGACCCCGACGCGCTCGTGCGCACGGTCGCCGTCAGCGGCGGCTCGGGCGACAGCCTCTTCGACCACGTCCGGGCCGCCGGCGTGGACGCCTTCCTCACCGCGGACCTGCGCCACCACCCGGCCTCCGAGGCCCGCGCCCACAGTCCCCTCGCGCTGCTCGACGCGGCGCACTGGGCCACCGAGTGGCCCTGGTGCGAGCTGGCGGCAGCCCAGCTCGACGAGATCTCCGACCGCCACGGGTGGGACCTGCGGGTCCACGTCTCGAAGACGGTCACCGACCCCTGGACCGCCCACGCGGCGTCTCCCACCACCACCGACGACACATCTGGAGCCCCCAACTGAACGCCGCGCCCGCCGACCAGATCCGACTCCTCGACGTCCAGGACCTCGACGTCCGCCTCCAGCAGCTCGCGCACAAGCGGAGGTCGCTGCCCGAGCACGCCGAGATCGAGTCGCTGAACCGGGACCTCACCCAGCTGCGCGACCTGCTCGTCGCCGCGCAGACCGAGGAGAGCGACTGCGCCCGCGAGCAGACCAAGGCCGAGCAGGACGTCGACCAGGTGCGCCAGCGCGCCGCCCGCGACCAGAAGCGCCTCGACTCCGGTGCCGTCTCCTCGCCCAAGGACCTGGAGAACCTCCAGCGCGAGATCACCTCCCTCGCCAAGCGGCAGGGCGACCTGGAGGACGTCGTCCTGGAGGTCATGGAGCGCCGCGAGTCCGCGCAGGAGCGGGTCGCCGAGCTGACCGAGCGGGTCGGCTCCGTGCAGGGGAGGATCGACGACGCCACCGCGCGCCGGGACGCGGCCGTCGAGGAGATCGACGGCGAGGCGGCCTCGGTGACGAAGGAGCGCGAGGTCGTCGCGGCTTCCGTGCCCGCCCCGCTGCTGAGCCTGTACGAGAAGCTGCGCGAGCAGCAGGGCGGCATCGGCGCGGCGAAGCTGTACGCCCGCACCTGCCAGGGCTGCCGCCAGGAGCTCGCCATCACCGAGCTGAACGAGGTCCGTTCCGCCGCCCCCGACACGGTGGTGCGCTGCGAGAACTGCCGGCGCATCCTGGTGCGCACGTCCGAGTCGGGACTGTAAGGGGTCCTGGCGGTGCGGGAGTTCATCGTCGAGGCGGACGGCGGGTCGCGGGGCAACCCGGGGCCCGCGGGCTACGGGGCCGTGGTGGGTGACGCGGCGACGGGGGAGACCCTGGTGGAGGCGGCCGAGTACCTCGGTGTCGCCACGAACAACGTCGCCGAGTACCGGGGCCTGCTGGCCGGCCTGCGCGCCGCCCGTGAACTGGACCCGGAGGCACGGGTCCACGTCCGGATGGACTCCAAGCTCGTCATCGAGCAGATGACGGGCCGCTGGAAGATCAAGCACCCGGCGATGAAGCCGCTCGCGGCGGAGGCGGCGCGGGTCTTCCCGCCGGATCGGGTCACCTACGAGTGGATCCCGCGCGCCCGGAACAAGCACGCCGACCGCCTGGCCAACGAGGCGATGGACGCGGGCAAACGGGGCGAGGCGTGGTCGGCGGCGACCTCCCGCGCCGCCCTCGACATCCCCCGCCCCGAACCGTCGGGCCCCCCGGGCGACG